>NZ_CP017042.1:680000-1012500 GCF_001717585.1 Selenomonas sp. oral taxon 920
TTGCGTGCCGTGTTCCGTCGTTTCAAAGCGTGGCTGACACGTATTTATAAGGATGTCACGGGTGCGGGTGTGCGTGCCTCTGCGGAGGTTGAGGCAATCATGGCGCGGATGATCGCAACAGATGAGGAGATCGAGGCGGCTGCTGTTGTCAAACGTGCGCAGCGACTCCAAAAGATTGACCCCGAACTGCTGACTGCGGACTCTGCGGAGACCATGATTCAGTGGGAAACGGAGGCGAAGGAGCGCGCAAAGGAAACGCTGCTCAAAGAGCTCATCCGTGAGATGCAGGGACGCGACGTTGACGCGCACATGAAGGACTACGAAGCGCAGCTGAAAGTCGAGATGCGGGAGAATCCCGTTTGGCAGGCGGAGGCGGTGGCGGAGACCTTCGGCGTTGGTCAGGTTATCGCAAGCGGCTATTATCCGACGGTGGAGGCGTATGAAAAGGCACTCAAGGACGCGGGCGGCGGATTCGATGCAGCATACAATCGTCAGATGCGCGAGGAGCGGGAACGCTACAAAGCGGAGATGCCCAACGCCGAGACGATTGCGCAGCGTGCGGAAGAACTGCTTGCAAGCGAGGAATATACTGCGCGTCAGACAGCTCTTGAAGGAGAGCTCCTAAACGAGTATATCAAGGCGTATGACAACGCACCGCAGCGGCTCAAGGACGCAATGATCGGTGTCGTCCGTGCGCTCGAACGTGAGGAGGATGCGCCGCTTGAAAAGGCGGTGACGGCTCTCAAATACGCGTTCCGCTGGCAGGAGAAGCAAGCAAAGGAAATTGATGATCTGCGGGCACTCCTCTCTTCCGCAAAAGAATCAGGAGAGGAAGATCGCGCAAAGATGCGTGAGAAGTTCGGGGAGGCATTTAACCGACTCAAACTCTCTGCGGCGCAGAACCTCGAAGCCGTACGCAGTCTCCGCGATTCGGCGGCCGGCAGGGTTGCTGCGATGCGTGCATATGCACAGCAGCATCTTGAAGATGCGCCCATCCATGAGGCAACAAATACGCGCCATTGGATGCGGCAGGTACAGAGCGCCGCAAAGGAGGCGGAACGTCATCTCACAAATATGCTCCGCAAGAATAACGGCATTGAGAAGGAGGATACAGGAGACAAAGACCTTGCGGCGGCACGAGCGGCAAAGACCCGACAGCTTGCAATGGAGGCAATGACGCATGAGAGTGTCAAGCTGAAACGTGAGCTTGATCGTCTTGTGAAATACTTTGCCCGTCGGGAAAAGAATCTTGCCAATGACAAGACCGCCAAGATCGACGGAAATCACCGTTATTTCATTCATCATCTGATGTATGTGTTTGACCTGCGCCGCTCCGATGGGATGCCTCTTATGGGAGATGGTGTGCGGAGTTGGCCGGCACTCATGGAGGAACTCAAGAATTCCAATGATGGGCTTGACGGCGTGGAGATTCCCGATTGGCTTTCCTCTGCCGCAACTGCGCGGGACAAACAGCGTAAATACACACAGCTCTCCATGCAGGAACTCCGTGATCTTCGTATGCTCATCGAATTTCTCTATGTGACAGGGCGCAACAAGAATACGCTCCTCATATCGGGTGAGAATATCGATGAGGTCGCGGCTCGTATGTATCAGAACTATGAGGAGCATATCGGTGAGCAGGACGGCGGAAAAGAAGCTCACGCCTATATGGTGCAGCTTTTGAAGCCGGAAACAATGCTCAAGGTCATCGGCGGCAAGAGCGGTGCGATTGTGGATTATCTCTACAACACACTCTTTGACGCACAGGAGAAAAAAACAGAGGCGCTTGAAAAGAACGCCAAGCGATTGGAGGTGATCATCGGACAATACTACACGCAGAAAGAGAGGCGCAAAGCGTGGAGCAAGAAACTCGGGATAAACCTCACGGATGGCACAGAACTGACGAAGGAAAACGTGCTTTCGATGGCGCTCAACTGGGGAAATAAGGGCAACCGTTCCCGTCTTGTCGCAGGTCTCTCGACAAAAACTCCATACACGGAGAATGACGTTGAGGAGATTTTTGCAAAGACGATGACCAAGAAAGACTGGGCATTTGTGCAGGAGATTTGGGATTATCTCAATGAGCACGGCGATGCGGTCAATGAGGTCGTCGAAAAGACCACCGGCACGCCGATGAAGCGTGTTGCACCGGATGAATTTACGATCGAGGCGTCGACGGGAGAGCCGCTGACCATTCGCGGCGGGTACTATCCGATTCGGTATGACCCGAAGCGTTCTGAGCGTGCAGCAGATCAGGAGCTTGCAACTGTCGCCGAATCGGTTGGCGGCGCTATGGCGTTTGGGTCTGGAATGGGCTCAACGAAGAACCGTGCAAACGGGGCTCCGCTGGGGCGGCCACTTGACCTCTCTTTGGATGTCATGTATCGCCACATTGATCAGCAAATCCATATTGCGACGATGCGTCTTGCCTGTCGTGATGTCTATAAGCTGATGAGTCATTCGGCGGTCAAAGAGCCGATATTACAGTCGCTCGGTAAAGACGCGTATGACAGCCTGAAACGATGGGTTGAAAGCGTGTGGCAAGAGCCAATGAATAACAATCTTTACATTGAGACTAAAGCGGAGGAGTGGCGCGCGAACACGGTGACGGCGATTATGGCGTTCCGTGTATCGACTGCACTTCTCAACGCATCCAATATTATGCCGATGGCAGACCGACTCGGAACCGCTAATGCGATTCTGGCAATGCTGCAGTACCTTCGTCATCCGCAGAGGATACGTCAATTCGTGCTCAATGATTCGGCGTTTATGCGGAACCGTGCGCACAACATGGACCGTGATCTTAATACCAAAGGGAAAGACGTTTTCGGCGGGAAATATTCTGTCCGTAAATTTCTTGTCAAGTATGGGACATGGCTCATGGAGGAGACGGATATGCTTTGCAGCATACCGACTTATTACTGGACATATCAGGAGCGGTATAACAAAGAGCTGATCGACGGTGCAGATGAGATTATTGCCCGTGAGCGTGCGCACAGAGAAGCCCACGAGGCAGTACGTTCGATCTTTGGTTCTGCGGATTCGATTGACCGATCTGCGGTACAGCGTTCGCAGAGTGGACTTGTCAAGGCGTTTACGCCATTCTTTAGCTTCTTCAACGCACAGATGAATGCGGTGTGGGAGAAGTATTATGCGGGGCGTTATGACAAACACAAGACCAACTTTGTCGAGCGTTATTCTGCGTTCGTGCGCTCCTATCTGTTCCGTTTTGTTGCGATGGCCGCAATTGAGACGGTGATCAGGCAGAGCCTTGAGGCGATTTCAGCGGGGAGTGGTGATAAGAAAGATAAAGATGAGTGGTACCGGAAGTTCTTGAAACAATGGGCGGCGAACTCTATCGGCAGCGTTGCAAGCGGATTCCCTGTGATCAACATGGCTGGTGAGATTGTGCAGGGGATGATTACGGGGAAGCTGCAGCAGGGGCGCAATAGCGGCGTTGTATTCGCAGCTGTTGGACGACTCACCGACCCGATCCAGATGGCACATTCTTTGCAAAGCGACAAGTCCAAGATTGACGCAATTGATTTTGGACGTGCGCTGACAAAAGGAGTTGCAGGCACAATGTATGCAGTTCCCGACACGCTGACGGATGGTTTCTGGAATACAGCACGCTTTATGACCGATAACTACCGTCTGAACAATCCGGATGACCTGCGGGAGTTTATCGCAAAGACGATTCTGGACAAGAAACTAAAACAGAAATAGGAGGCATCAACATGACTGTTGAAAATCCGAACGTAAAGAATACGTATGGGGGAAACGGTGTTACAACCGTTTTCCCTTTTACATTTCTGCTCAATGCAGAGGATGTGAATAATGTCGTAGTCACCCTGACAAATGAACACGGGCAAGAAAATGCAACGACAGATTTTACGCTGTCTCTGAATGATAAGGTTGTCCGTTATCCAAAGAGTGGAGTGCAGCCTTTGCCGCACGGATGGAAGATTACAATTCAGAGGCAAATCCCATACACGCAGCCACTCAATTTGACAAGCCAAGGGCCGTTTTTTGCAGAGGACATAGAGGCGCAGCTTGATCGACAGGAGATGCAGATACAGCAACTCGCGGAGATTGTTGAGCGCACCGTGCGTGTCGCGATCAGCTCTGACGTTGACCCCGCCGATCTGATTGCAAAAATATTCCAGACGGGTGTCGATGTATCTGCGCAGCTCCTTGCCGCACAACAAAGCGCATCTGCGGCGGCGGGGGCTGAATCAGCTGCAAAGGGTAGCGAGGCGGCGGCACGGGAGATGGCGGAACGAATGAACACCGTGCTTGCGTCGGCGGCGGATGAGATCAAACAGAAACTCTCCGCTGAATACGTCCCGCAGACGCAAGGTGCCGAAATGCGCACGGAAATCTCAAACGCAAGCATCGCAATCCTCCAGCGCAGCCGCGCCTACACTGTCGGCGACATTGCGTACAGCAAGCACCTGCCATCGTGGGCGCGGCTCGAATGCGTCAAGGCGGGTACAACGGGTGCAGAGCTGCCGGATAAAATCAAACAAACAATCGAAAATGGGGGGTAATTATCCATGACGGTACGGCCGTCTGGATTGTTGACGATCTGCGCGACGGCACGCCCGTCGGAGTGGTGCGCGGGTCTCTATATCTCCCTGCAGGTTACGTCAAGTGCAATGGCGCAACAGTGCAGCGTGCGGACTATCCGCGCCTTGTAGCACTGGCAGACAAGCATGACCTATGGACGGACGACGTGACCGCCAATGCGGGACTGTTCGGGCGCGGCGATGGCGCGGTGACAATGGTGCTGCCGAACTGGACAGATCGGATGGTGCAGTTTGCGGGGGATGGCGCAGGGGCGAGCATCGCGGCGGGGCTGCCGAATATTACGGGTGCATTTGTCGCAAGATACCACGATCTGAACGAATGGGCCGGGTGTTTCGACCACGAAGGGAGAAATTACGTGCCATATTATGTAACGGAAAAATCGTCACAAATACATAAAACCATATTTGACGCTTCGCGTTCTAGCCCCGTCTACGGCGCGTCAGAAACAGTACAACCCGCCGCAATCAAACTCATGCCGATCATTAGATATTAAGTCCTGCGCTCCTTTGCGCAGGCGAAAGGAGCGTAATACATGACGACAAAAGCGGGACAACTCATACAAGACGGCAATGCCGTCTGGATTGTGGACGACGTGCGCGACGGCGCGCGTGTGGGCGACATCATCCTGCGCCCGACACTGCGCGATGGATATATCAAGGCAAATGGTGCGACTGTCAAAGCATCGGAGTACCCCCGCCTCCTTGCGTGGGTGCAGGAGGCGGGCATGATCGTCACAGCGGAGCAGTACGCGCAGGATTGCTCTAAGTACGTATATGACAGCGCACAGGACAAGCTGACCCTGCCCAATATGACAGGGCGCGTCTTGCAGGGCGGGGAGAACGTCAAGAGCGTGGAGGCGGGACTACCGAATATCACGGGCGAGTGGTCCGTGAAGAAAGAGCATAAAACAGTTGCAGGTGTGCAGTTACTCGCTGAGCTTGAGATTGACGAGCGCGGTGCATTATACGTAGCTGAAAAGGGAGAGAGGAACGGAATACCTGACTATCCTACGATACATCAAAATGCACCGATTGCTATTGGGTTTGACGCCTCGAAATCCAACCCAATTTACGGCGCGGCTGATACCGTCCAACCGCCTGCGCTCACGATGATCGCACAGATCAAATATTGAGGAGGTACGACATGACAAAAACAGTCTACGCCTACGCTGCCGATGGCAAGTACATCGGTGAGCGCACGCTTGACGACACCGACAGATCGCCGATCTCTGGGGCGTGGCAGATACCCGCTTACATGACGGAGGCCAAGCCGCCTGCTGCAAAGGAGGGCTATGACCTCTACTGGCGCGGCAGCAAGTGGGAGCAGGTCGAGCGACCAAAACCAGAGCCGGCACCGACACCGCCCGAGGACACAGAGCCACAGGAAATGGACGTGCAGCCCATTCCCGAAACGGAGCTTGCCGTCATGGAGGGGATGGTCAATATACAGACGCGCCTCGCCGCGCTCGAAGCAAAGCTGAAAGGAGGTGAGTAACATGGCAGCAGTCATCTACAGCTGGATGGTCGTCGCATACGGCATACTCGTGAAGGGCGGGAAGTATGCACTCGCGCCTGAGGACAATACGAAGAACCTGCCCGTTGTACCTGAGCCTTACCGCGAAAAGGTCGCGGAATGGGTTGTCACACACACCGCAGGATAAGACAGCGTGCACAGCAGCCGTCATAACGTATGGCGGCTTTTTGTATGTGTAGAAAGGAGATAACATATGGATTTTATGCCGGTTATTCAGCGTCTTACGGAGGGATGGGGCACAAAGGTGGGACTGTCCATCGCCATCACCATCGCCTACGAAGATCATGCACAGATTTTCGTGGCATTTGTTGCACTGGTCTGTCTTGACCTCGCGACAAAGTGGTTATCGCTCTCGCGGCAACATCTCGTTGATACGGGTGCAGATCAGCCGTCCTTGTGGCAAGCCTTTCGGAACGTGAGAAAAGCCCGTCGTGCGGGCTATATCAAGAGTGACATCATGCGCAAGCGTTTTGTGCCGAAGATCCTCACCTACATCGGCGTCGTCTCTGCGGCGTTGATGCTTGACTTTATTCTGGTGAAGGCACACGCGCCCGCGTTTGCCGCGACACTTGTCATTGGGTATCTCTCGCTCACCGAGTTCATATCCATCCTCGAAAATATGCAGAGTTCGGGGATTGACGAGGCGGGGGCACTTGTCGAAATGGCACGCCGCAAAGGCGGCATTGGAAAAGGAGGGAATGACAAATGAAAGTATTTTTGAATCCCGGGCATGACCTTGTGCATGACAGCGGTGCAGTGAGCCCCATCACAGGCCTGCGTGAGTGTGACGTGGCGGCGGCGGTCGGAGAACTCGTAAAAGGCTACCTCGAAGCCGTCGGCTATGAGGTGCGCATGTGGCAGAGCGATAACCTCAACTGGGACAGCGACTATGCAGATCGGCAGGACTGCTCCGTGTGTGACTGCGCCAATCAGTGGACAGCGGATATCTTTGTGTCCATCCACTGCAACAGCGCGGGGAATACAAGCGCACAGGGCACGGAGACGCTCGTGCACAACCTCGGCGGCCGCGCCGAACGTCTCGCCGACTGCATCCAGCGGCAGATCGTTGATAGTCTCGGCACAGTGGATCGCGGTCTGAAAGAGCGTCCCGGGCTTACCGTACTGCGTGCGACGGACATGCCCGCCGTCCTCGTGGAGCTTGCCTTTATCAGCAACGAGGAGGATGAAGCGTTGCTGAGAGACAGACAGGATGATTTCGCACGCGCCATTGCACGCGGGGTGACCGATTACGCATAACACGGAGGGGAGGTGTAAACCATGCTTGACCGGGTCAAACAGAAGGTGAGGGAGCACAAAACAGCCCTGCTGGTGATCCTGTGTCTCCTGCTTGTCGGCATTGCGTACGCCATTGGTCGGAACTCTGCAGATCAGACGGCGGCGGAAAAGCCCGCCGTCATGACGCAGGAGCAGACGCAGGATACCGCAGCACTGCGGGCGCAGCTCGACATCTCACGCGCCAACGCACAGGCACTCCAAAAGCGCCTCGCAGAGGCACAGGCGGGACAGCGTGCACCTACGGTGACGTACCATGTCAGCGCACCTACCGTCGAGCGTGCTGCGCAGGTGGTAGAGCGGCAGATCAGGACGGACGACCCGACGCTGCCAAAGGCGGCGAGGGAGAAATCCGATCGTACGGTCGTTACGCCGATCACAAAGGATAAGGACGGCAAAGACCTCCCCGCGGAGGAGCAGAAAGTCGACGTATACAAGATCAACCTCCGAAAAGATCATCGAATCAAGGCGGGGGCATCCGTCATTGACGGCAAGGCACTCATGTCGATCGGTTACGAGCAGGGACGCTTTGAGGCTCTTGCTCACTTCGACGGCTCCCGCTACAAGGGCGCGACGGTAACATACAATATCATAGAGTGGTAATTCATCGCCCCGGGGCTACGGCTCTGGGGCTTATTTTTTTATGCCTCCAAAATATAACCATAAAAATGAAAAAATATGTATATATACTATTGACAAGTATGTATATACCTGCTATAATATAATCAAGATAAAGGTCAAGGGCGAAAGCCAAAAGAAAGAGGAGGAAATCAAAATGAAATTCGAGCATGACTGCGCACATGAGAACGGAAAGCGCTTCGTCCTTATGCAGGAGGCCTACATCGATGGACCCGCAGACTCTCGCGGGTATTACGTCGCCGACGCGTTCTGCCCCGATGATGAGGCAGATGAGGACGGGTTTATCCCCGTATACGAAGTATTCTGGGATATCCTCGACGACTACGACCCTGAGTGGTGTGAAGAGGACGGGGCTTGCGATTGGGGAATAGTCGCAGACTACCGAGTATGTAACTCCTTGCACGAGGAGTGCAAGGAGGACTACAAGGATTACATTGGCGGGGCACCACGGTTTCCGCAGTGCTTGCATTCTTGAAGTGGCGTAAAGAAGAGGGAGGGGCACAAGCCCCTCCCGTTACCTAAAGGAGGATATCAAACATGGTTGACTGGAATAAAGTTCCGAGCGAGGCTGTTGATGTGGTTTTCGCGCAGGAGAATCGCCGTCTCCTTGCTGAGCTGGAACGGGAAGAGCCGCAGAACTGCCGTGATACCATCGCGTGGGCGGACAGTTTCGCAGGGAAGTATGAATCACCTGAGCAGGAGCGATATGTAACGCTGATGCGCAAGAGCGCAGAACTCCGACTCAAAGAAAGAGGATTGCAAGCATAAGGAGGAGATCAAAATGGCAAAAACAAAACAGGTGTATATGAACGAACCGCTCATTGCACTTGAATCCACGATGAAGGAAAATGGCGGAAGCTTTTCCGCCCGTCTCGGCGAGATCGTCGAGCGGTATCAAATGATGCTCGACCTCGAAACCCTGCCAGAGTTTTCGGAGAATGAGTTGTTGATTCTTGGAGAGGCAATCTGCGGCAGCGTAATCGACCGCCGCAAGATTCGCGGACTACATCTCGATGTTTTGGACACGGCAATAGGAACAAAGGAGGAGCGCAATGCCCTGAGCAGGAAGGTCGAGGAAATGACCGTGGGGCAGCGCCTCAAATTGATTGAGACATTGGGACAATGAAAAAAATAGAACATCGCTGTATGGCGTGTGGAGCCTCATTTATTGGGGCGCCGCATGCCTTGTTTTGCCCAGATTGTAAAATAGAGCGTAGGAGAGAATCTGTCCGAAAGCATAAAGCCAAGAAAAGGGCGGAGAACGAAAAAATACCTGAGCCGTGCAGAGTGTGTGGTGGCGTAATCCCTGCAGGGAGTGCACGAAGAAAATATTGCTCTCTCCGATGTAGCAACATCGCGAAAGCTTACCAATCGTCAGCGTCGTCTTATCGTGGGCGCAGAGTGCAAACGCCTCCCGAATGGGACGAGTGGATGGAGAGATATGGGATTACCACAAGCCCCGTACACGAGATTACCCCTGTGAAAGTTGTACCGCTTACCAGGATAGACGGGAAACTCCTGCGAGAATTAAGGCGTGGAAAGAAACTGACGCAAAAAGAGGTAGCCGATCAGCTTGGTGTTTCCCGGTCAGCATACCAAAACTATGAACTCGGGCAGCTTAAAGATGTGGGGAGAATCGAGAGGCTCGCCTACTTCTTCGATATCCCTGTTGATAAGCTCATACGAAAAGACCCACCTGCAAAAGGAATCAATCTAGTGCATGATATCGCCAGTGATATCGAAATGGACGGAGTGATCTTTAGAGGGAAAACGTATAAACTAAACGAGGAGGAACGACGACGACTACAAGAACTTTTGGACACATTTTTTCGGCAGTTTGATTAGTAAGATAGAGGGGACAGCGTATCGTACGCCGCCCCCTCTATTTTTCTTTGTCTACAATTTGCCTACAAAATACCATGATTCGCCTTTCTGAATAGCTATTTCGTCTTTGTGTAAAAATATCGGTGTTATTCCTGTGAGGCGTTGCTATTGTGGGGGGGGTGCAAGTTTGTTGTTTTGCTTGCTATATCGTCTCCTTGCACGAGGGGGCATTCTATCACAAAGAGACGGATTTCACAAATAAGAATGATCGCATCCAAAGAAAAATCCCCGCAGATTTGCGGGGATAAGATGTTCGCGGTCACTCCACATAGATGCGTGAGACGTGCTTTGAGACGAGGCAGAGCACCTCATAGCTGATCGTATTCGCGAGGCGGGCGAGATCGTCCGCCGTCAGCGTCTCCGAACCAAAGAGTGTTACGCGGTCGCCGAGCTTCGCCTCGGGGATGTCCGTAATGTCGATCATGCACTGATCCATGCAGATGCGTCCCGCGATCGGCGCGCGTTTGCCGCGGACCTCCACGCAGCCGCCCGCATATGCGCGCAGATAGCCGTCTGCATAGCCGACTGAGATCGTCGCGATTCGGCTCTCGCGCTGTGCGATAAAATTCCGTCCGTATCCGATGGACGTGCCGGGAGGAATCGTCTTGATGTAAACAATGCGCGCGCAGAACTTCATCGCTGGACGCAGATGAAGCGGGCGCGTCACTTCGTCCGACGGCCAGAGCCCGTACTGCAGGATGCCCGCACGCACCATGTCGAAGTGTACATCCGGCAGATCGAGGATCGCTGCGGACTCTGCGATGTGGCGAATTGGAATCGCAATCCCTGCTGCCGCAACCGCATCGCACGCCTCCTGAAAACGGCGGATCTGCTCCATCGTATAGGTTTTGTCCGTGATATCTGCGAGTGCAAAATGAGAGAAAATCCCCTCAAGCTCAATCCCCGGCAGTGCCGTGACCGCACGCGCAAAGGCGGCGGCTTCTGCAGGGTGAACGCCGATGCGCCCGAGTCCCGTATCGACAGCGAGATGGACCTTGACCCGCTTGCCCTGTGCGACCGCCTCCGCTGAGAGTGCCTGCACGAGATCGAGACGGCAGACCGTCTGTGTGAGGTCTGCATCTACGATGTCGAAGGAGCTGTCCGGCTTCGTGAGACCGAGGATGAGCAGCGGCGTTGTAAAGCCTGCCTCACGCAGCTTCATCGCCTCGGAGATCGTCGCGACCGCGAGATACTCCGCACCCGCCGCGATCGCCTTGCGCGCAACGGCAATTGCGCCGTGTCCGTAGGCATCTGCCTTGACCACGGCGCAGAGCTTTGCATCGGGGCGCGTATGTCTGCGAATTTCTCTATAGTTGTGGGCAATCGCCCCAAGGTCAATCTCGACCCACGCCGCACGACTGGGCATCGGGCACTTCCTTTCGAATCATTCTACATCCTAATTTATTTAGCGTTCCCATTTTAGCGTATGCAGTACATTTATGCAACCGTCTTTCTTCGACAAAGGCGAGTGTGTAATTCCCAATAGAAAACAGCCCGTCCGACGGACGGGCTGCAAAGCAATGGTTGTGCAAGCGAGTTATTTTCTTTGCCAGCAGCGATGCGAAGGTGCATAGCTGCTGTAGAAGAAATACCCGAGAACCATCAGGACGATGAACGTGATGTTCGTTACGAGGGAGAGTGCCCAGATCAGATAGAGGCAGACAGCCATACCGATCGGAGCGAGCACGTAGAGCATCGGGAACGTGAACGTACGCGGCAGATCGGGGGAGTTGCGGCGGAGCGCAATCAGACCGACAAAGACGATGAAGAATGCCGCGAGAACACCGGTGTTCGCAAGCTCGACGATGTAGAGCATCGGGACGCAGCCTGCGATGAAGGCAATGATGACGGAGCCCACGAGAGTGATGAAGTACGGTGTGCCGTATTTCGGATGGATGTTCGCCATTGCCTTCGGAAGGAAGCCGTCACGCGACATTGCATAGAAGACGCGTGCCTGACCGAAGATGTAAACGATGAGGGTCGTGATCATACCGAAGAGGATACCGACCGTAACGAGGTTTGCAAATCCCGGGTAGCCAATGAGGCGGAGGCAGTATGCCACCGGGTCGGCACGGTCGAGATCCGTGTAGTTGACCGTGCCTGTGAGGACGAACGCCACGACGGAGTAAATGCAGAGGCAGACAAAGACCGAGGCGATGATGCCGATCGGGAGACTCTTCTCCGGCGTCTTGCACTCCTCGGCGGAGGTTGCGACCGTATCGAATCCCATGAAGGAGAAGAACACGACCGCTGCGCCGGTCATGATGCCGGCAGCACCGAACGGGAGGAACGGATCCATATTCTTTGCGATGTCCATATGGGGCGTTGTTACGACGATGTACCCGACAATCGCGCACAGCGTGAGCGAGATGAGGATCGCATTGAGGCGCGAGCTCTCCTTTGTACCGTGGGCAAGAATGCCGCCGATGAGGAGGGTGATAATGACAGCGGGGAGGTTGATGATGCCGCCCTCCGGCGCCGTTGTAAGGAGCGCCTTCGGTATCTCCATCCCGAGGGACGCCATCATCCCTGAGAAGTACGCGGAGAAACCGACGGCGACCGCACTCGCGGTAACGATGTAGCCGATGATCAGCGACCATCCGCACAGGAACGCCATGCCCTCACCGAGGGAGGCAAACGTGTAGGCGTACGCGCTGCCCGCAGCAGGGATCAGCGATGCAAGCTCGGCGTAGGCAAGTCCGACGAGCATACAGAGGAGACCTGCGGCAACGAAAGATAGTACAATACCGGGACCTGCGTAGCGAGCGGCGCCGATACCGGTCAGGACGAACACGCCCGAGCCGATGATGCCGCCGATTCCAAGGAAGGTAAGGTCAACGGTGCTCAGCGTGCGTTTCATTCCGCTGCCTTCGCGCTGTGCACTGAAGTCCTCCAGTGTTTTCTTCGCAAAAAACATACAAAGACCTCCAAGCCTTTCTTTTCGAATTCTTTTAAGAAAAGGGGCTGTTTCACAGCGCATATGGAAGCATATGGGAGTGAAACAGCCCCTCAGCAGTCAGAGAAAAGAATTACTTAAGGAACTCATCGATAGGCTTGAAGGGAAGGTTCAGAGCCTTTGCGACCGCCTCGTTCGTGAGGTGACCATCGATGGTGTTGAGACCATACTTGAGTCCGGGCACCTGCTGGAGAGCAGCCTTATAGCCCTTCGTTGCGATGTCAACCGCATAGGAAATCGTCGCGTTCGTGATACCGAGCGTGGACGTGCGGGAAACAGCGCCCGGGATGTTTGCAACGGAGTAGTGGACAACGCCGTGCTTCTCGAACGTCGGGTTCTCATGCGTCGTGCAGTGATCGCAGGTTTCGATGGAGCCGCCCTGGTCGATTGCAACGTCGACGACAACAGAGCCCTTCTTCATCGTCTTGATCATCTCTTCGGTGACGAGGATCGGGGTACGAGCGCCCGGGATGAGAACGGAGCCGACGAGGAGGTCTGCTTCCTTGACCCACTTAGCGATGTTGTAGCTCGAGGAGTACTCGGTGACGATACGTCCGCCGAAGATGTCATCGAGCTCACGGAGACGCTCGATTGAGAGATCGATCACCGTGACGCGTGCGCCGAGACCGACAGCGATCTTCGCCGCATTCGTGCCGACGTTGCCGCCGCCGATGATGACAACCTGACCAGCCGAGACACCTGCGATACCACCGAGCAGAACGCCGCTGCCGCCGTAACGGCTCTCAAGGAACTGTGCACCGATCTGAACGGACATACGGCCTGCAATCTCACTCATCGGAGCAAGCAGGGGGAGTCCGCGGCCATTCTTGCCGAGAACCGTCTCGTAGGCAATGCCGACAACCTTCTTCTTGAGGAGAGCCTGGGTGAGATGGGGCTCAGCTGCGAGATGGAGGTAGGTGAAGAGGATCTGTCCCTCATGGAAGAGGTCATACTCGGATTCAAGCGGCTCCTTTACCTTAACAATCATTTCAGAGCGATCAAACAGAGCCTTCTTGTCCGAGACGACCTCAGCGCCGACAGCCTTGTAATCGGCATCCGTGAAGCCGCTGCCAACACCGGCGCCCTCTTCGATGAGAACCGTGTGACCAGCACGGCGCATCGCCTCGACACCCGAAGGGGTCATACCGACGCGGAACTCATTGTTCTTGATTTCCTTCGAAACGCCAACAATCATGTTTTTTCCTCCTACTACAGATAGATAAAAAATACAGAAGGTTTGAAACGGCTAGGGAGAATTTCTAAAGGTATACCCTATTTGGGATTTTAATATAATTCAGACACTTTTGTCAAGTAGTAAAAGTAATTTTTTTAAGCCGAAGTGCTCGTTCATCCCCGTAACACCAGATAGAACAAGCAAATACAAGCATTCCTTAAATTTATAAAAATTATGCTCTCATTGGCATACCCTATATTATTTTATGAAAATACGACGAAAAAGCCATCTGCACGAAAAAATATCAGATGGCTTTCTGCTTGTATTATATTATTCCTCCGTCTCACGGCGTGCGATGATGGCGTCGATCTCGCGCTGCTGCTGCATCTCGATTCTCTTTTGGATGAAGATGTTCGGGATGGAGACGCCGACGACGATGGCGAGGATGATGGTGAGTCCGTTGACGCCGAAGCGGAGAGCCTCCAGGAGTTCTTCGACGGAGATGGTCTGGATGTGCAGGACGGCAAAGAGGAGGCGATAGAGGAGAACGCAGGGGACGAGTGGAATGACGGGCGGAATGATGAGCAGGGTGTTCGGCGTGTGGACGATGTGGATGACCTTGAGGGCGGCGATGCCGACGACGGCAGCGGCGGCAAATGAACCGATGGCCTGCGGCAGACCAAACTCGAGCATGAGGACGTTGCGGATCAGCATGGTGATGATTCCCTCGACGGCGACAATGGCAAGCAGCTTTTTTGGGGTATTGAACATGATGGAGAAGCCGCCCGCAGCGAGTGCCGCCGCAATCGCCTGATTGAGGTAGGTGTCCGTTGGCTGAATGTGTACGTCGGAGATGTTGTGCACGCCCGCGACCAGGATCGCGAAGGCAATGCCGAAGGTCATGCCGCCGATGATGAGCATGGTGTCCATCCCGCGCGTCATGCCGGAGGTGGTGAAGCGATTGAGCATATCGCTCGCGGCGTTGACGGACGGGAAACCCGGCATGAGGAAAATGGTGCACGCGACGAGCGCGTACCACATGGTGCCGAGTCCGAGCACCATCGGGATCACCCATGCGCAGAGCGTGGCGACGAAGCCTGTAATCATGGCGCAGGCGTATGGATTGAACGCGTAGCGCGTGCTCGTACGGTGTGCGATAAATCCTGCGAGCGCGGCGATGGTGGCAATGAGTGCCTCGAACCAGCTGCCGCCGAAGAGCTTGCATGAGCCGCCTGAGCCGACGGCAGCACCGAGTGCAATGACCCAGCTCGGATAGCAGAGTGGGCGTTGACGGATGCGCGCGATAGCGTTCTCGATGGGCTGTATGGGGGTGTTGCCGCGCAGAACACGCCATGTGAGCTTGCTGACGGCGGCAATGACCGCGAGGTTGACGCCATGCCGTACACATTTGCGGAACTGGGTGAAGGAGCGCTCGCCGTCGCTGACGCAGAGCATGAGCGTTGTATAGGTGACGTGCGACTGGATCTGCTCGGTGGGAATGCGCAGGTGAACGGCGGTGCGCGTCATGTCGCGCACGATGCGTGCACAGTCTGCGCCGTTCTCCATCAGTGTCTGCCCAATGTCGAGCAGGATCTTCATCTTGCGGTTCAGCATTTTGTTGCTGTCTTTTGCCGCACTTTGTATGAGTTCATTTTCCATGGGGATCACGATCTGCCTTTCAGTTTTTCTAAAATTTTTCTCATTATAGCACAGCGTGGGTCAGGGGGAAATGCCGACAGACTGTTATCCGTAGTTTTTCTCAATGAAAAAGACCGCCGTGCGGCGGCCTTGCGGAAAATCTTCCTCAGCACTTGATGCCTGAACCCTTGCGTGCGTAGAAGAACCATGTAATAACGATGGTCAGCACGGTGAAGCCGATGAGGAAGTAGAATGCGGGAATAACGCTGCCCTGTGATGCGTACGACCAACCGAAGAGCTTCGGGATGAAGAACGCACCGTATGCCGCGATTGCCGCTGTGAAGCCCGTGACGAGCGAGGCGTGGACGGGATTGTCAAAGACAAACGGAATCATGCGGAAGGACGCGGCGTTGATGAAGCCGGTCGAGAAGAAGAGAACAAGGAACGCGCCGAAGAAGAGACCGAAGTTGTGTGTCTGAATGCCCGTGACCGTAACAATGCACGCGACAAGCATGAGAAGCAGCGAGTAAAACGTGACCTTCGAGCCGCTGTTGACCTTGTCCGAGACCCAGCCGCCGATGGGGCGTACGCCCGCGCCGATGAACGGTCCGAGGAACGCCGCATAGGCAAACGAGACCTCGGGGAACTCGCGGTTGACGAGGAGCGCGAGAGCAGCGGAGTAGCCGATGAATGAGCCGAAGCCGCAGGTGTAGATGACCGTGATCAGCCATGTGTGCTTGTTGCCGAAGATCGACATCATGCTGCGCGGACTCTGCTTCGGAATGGGAAGGTTATCCATGAACATCCATACGAGAACGAGGGTCAGTGCCGTCGGAATCGCCCAGAAGTAGCAGACGTTTTGAATGTAGACCTCCTTGCCTGCCGCATTGATCAGCGGATCGCCGAAGAGTCCGCCGAAGCTCGCACCGAGGAGCATGGGGGCAGTCAGATAGATGAGTGAAACGCCGAGGTTGCCGATGCCGGCGTTGATGCCGAGGGCAAGTCCCTTCTGCGACTTTGGAAAGAAGAAGCCGATATTCGCCATCGAGGACGAGAAGTTTGCGCCCGCAATTCCGATGCCTGCGACGAGTACGACAAAGGTGTCATAGGTCGTCGTGGTGTCGGTGAGAGCACTCCCGAGTCCGAGCAGGGGGATGAGGAGCAGGGCGGTCGAGATGAACGTCCAGTTGCGCCCGCCGAGGATGGCGGGGAGGTAGGTGTAGATGAGGCGTCCCGTCGCACCGACGAGTCCCGGCAGTGCCGCCAGCGTGAAGATCTCGTTGTCCGTAAAGTGAAAGCCGATCTGGTTGAGCTGTGCGGCGATCGTTGCCCACATCGTCCACGCCACGAAAGCGAGGGTCAGCGCCCACGTCGAAGTGTAGAGGTTCTGCTTGGCGATGCGCTCGCCCCAACGTTTCCAGAAGGTTTCGTTCTCCGGATCCCAATGCGCGAGGATATCGCGCCGTGACGGGTTCTCGCCGAGTACGGCGAGCGTGTCCTGACTTGCCATGTACATCTCTCCCCATAGTGAATGATAGTTTTTTTATATGTGCATTATAGTGAAAAAATTTTGCTTTGGCTGTGACCGATGTCACATAATTTTCTAAGCGTTTTCGTGTAGGATTAGAAATAATGAAAAAATGATGTGGAGGATGGAGGTGGAACACAATGGACCAGGAGGCCCTTATTGCGGAGATGGTATCGATTCCGGGCAAGATGATCTCACTGCACGACGGCGCGTATCTCTTTCGCGAGGGGACGACGGCACGTTATTTCTACATCGTGCGTTCGGGGCATATCTTTATTGTAAAATACGGAGCCTCGGGGCGCGTACTCTCGCTGCGGCTGGCGACGCGCGGGAGTCTCATCGGAGAGCTGCCGCTCTACGAGGAGGAGCCGACGTACATCTTCAGCGCGGTTGCGCGCAGTGCAGCCGAGGTCTACGCGATCGAGTTCCCCGTCCTGCAGGCGTACTTGGAGAAACATCCGCATCTGTCCATCACACTGCTAAAACTCCTCGGCATGCATATGCGCAAGCAGCATCTGAAGTTCCGTGATCTCGTGCTCTACGGCAAGAAGGGGGCGCTCTACTCAACACTCATCCGCCTCGCAAACAGCTATGGGATGGAGACGGAAGAGGGGATCCTGATCTCCGTGCCTCTGACGAATCAGGAGCTGGCGAACTATTCCGCGTCGGCACGTGAGAGCCTCAACCGCATGCTTGCCGATCTCAAAAAGCGCGGTGTGATCGAGATGCGCGGACACCTCATCCTCATCAAGGATATTGACTTCCTAAAGGAAGAGATTCACTGCGAGAACTGCGGCAGGGAGATCTGCAATATCGAATAGAAAAAGCGCCCACACAGGGCGCTTTTTCTATGCAAGGGGGACAGCAACGTACTTTTGCTCACCCAATCGGTACCGCGCGCGTCCCGCCGTAAGATCGGTCAGCGCGCGCTGATACAGCTCAATATCGCCTGTCGGAATGAGCAGGGCAAGCGTCACTTTGTCCACATAGTCTGCTTCTTCCGTCTGCAAGGCTGCGTCACGTACACAGCGCTCGACAGCGGCGAGGAGGTCGTAGTCGATCTGCACGTACATCGTATGCAGCGGTGTCATGCGCACCTTTGCCGCTGCATCAATGCCGAGCCCTGCCGCGTGCGCATAGGCACGGATGAGCCCGCCCGCTCCGAGTTTGATGCCGCCGAAGTAACGGACGACGGCGACAGCGGCATTCGTCACGCCGCGCGCCTTGACCGCCTCGAGGATGGGGCTGCCCGCCGTGCCGCCCGGCTCTCCATCGTCGCTTGAGCGCTGGCGGTCGGCACGCTCGCCGAATACCATGGCGTAGGGAATGTGGCGTGCTTCGTAGTGCGTCTTTTTTATCGTTTGCAGCCATGGGCGCACCTCCTCCTCATCCTCCGCATGAATGGCGTAGGCAAGGAAGCGTGAACGCTGAATCTCGTACGAAACAGGGGAGACACCGCCCTCCGGTATCTCCCCTGTGATGGTTGTATAGGGTTCCATCGTCATTTGTTCTTGCGGTTGAAGTAGTCGATGACGCTTGCATCGAGCAGGACATAGGTCGGTCCCGTGCTCGCCGTCAGTTCGCCCGCCTGAAAGATGGGGCAGACGTAGCCGCGTCCGCCGAGGAAGTAGTTCGTCGGCACTTCGTGCACAGATTTCTCCGGCTGGATCGGGGTGTTGCGCCCCTGCTCGTTGTAGAGATGTCCGTTCACCGCCTCAGCGTCAAGATCGGTCGGCGTAATGTGGACGAAGAAGGCAAGCGGCAGACGCTGCCCGGTCTTCTTATAGTAAACATATCCGTAGTCGCGGCGCGTCGGCTGGTTCGCACGCAGATCGTAGCGCAGATCCGTGAACGTCACGGAGAGGAAGTTCTCGTCGTCGAGATGCACGCGGTAGCCGAGTTCTCCGCGATAGAATGCACCGCTCTCGTATGCCGCGCGAACACTCCCGGCAAGCGCTGCGATGTCGGCGTTGATGGGATCTGCGACGACACCGTCCGCCGCCGTGAGAACAGGGTAGGCGATGGAGAGGTTCGTTGTTGACTCCCGATGTTCGGTGACGGCTGCCGCCGCGGTACCCGAGACTGTGATGACGAGGGTGAGGGCGAGCAGCAAGGCTCTGAATTTCATAATAAAAGCTCCTCCTTTGTATACGTTGGTAAGATGATAATAAAAATTTGCGGCTTTGTCAAATAAATCGTAGTAATTCGTGCGTTCTTGTAGTATGATGAGAATGCATTTTTATGTAATGAAAATCGGGCAGGAAGGTTGTGTTAGAAAGCCCATGGGCGAATCGACAATGAAACGAAAGCTGAAGCACAGGCATCTTCAGTTTATCTCTCTCGGCGGCGTCATTGGGAGCGGTTACTTCCTCGGAACGGGCTATGTGCTCGAGCAGGCAGGACCTGCCGCCATGATCGCCTATCTCCTTGGAGGACTGATCGTCCTCGCAGTCATGCTCTGCCTCGCGGAGCTCGCGGTCGAAAAACCGCTCTCCGGTTCCTTTGTCGTCTACGCGCGCGAGAACATTTCTGCGACGTGGGCATGTGGCGTCGGCTGGTCGTACTGGGTGACATGGGTCTCCTATGTGCCCTCGGAGATGATCGCCGCCGGCATCATTATGAACGGCTTCTTCCCCGAGATCGGGACGGTCTGGTGGGCGGTGTTTTTCGGCGGCATCGTCACTATCCTCAATCTGTTTCGTGTCGATAAATTCGGCGAGAGCGAGTTCTGGCTCTCGCTCATCAAGGTCACTGCGCTCGTGGCGTTCAGCGCGGTCGCCCTCCTCATCTGCCTCGGGCTGATCGGCGGAGAGGGCTACATCGGTTCGCGTATTCTTCTCGGCAGCGGCGGCTTTGCGCCCAACGGTTATGCGAGCATTGCCCTCACGATGGTCATTATCCTCGTCAACTTTCAGGGGACGGAGATCATCGGGCTTGCGGCAGGGGAGACTGCCGATCCTGCGCGCAGCATCCCGACGGCGGTGCGCAACGTGACGTGGCGGATCATTGCCCTCTACATCATTCCGATTACGCTGCTCATTTCGATCCTGCCGTGGGATCACGCCTCGCTCACGGAGAGCGTCTTTGCAGCGGCGCTCGCCGAGCACGGCTTCACGGAGCTTGCCGCGCTCTTCTCCTTCGTTGTACTGACGGCGGCGATCTCCTGCTCAAACTCGGGGCTCTACGGCGCGGCTCGTACGGTGCACGCACTCGCGACGATGGGGATGGCGCCGCACATGCTGGAGGGACTCAGCAGCAAGGGCGTACCCTCACGTGCGATCTACGCCTCCATCGTCTTCTGCTGGGGGGTTATTGCGGTCTATGCGATGAATCCACACGGACAACTCTATACCTATCTGCTCGCACTTTCGGGTTTCTCGGGCGCGATGGCGTGGATATCGATCTGTTGGAGCCAGTATCGCCGCCGCCGCAGGCTTGAGGCGGAGAATGCGGTATCCCTGCTGCGCTATCGTATGCCGCTCTTTCCCTATGTGACGCTCTTTGGGATCTGGGCGCAGGTACTCTGCCTCGCATTCATGATCTTCACACCGGAACTGCGGTCGGCGCTCTACCTCGGCGTTCCGATGCTCGTTGTCCCGATGATTCTCTATAGATTCTTGCGGTGTGAATAAAGGCGTGTTATAATTGCATTAAAGTGCCTTTGCGGATAGGGAGGTAAATTATGTTTGGACTGTTTGGGAATAAGAAAAAGGAAGAGGTCTCACTTGCGGATCGGATTAAGGCGAAGCCTCTTGCGGCAGATCCGCAGCAGCGTGAGGAGAGCGTGAAGGCGCGCGCCCCGTTTGCGGGTCTGGGAACGGTGGGGGGCAGCGATATGAAGTCCGTCTACCTCTCGCGCAGTGAACTTACGGCAGAGCGCCTGCGCGAGCTTTATGACGTGCCGGGTGGTCCTGCCATCGTCCTCGGCTTTATCTCGGCAGATCTCTCGATGGATGATGTTGCACGTGCCGTGCAGTCCGTTTCTCCGCCGGATGTGAAATTCTTGCTCATGACGACCTGCGGTGAGCTGACGCATACGGCAGACACGCGCTCTTACTATATGGAGGCAGGAGACGGGCGAGCAAGGGTGCTCCTGCAGGTGTTCAGCAAGCGCATGATCGCACAGACCTACATGATGACGCTGCCGCTGCACAACGAAGATATGAAGCGCGGTGAGGTGACGCTCACCCCCGCTGAGCGCGTGGCGAGGATCGCTGCCGATGTGCGTGCCGAACGCATTCCGTTCCCCGTGCGCTTCGATGATACCTTTGCATTCGTCTATGTGGACGGCGTGAGCGCGTGCGAGTCCTTTGTTCTGCGGGCACTCTACGACGCAGAGAGTCTGCCCTGTCCGTACATCGGCGGCAGTGCAGGCGGCGCACTCGACTTCTCCCACACCTATATCTACAATGGCAGAGAGGTGCTCGAGAATCATGCCGTCGTGCTCGTCGTAAAACTTGCGGGCGACTACCGCTACTCCGTGTTTAAGACACAGGCGGCGGAGGAGACGGGTGAGAAATGGACGGTCATCGGCTCGGATACGACGTTCCGCACAGTGGAAACCGTTGCGAATGCAGAGGGGCGCCCTGTTCCTCTCACAGACGTCCTGATGGACTATCTGCACGTATCGGATATTGCAGCGCTCACGGACGCGCTGGCGGACTATACCTTTGCCACGCACGTCGGCAACCAGTTCTATATCCGTTCGCTGCAGCGCATCGACGAAGCCGCGAAGCGCATGCATTTTTTCTGTGACATCACGGCGGGCGAGGAACTGTATCTCATGCGCCGCGCGAAATTCCTCGAAACGTTGAAGTCGGACTACGCCGGCTTTGCGAAGGGGAAGCCGGCACCGATCGGCGTTGTGATGAACGACTGCATCCTGCGCCGTCTGACCTTTGCGGGGGAACTTGCGGGTGCTGATCTCTTTGACGGCATGCCCATCGCCGGCTACTCAGCACTCGGCGAGATTGCGGGCATGCACATCAATGAGACGCTGACGGCAATCTTTTTCTATCAGATCTCCGGCGGCTCATTCTACGATGGTTATATGGACCGATTCCCCTCGGTCTATGCACTTTGCCAGAAATCTTTCCTTGAACATGACATTGCACGTTTGCAGATCGTCGACAGGCTCAAGGATGGCATCATGGGCGAGTTCAATGCCTACCGCAGCGAGATATCGGGGATGACGAAGATGATGGCACAGATCGGCAAGAGCGCAGAGAGTGTTTCGGTGCTGATCGACAAGCTGAGCGGTGGTCTCGGCGGACAGGGCGATATGACCAAGGAGCTGCTGGGGCGCAACGCAGAGATTACACCGAAGCTCGAACGGCTCACGGAGAGCACGAAGAAGATCGAGCAGGTCATGAACATGATCACGGAGATTTCGGCGCAGATCAACCTTCTCGCGCTCAACGCTGCGATCGAGGCGGCGCGCGCGGGCGAGATGGGGCGCGGCTTTGCTGTCGTCGCAGGTGAAGTGCGCAAGCTTTCCGAGAACACGCGTGAGCGTCTCGAGGCATCCGATGAGGCGATCAGTGAGCTGCTGCGCGACGTGCAGGAGATCGATCAGATGCTTGCGACCAATCAGGCATTCGAGGATCAGATTGAGACATTTGAGCATGGATTTGACGATCGGATTCATGATCTGAAGAAGAATCTGGACGATGGTCTCAGCGCAATCCGTCGCTCGACCACATCCATCGACCGTGTCGCAGAACGGAGCACGCAGCTGAACCGCCGCTTCGACGAACTCGATGCGGTGCTCCACTCCATACGGTAAAAACGAGCATAGAAAAAGCGCGGTGGGAGAGCCGCGTTTTTTTATGGAATCCCTATATCAAAATGATTTCATCAAGATCGAGATGATGGTATAGGTGGAGGCAACGTAGAGGATGACGAAGACGAGTTTGCGGAAAAGGGCGGCGGGCATCAAACACATGCTCTCACGTCCTGCGACAATGCCGATGGCGAGCGCGGGCAAGAGATAGATGAACTCGTTGAATGCGGCTGTGAGCGGGAAACCGCCGATGAGATAGCTGACGAGTGAGGTCGCATTGCCGAGGAAGAAGTAGACAAAGCAGGTCGCACGAAACACATTTGGTAGCATTGAGGTATACGCAAGGTAGATCAGGAACGGCAGTCCGCCCATGCCCGTTGTAATCGCAGTGAAGCCGGAGAGCATGCCCGTTATGATCGTGTTGCGCCGACACTCCGGAATAAGCCGGTGCGAGATCTGCATGAGGAGCAGGCTCAGGAGGACAACGACGTTGATGAAGACCTTCAGCGCGTCGTTCGAGATGGTGGTAAAGAAAAAGAAGCCGATAGGCTGTCCCGCAAGCATGCCGAGATACATCCAGCGCACGAGCGGGAGATTCGCCTGCTTTCGCATGAGGAATCCCTGTACGGCGTTGCCGCTGCATGCGAGGAGCAGCATGATCGGGACGGTGAGTTTCGGTTCGTAGAAGAACATAAGCAGAGGTGCGGCGATGATGACGAGACCGAAGCCTGTGATCGACTGGATGAAGGCGGCAAAGAAGATAGCGAGTGTCGGCCCAATGTGCGCAGCGACCCCGGCAAAATAGTGCTCCAAACAAACACCTCCCAGTGCAGAGAATGAGTTTGTGTTTATTGTATCATGAAAGATGTACGAACGTACACTTTTTGACATGGTATTCAGACACACATGGGAAAACAGGAAGAAAGTCCTAAAAATATTTATGCTAAAATATGAATAATGATTGACGCCTTCCTCCTATTTCATGTATAATATATCGAAACTATTATTAAGTAAAAACGAGCGGCAATGCCGCTGTCACGATGGTTAAGGAATTGTTGATAAGCTGCGTTTATCAGTGTTTCCTTAAATACTGGGAGGAGCAAGAGCATAGTGGAGAGGTATTGCCCGCAGGAGATTGAAGCGAAGTGGCAGAAGCGCTGGGAGAGTGAGAACAGCTGCCATACGGAGATGGACAACGAGAAGCCGAAGTACTACGTGCTTGAGATGTTCCCCTATCCGTCGGGAAAACTCCACATGGGGCATGTCCGCAACTACTCGATTGGCGATGTTGTCGCGCGTTTTCGGACGATGGAAGGCTACAATGTCCTGCACCCGATGGGATTCGATTCCTTTGGCATGCCCGCAGAAAATGCGGCGATTCAAAACAAGGTGCACCCCGCGAAGTGGACATATGCGAACATTGAGAACATGGAGCGTCAGCAGAAGGCACTCGGGCTCGCGTATGACTGGTCACGCGAGGTCATCACCTGCCGTGAGGACTACTACCGCTGGACACAGTGGCTCTTTGAACTCTTCTACAAGAAGGGCCTTGCGTATAAGAAGGCGGCATCCGTCAACTGGTGTGACACCTGCGGTACGGTACTCGCAAATGAGCAGGTCGAGGACGGCAAATGCTGGCGCTGCAAGTCCGAGGTACACAAGAAGAACCTTGCACAGTGGTTTTTGAGGATTACGGACTATGCCGACGAACTCCTTGCTGATCTGGATAAGCTCCCGGGATGGCCCGAGCGCGTCAAGACCATGCAGGAGAACTGGATCGGACGCAGTGAGGGGCTTGAGTTCCGTCTTCCCGCACCCACGCTCGATACGGAGATCCCCGTCTACACGACGCGTCCCGATACCGTGTTCGGCATCACCTTCCTCGCACTTGCCCCCGAGCACCCGCTCGTGGAGCAGATCTGTGCAATCAGCGACAAGGCAGATGAGATACGCGCATTCTGTACGCGCGTGAAGAAGCAGTCCGACATTGAACGCGCTTCAAGCGAGTCGGAGAAAGAGGGCATTTTCACCGGGCTCTACTGTACGAATCCGTTCAATGGGGAGCAGGTCGAGATCTGGATCACGAATTACGTCCTCTTCGAGTATGGAACGGGCGCCGTCATGGCGGTGCCGTCAGAGGATCAGCGCGACTGGATGTTCGCAACGAAGTACGGCATCCGCAAGATCCTCACGATCCGTCCGCCCAAGGGTGAGCTGTGTCTCGAGGACATGACGGCTGCCTACGTTGAAAAAGAGGGCTTCCTGATCAACTCCGGCAAGTTCACGGGGATGGAGATGCACGCGGCAATGGGCGCGATCATTGACGAGGCCGAGGCGCAGGGCTTCGGCAAGCGCCGCGTCAACTACCGTCTGCGGGACTGGCTCATCTCACGCCAGCGCTACTGGGGTGCGCCCATTCCCATCATTAACTGTGAGAAATGCGGTGAGGTCCTGGTACCCGAGGAGGAGCTTCCCGTGCGTCTGCCCGAGGATGTGTCCTTCGCACAGGGGGCGGTATCACCGCTCTCTTCGAGCGAGCACTTCCTCCACTGCAAATGTCCGAAATGCGGCGGCACGGCAACGCGCGAGACGGATACGATGGATACGTTCATCTGCTCCTCGTGGTACTACTATCGATATGCAGACCCGCACAATACAGAGCGCCCCTTTGATCGGGACAAGGTGAACTACTGGGCCCCAGTCGATCAGTATATCGGTGGCATCGAGCACGCGATTCTGCATCTGCTCTATGCGCGCTTCTTCACGAAGGTGCTGCGCGACGCGGGGCTGCTCGACTTCGACGAACCGTTCACGAATCTGCTCACACAGGGGATGGTTATCAAGGATGGCGCGAAGATGTCGAAGTCGCTCGGCAACGTCGTTTCACCCGAGGAGATCATTGAGAAGTACGGTGCGGACACAGCGCGTCTCTTCATCCTCTTTGCCGCACCCGTGGAGCGCGATCTGGACTGGAGCGACCAGGGGGTCGAGGGGGCATTCCGCTTCCTGAACCGCGTTTGGCGTATCCTGCTCCAGTTCGAGGATGTGATCAAGAGTGCAGCGGAGACTCGCGATTCCGCTGCACTTACGGCGGAGGAGACCGAGCTGCGCCGTGTCCTCCACACGACCATTAAGAAGGTCACAGAGGATGTGCGCGACCGCTTTATGTTCAATACGGCGATCTCGGCCATTATGGAGCTGGTCAATGCGTTCTACGCATTTCAGGACAAACCCCTTAGCCCAGCGCTTGCGCGTGAGACAGGGAGCGTGCTCCTGCGGCTGCTCGCACCGTTTGCACCGCACATCACGGAGGAGCTTTGGGCACGACTCTTTACGGGCAGCGTGCATGCTGAGAAGTGGCCGACATACGATGCGTCTGCCCTCACACAGAACGAGATCGAAGTGGTGCTTCAGGTCAATGGCAAGGTACGCGACCGCGTGAAGATCGCTGCCGATCTGGACAGGGAGGCGATGGAGCGATTGGTCACTGAACTGCCGCGCGCCAAGGAGCTCACGGAGGGCAGGCAGATCGTAAAGGTCATCTGCGTTCCCGGTAAACTGGTCAATATTGTTGTCAAAGGATAAGAGAGAAACTCTGTTCAAGGAAGAGAAAAGGGAGAGAATACATTATGTTAAAAGCGTTTGCTGTTCGGAGCCTGCTGCCGGAGATGCTCATCGGACGTACGGTCTATGATGGGGAGACTGAGATTGTACTCGTTGAGGGCGGCACGGTTCTGGACCGCGAGACGATCAACCTGCTCAAAGAGAAGGAGATCGCGTCCGTCTACGTTGATGAGGACAGTATCCTCACTGCCGTGCAGAAGGAGAAGGCGGCAAAGGCGGCAGCAGAGCCGGACTTTGAGGGCAGCGTGACTCCGGAGCGGGATGTGAAGCTGGATGACAAGTACGCAGAGAATTATCGCTACGTATACGGCGAGATGGAAAAACTCTTTCAGCAGGCAGCGGTCACCGGCAAGCTCGACATGGAGATCCTGCAGCCCGTCATGGCAAGCGGGCGTCTGCGCGACCTCTACAAAGAGGGCGCAACGGCGGTTTCCATGATCTACAGCATGAATCAGGATGGAGACTACAACCTTCATCACTGCGTTCATCTTGCTATCCTCGGCGGACTCATGGCGAAGTGGATGGGGCTGAACGGCATCGACCGTCAGAACCTCGTGCTTGCAGGGCTCTTCCTCGACATCGGCAAGCAGTTCATCGAGAAGGATCTGCTTGAGAAGAAGGGGCGCCTCACGGAGGAGGAGTTCGATATTCTCAAGAATCATGTGGTTGACAGCTTCAAGCTCCTGGAGAGCAGCGATCTCTCGGGGCGTGCCGACCTCATGAACGGTGTGATTCAGCATCACGAGCGCAACGATGGTTCGGGCTATCCGTCCGGACTCGAGGGCGATCAGATCTCGACGTTCGGCAAGGTACTCGCTGTGCTCGACAGCTATGATGCGATGGCGTCCAGTCGCACGTATGCAGAGAAGCGTTCGCCGTTCGAGGTATTCAAGATTCTCTACGCAGACGTGCTGGACGGCAAGCTGGATTCCGAGTACGCGGTACTCTTTATGCGCAAGCTCAACGCTGCGCTCAATGGCTGCTGGCTGCGCCTCTCGGACGGAACGGCAGGGCGCATTGTCTACATTGACGAGTCGCGCGTGACGGCAATGCCTGTTGTGCAGCTCGTGGACGGCGGCTTTATCGACCTCAATACGGTGAAGGACATTACCGTCGTTGAGATCATGACAGCGGCGGATGTCAGCAAACTTTAATCATAGAGATCAAAGCACCCTGCGGGGTGCTTTTTTGTGTGCGGCTATTTCCATCGCTCATTGAATGCGCTATAATGACAGAATGACTTTTCGGCAGTGATGGGGAGGGTGCACAATGGCGATGGTTCCAAAACTCAATACGACGATCTTCGAGAAAGAGACTCCTTTCAAGGTCGTCGCGCCGTTTGCGCCGATGGGCGATCAGCCGCAGGCGATTGCAGACCTTGCAGGCGGCATCGAGAACGGGATGACGGCGCAGGTACTCCTCGGTGCAACGGGCACGGGCAAGACCTATACGATGGCAAAGGTCATCGAGCGAGTGCAGCGTCCGACACTCGTCATCGCACACAACAAGACGCTCGCGGCACAGCTTGCAAGTGAGTTCAAGTCCTTCTTTCCCGACAACTACGTCGGCTACTTTGTCAGCTACTACGACTATTACCAGCCCGAGGCGTACATTGCGCAGACCGACACCTACATTGAGAAGGACGCATCCATCAACGACGAGATCGACGAACTGCGCCACTCTGCGACCTGTTCACTGTTCGAGCGGCGCGATGTCATTATTGTCGCGAGCGTGTCCTGCATCTATGGTCTCGGCTCGCCCGAGAGCTATCATGAGATGGTGCTCTCCGTGCACAAGGGGCAGACGATTCCGCGCGAGGCGATTCTGCAAAAACTCGTTTCCATCCGCTACGAGCGCAACGATATTGCCTTCGAGCGCGGACGGTTTCGCGTGCGCGGCGATGTGGTCGAGATATTCCCTGCGGGTTACAACAACCGCGGCGTGCGCATCGAAATGTTCGGCGACGAGGTCGAACGCATCATCGAGTTTGACGTGACCTCGGGCGAAGTCTACGGCGAGCGTCTGCATTCGATGGTCTTTCCTGCCTCCCACTACGTCACGGACGATGAGGATATGAAAATCGCAATGGCGGATATCCGCACGGAGCTTGCAGAGCGTCTGGATGAACTCAAGGGCGCGGGCAAACTCCTCGAGGCGCAGCGGCTCGAACAGCGCACGAACTACGACCTCGAGATGATGGAGGAGATGGGGTACTGCTCCGGCATCGAGAACTACTCGCGGCACCTCACGCATCGGAATGCGGGCGATACGCCGTACACGCTCCTCGACTACTTCCCCTCCGACTTCCTCATCATGATCGACGAATCCCATGTGACACTGCCTCAGATTCATGCGATGTACGGCGGTGATCGCAGCCGCAAGGTCTCGCTTGTAGACAACGGTTTCCGTCTGCCGTCTGCGTTCGACAACCGTCCGCTCACATTCGAGGAGTTTGCCGCACGCGTCAATCAGATCGTCTACGTCTCTGCGACCCCCGGCAAATACGAGATGCAGCAGGCACAGCAGGTTGCGCAGCAGATCATCCGCCCGACGGGACTGCTCGACCCTGTGGTGGAGGTGCGGCCGCTCGACGGACAGATCGACGATCTGCTCTCAGAGATCCGCATACGAATTGAGAAAAATGAACGTGTGCTCGTTACGACCCTGACAAAGCGGATGGCAGAACATCTCACAGACTATCTGCGCGAAGCGGGAGTCAAGGTTCGCTATCTCCACTCGGACATTGCGACCATCGAGCGTGCGGAGATCATCCACGACCTGCGTGCGGGTGAGTTTGACGTGCTCGTCGGCATCAACCTCCTGCGCGAGGGACTGGACATGCCCGAGGTCTCGCTCATCGCCATCCTCGACGCGGACAAGGAGGGGTTTCTGCGCTCGGATACAGCACTCATTCAGACCATCGGCCGCGCCGCACGCAACGCGGGCGGACACGTCATCATGTACGGCGATGTCATCACAGGATCGATGCAGCGTGCGATGGATGAGACGGAGCGCCGCCGCACGATCCAGAATGCGTACAACGAGGTGCACGGAATCGTGCCCAAGACCATCGAGAAGCCCATCGTGCCGCTCATCGAGATGACACTCGTTGCCGCTGAGGACAGGGCACCGTATGGGAAAAAGGACGGCAAGGCGAAGAAAAAGCTCGGCAAGAAGGAGCGCGAAAACCTCGTCAAGAGCCTCCTGCGCGAAATGCAGCAGGCATCACGCGCCCTCGAATTCGAGCGTGCGGCGGAGCTGCGCGATATGATTGTGGAGCTCGAGGGTGAACTGCCGAAGAAGAAAAAATAGGGGAAACTATGAACGAAAGTATCAAAATCGAGGGCGCACGCGCCCACAACCTAAAGAATATCAACGTGGAGATTCCGCGCGACAAGCTCGTTGTCGTGACGGGGCTCTCGGGCTCGGGGAAATCCTCGCTCGCATTTGACACGATCTATGCCGAGGGGCAGCGTCGCTATGTGGAGTCGCTGTCCGCATATGCACGGCAGTTCCTCGGGCAGATGGACAAGCCTGATGTGGACAACATCGAGGGACTCTCGCCCGCGATCTCGATTGACCAAAAGACGACGAGCCACAACCCGCGCTCGACGGTGGGGACGGTGACGGAGGTCTATGACTATCTGCGTCTGCTCTATGCGCGGGCGGGCCGTCCGCACTGCCCGAACTGCGGCAAGCCCATCGCGCAGCAGAGTGTCGATCAGATGGTGGATGCCATTATGACGCAGCCCGAGAGCACAAAGCTGCTCATCATGGCGCAGCTCGTGCGCGGGAAAAAGGGCGAGCACCGCAAGGTCCTCGATCAGATCCGCCGCGACGGCTATGTGCGCGTGCGTATCGACGGAGAGCTGCGCGACCTTGGGGAGGAGATCGCTCTCGAAAAGCAGAAGAAGCATACGATTGAGATTGTAGTGGATCGTCTCGTTGTGCGTGCGGGTACGGAGAGCCGCCTGACGGACTCGCTTGAAACGGCTCTGCGTGCGGGCGGCGGGGTGGTCTATGTACAGGTGGTGGACGGGGATACGCTCATGTTCAGCGAGAATTTTGCCTGTATTGACTGCGGCATCTCGCTCCCCGAGATCGCGCCGCGCATGTTCTCGTTCAACAGTCCGTTTGGTGCGTGTCCCGTCTGTACGGGACTCGGCAGTCACAAGGAGTTTGACGAGGAGCTTGTTGTGCCGGACAAGACGCTCAGCGTGGCAGACGGTGTCTTTGCGCCGCTCTCGAAGAATCCGAACTCCTACGGGATGCGTGCGATTTCGGCGCTCCTCCGTGCGCACGACTACGACGAACATACACAGTGGAACCGCATGGACAAGAAGATGCAGAAGATGCTGCTCTATGGTTCGGATGAGTACGTTTCTTTCCAATATACGAATATGTTCGGCGAGGAAAAGGAATACAATGTCCCCTATGAGGGCGTTCTGCCCGCGCTTGCGCGCCGCTATCGGGAGACGGACTCGGAGGAGATGCGTGAAAGCTACGAGGACTATATGACGGATACGCCGTGTACGGCGTGTCACGGTGCACGCCTGAAGCCCGAGACGCTCGCCGTTACGGTCGGCGGGAAGAGCATCGCCGAGCTCACGGCACTGACGATCCGCGAGGCGGATGCGTTCCTCACGGAGGCGGAGAAGAGCTTCAGCCCGCGTGAGGCAAAGATCGCCGTGGAGATTCTAAAGGAAATCCACGCGCGTCTGCATTTCCTTCTCGATGTGGGGCTTGACTACCTGACCCTCTCGCGTGCGGCGGGGACACTCTCGGGCGGCGAGGCACAGCGTATCCGTCTTGCGACGCAGATCGGCTCGGGGCTGATGGGGGTGCTCTACATCCTCGACGAGCCAAGCATCGGTCTGCACCAACGCGACAACAACCGCCTGCTCGCGACGCTGCGCCATCTGCGCGACCTCGGCAATACGCTGATCGTCGTGGAACACGACGAGGACACGATGCACGCCGCCGATCACATCATCGACATCGGTCCGGGTGCAGGCGAGCACGGCGGCGAGGTGGTCGCAGAGGGAACGGCGGCGGAGATTATGAAAAATCCCGCCTCCATCACGGGGCAATATCTCGCACGAAAAAAATTCATCCCCGTGCCCTCCGAGCGGCGCAAGGGGAATGGCAACGTCCTCGAAATCGTGGGTGCGTCAGAGAACAATCTCAAGGAAATCAATGTGAAGTTCCCGCTTGGGACGCTCACACTCGTCACGGGGGTCTCCGGTTCCGGCAAGTCCACGCTCGTCAACGAGATCCTCTATCGCGGGGTCGCCTCGCGCCTCTACCGCGCGAAGGGGAAGCCGGGAAAGCATAAGAAGATCAAGGGGCTTGAGCATATTGACAAGGTCATCAACATCGACCAGCAGCCCATCGGGCGCACGCCGCGCTCGAATCCCGCAACGTACACGGGTGTGTTCGATGCGATCCGCGATCTCTTTAGCCAAGTATCAGAGTCGCGTATGCGCGGGTACAAGGCGGGGCGGTTCAGCTTTAACGTGAAGGGCGGACGCTGTGAGGCGTGTCGTGGGGACGGCATCCTCAAAATCGAAATGCAGTTTCTCCCCGATGTCTATGTCCCGTGCGAGGTCTGCAAGGGTGCGCGGTACAACCGCGAGACGCTCGAGGTACACTACAAGGGAAAGACCATCGCCGAGGTGCTCGACATGACGATTGACGAGGCGGTGACATTTTTTCAGAATGTGCCGCGCATTGCACGCAAACTCGAGATCATCCGTGACGTGGGACTGGGCTATATCCGTCTCGGACAGCCTGCGACGACGCTCTCGGGCGGTGAGGCACAGCGCGTGAAGCTCGCGACGGAGCTGTCGAAGCGCAGCACGGGCAAGACGCTCTACATCCTCGACGAGCCGACGACGGGACTGCACGCGGCGGACATTCACAAGCTGCTCGTCATCCTCCAGCGCCTCGTGGACGGCGGCGATACCGTCGTCGTCATCGAGCACAACCTCGATGTAATCAAGGCGGCGGACCATGTGATCGACCTCGGCCCCGAAGGCGGTGTGCGCGGCGGGACGATTGTCGCGCAGGGTACGCCCGAGCAGATCGTTCAAGTTCCTGAGTCCTATACGGGGAGATTTTTGAAGCCTCTGCTTGAGGAGAAACACAAATAGATTTTTACGAACTGAAAAGAAGGTAATGCAATGCTGATCCTAGGTCAGATGATCGTATTTTTCCTGATGATCTTTGCAGGAGCGCTTGCCCGGCGCTACTCTATCATCATTCCGAACAATCAGGAGCAGTTTTCCTCCCTGATTGTAAACATCGCGTGTCCGTGTCTCATCATCTCGGCGGCGATGCGTGCCGAGGAGCATATGGGGCTGACACAGGTCATTGAGACCTACACCGCATACGCTGTCCTGCTCGCAATGATGTGTCTCGTCGGCTTTCTGCTGCCGCTGCTGCTGCGCTTTCGCGGACGGCTGCGCGGAGCGGTCAATCTCTCGTTCTGGTTCAACAACTCGCTCTTTATGGGACTGCCGCTCGTGCAGGGCGTATACGGTGATCAGGCGGTCGTCTATATGACGCTTTTCTTCATCCCTGTGAATCTGCTCTTCTTTGTCTACGGTGTTTCCTCCATCAGCCTTCACAAGCGGCGCGGGCTCGAGATGTTCCGCATGCTGCTGAATCCCGGCATCATTGCATCGCTGATCGCGTGCGTGATCTACTTCGCAGAGATTCCGACGCATCCGCTGCTCTCGCAGACGTTCGCCATGCTCGGGGCGATGACCGCACCACTGGCGATGATGATGATCGGTGCGTCGCTCAAGGATATCCATGTACGCCACATGCTGACGGACCGCAAGCTGCTGCTCTATACGTTTCTCAAAGCCGTCGTACTGCCGATTCCGATCCTGTTCATCATGAAACTCTTCGTGACGAATCCCTATATCCTCGGGTGCAGTCTCGTCATTGTCGCAGCGCCGACGGGCGGTATGGTTGCGATGGTGGCACTGCTCTACAATAAGGTCGCCTATCCTCTGATGACGGAGATCATCGCGCTCTCGACACTGATCTCAGTGGCGACGATCCCGTTCGTCTCAATGATTACGGGACTTTGACAGATTAGGAGGTATCTTTGCTTGTCTTTTTGGTGATATTCCTGCTCATTGTCCTCATACTGCTCGCGCTCAGCCTCTATTTCCTGCGCTATCTTGCGGAGGGGCGGTGTCTCCGCGCGGCGCGCATCGGCGTTACGCTCTTTGAGCTCGGCAGCATCGGCGGACTGTTCTTCCTGTTCAGTACCCATCGGACGGATGGCTGGGCAGGCATGATTACCCTGCCGATCATTCTCCTGCTCGTTGCACAGCTGATTACACTTGCGTTTGTCATGCTTGCCGTGACGGTGCGGTTCATCTGGCGAAAGACGTGCCGTATGCCGTACGATGCGGAGCGGCGGCGCATGCTGAAAAATACGGCACTCTATCCGGCAGCGGGCCTGCTGCTCAGTAGTTACGGCGCATTTATTGAACGACATCAAACCGTGCGGCATGACTATGTGATCCCCGTTCCGCATCTGCCGCCCGAGGCGGCAGGTATGGTGATCGCGCAGATCAGCGACGTGCACCTCGGTACATTCTTCTCCGTGGAGGACTTCGACACACTCCTCACGGAGGTCGCTGCGGGGGGCGCGGATGTGCTCGCCGTGACGGGTGATGTGTTCGACGATGAGCGGCTGAACGCGCGTGCCGCTGAGGTTCTCGCGGCGCACGCCGCAAACTTTCGTGACGGAATCTGGTACTGCATCGGCAATCACGAATACTATCACGCCGGCCGCCCGATTGTTGACTGCATGGCAGGAGAAGGGCGTGTGCACGTTGTACTGAACTCTGCAGAGCGTGTCGCGCGGCGCGGCGCACTCTATATCGCGGGCGTGGACTATCCGTTCGCACGCGGGGAGGCGTTCTATGCAGAGAAGACGGCGTACTTTGCCGCTGCGATGGCAGATGTACCCGTCGATGCTGTGACTGTTCTGCTCGCTCATCATCCCGAGTTTATCGACGATGCGGCGGCATATGGCGGGATCCCACTGACGCTGACGGGGCATACGCACGGCAGTCAGTTCGGCATCCTTGGGCAGCCGCTGTTCCCAGTGTTCAAGTACACGCGCGGCATGGTGCACATCGGGGACAGCTATGGCTACGTGCATACGGGCAACGGCAGCTGGTTCCCGCTGCGGATCGGATGTCCGCCCGAGATTGCATATTTTAGATTGGAGAGGACAGCACAATGAGTTGGATGGACGACTACACTGCCCTTCGCGAGGACATTCATCAGGGCTATATCTACGAGGCGATCGAGGGGATTCTTTATCTGCGTGCGCATGAGGAGATCCCTACGGACGAGCAGTGGCGCTTCTCAGAGATGATGGGGGCGTGCTGCGGGGCGCTTGCCGATACAGAGGGGGCGATTGCCGCGTATTTCGAGGCGGCGACGGAGGATAAATTTCTCCGCAGCCAACGGCAGCATTTCTCCAACTATCTCTACCTCTGTCACGCCGTTCCGAATCTCACGCCGAAGGAGCTGAAGGCGCAGTTCGATATGTATGCGACGCTGTACCGCCATGCGGAACCGCTGCCCGCGCGTGCGGCCGTGCAGCATGAGCGCCTGCAGATCGGCTTTCTCGCGGGGCATTTCCTCAGCTCGTCCTCTTCGCTCTTCTATGAGGGGCTTCTGCGTGGGTTGACGGAGCAGTACGATGTCTGCGCGTATGCGCTTGACGATCGCGCAGATGCATTTACTGAGAGCCTGCGCGGCATAGTGAACTACCATGCACTCGCGAATGTCTCCATCGAGGAACAGGCGGAGCGGATTCGTGCGGATGAGATCGACGTGCTCGTTGACCTCGGCGGACATACGGACGGAGGGATGACGCTCATGGTGCTCGCGTATCGTCCCGCGCCCGTCCAGATCTCGGGCATCGGTTGGTTTGCGACGACGGGCGTTCCCTTTGTCGACGGCTTTTTGACCGATGAAGTGCTCTCGCCTGCGGGCACGGAGGAATTTTACAGCGAGCAACTTCTGCGTCTGCCGCACGCGTTCCACTTTACACCGGATGCGGCGATGCGTGTGAGCGAAGCAGCGGAGCGTCCTGCCGATGCGCCCGTGACCTTTGGCGTGTTCCAGAACTTTATGAAGATCAACGAGGAGTGTCTCAAAGTCTGGGGCAGAATCTTGAAAAAACTGCCGAAGGCACAGCTCGTTTTGCAGGATGCCGTTCTGGACAGCCCTCTGCGCGTGACGACGATCCTCGAGATGATCGAGGGGCTGAAACTGCCTGCAAAGCGCATCTTCGTACGGACGGGAAAACGTGACTATCTGAAGGACTACGGTGACATCGACATCGCGCTCGACACCTTCCCCTATGCGGGCGGCGCATCGACGGCAACGGCACTCTATATGGGCGTTCCCGTCATCACGCTGCGTGGAGAGACGCATCACGGCGCACGTCTCGGTGCGACAATGCTCACGGCGGCAGGGCATACGGAATGGATCGCTGATGATGTGCATACATACGAGCGCCTTGCCATTCGGATGGCAGAGGACATTGGTTCTGTGCGTCTGAATCGTACATCTCTGCGTGCGGAGATGGAATCATCCGCGCTGATGGATGGAGAGACCTATCTTGTGGCGTTTACGGACGAGATCGAACGATTGTGGGCAGAGCGCGGAGACTTTGTACGGTGAAGACGGAGATCATGGATCTCCTTGCGCCGAGTGCAGAACGCCTCCGCCTCCTCGTCGTCGACGGTTCGGAATATCTTGAACGGCTCAGGGAGCTCTGTCCGAACGCGGAGATTCACGCGATTACGCCATACCATGAGATTGCAGAGGATACACACGTTGCTGCGCTTGGCGTGCACGCACACGTTCTCGATTGGCGGCGCGAGCCGCTGCCGTTTGCGGAGGAGACATTCGACCGTATCGTTGCAGAGTTTGCAATTGAGTACGCCTACGAGCCGTACGATACACTTATGGCACTGAACCGTGCGCTGAAAGAGACGGGGACGCTTTACACCTGCTATACAAATGTGCGCTATCATCGCGTGCTCACCGCTCTGCAGGGCGGTGAGTTCCCTGTGCGCGGTGATCGTCATCTCTACGCAAAGCCTGAGATTGTCCGGCTCCTCAATGATACGCTCTACAAGGAAATCCACTTCTTTGCGGGAGAGCGCGACGATGATTCCGCTGCGGCAGAGGGATGGGCAGAGGCGGGATTTGCGAATTTCAGCGATGATCTCGCAACGCGCACGTGGCTCATTCGCGCCGATCGGAGCACGGCAGCAGCAGTGAATCTCAAGCTGCTCTTTTCGGACAGAACACGCCGTACGATCGCCCGTTTGCTGCATCGCATCGAGTACGATACTGCGGCGGAGGAGGCTGTCGCGGAGCTGCGCGAACTCTGTGCGCGTGAGGGAATCTTCCGCGACTACCTTGCGGATTTTATCACAGAGGTCTGCGTGCACGAGGAGAAGGTTCGGACAGAGCTAAAAGATTTACTCGATGAAATTTAAGAGTAAACCATAACTAAATATTTAGTTGACGCAATAAAAAACCTGCCTTATAATAGAGAGCATAAACATAATCTATGACAAGGCAGGTATTTTTTTATGCGCGAAAATCGTGTAAATGAGCTGACGAAGAAGATCATCGCGGGCTATCGTGTCAGCCGCACGGACGACCGTTCCGTCTTTATGGATACGCCGGTTGAGGAACTCGGCGAGGGAGCATATCGCCTCCAAAAGCATTTCTGCGGCAATCATATCGACCTGTGCACGATCGTCAACGGGCGCAGCGGACGCTGTGGGGAGGACTGCAAATACTGTGCACAGGCGGGGCGGCATAAGACAGGTGTTGATACCTATAACTTTATGGCACAGGCGGATCTGATCGCGCACGCAAAGGCAAACCAGGACGCGGGTGCAAACCGTTTCTCCATCGTCACATCGGGCGGTGCGCTCTCGGGCATGGAGTTTGAGCAGGCACTTGAGGCGTACAAGGAGATGCGTCGCACGCTTTCCATCGATCTCTGTGCCTCGCACGGGCTCCTCACGCGCAGTCAGTTTCGCCGCCTGCACGAGGCAGGTGTGACGAGTTATCACCATAACATCGAGACATCGGAGCGCTACTTTCCCGAGATCTGCACGACGCACAGCTACGCCGACCGCATTCGCACGATCAAGGCGGCACAGGCAGAGGGGCTCTGCGTCTGCTCAGGCGGCATCATCGGCATGGGGGAGACGTGGGAGGATCGCTTCGACATGGCGTTTGCTCTGCAGGAACTCGGCATCGAGTCCATCCCGCTCAACTCTCTGATGGCGATCCCGGGGACGCCGCTCGAACATCTCGCGCCGCTCTCGGGTGAGGATATCCTCAGGACGATTGCGATCTTCCGCTTCATCAATCCGACCGCGAATATTCGCCTTGGCGCGGGGCGCAAGCTTCTTCCCGAGAATGGGGCGACGGCGTTCCGCGCCGGTGCATCCGCGTCTATCACGGGAAATATGCTCACGACATCGGGCACGACCATCGCCGAGGATATGGAGCTCATCCGAGAGATGGGGTTCACCAACCGTGATGAGGATTGCCGCGTGTCATCGGGTGCGTGCGGCGCACGTTGATATTGATTCCTACAACATTCATATAAAAGAGAAACAGCTCTGCGAAGTTTTGCTTCGCAGAGCTGTTTCTCTTTCGTCCTCACCACTGCTTGTGATGGAAGGAATGCTTCGTCCTTACAGATACTCCTCAAACCTCTCCATATCGAGAATCTGTATGCTTCGTCCCGTTGCCTCGATGATGCCCTCGCGCTGCATCGCGCTCAGTTCGCGCGAGAGGGAGGGGCGGCTGACGGCGAGATAGGCAGCGATAAACTCACGGCTTGCCGTGAGCGTGACCCGCCCCTTTTCGTCGATGTGGGGGAAGAGATAGCGGACAATTTTCTCACGCAGCGTTCCGCTCGCGAGAATCTTGAGCTTCGTATGCATCCCATACGCCTTGCCGGCAAAGATCTTCATGAGGTTTCGCTGCACGATGAGCGCACTGCGGCGCGGCGCTTCTCCTACATCCAGCGTGAAGAGATGGCTCGAAACTTCGAGCAGCTTGACCTTTGTCACGGCGCGGACATACATATCGTACGGACGGCGCAGCACCTCGTAGACTTCGCCGAACATATCGCCCGGACGGTCAATCTCCGAGATGAAGATCTGCCGTCCCGAATACGTGTCCTTGAGGATGTGCACCTCCCCCTCGAGCAGAATGTAGAGCGAGTGCGGCATCTCCCCGTCGTGGAAGATGACTGCGCCCTTTGGATACGTTCGCAGTGCTACATCGCTTGAGGCGAGCAGTTCCGCCACATCTTCCTCATTCATCCCCTGCGCAAGGGAGGTCTGTGCGAGGATCTGGGCAGCAGTTTCCTTTTCGTTTATCATGTGAATGCTCCTATATATACCAAAAAACCGCCCCCGCGGGACGGCGTGATATACATGGTGCTCACTGAGGGATTCGAACCCCCGACCCCCTCCATGTGACGGAGATGCTCTACCAACTGAGCTAAGTGAGCCTGAGATGAAAAAATCCGCACGACTGCGGATGAGAGAACAAATGGTGGGGTTAACAAGATTCGAACTTGTGACCTCCTCGATGTCAACGAGACACTCTAACCAACTGAGCTATAACCCCATTTGCTGCCGTTCATGTCCAAACGACAAAATGAATTATAACAATGGATAGAGATTCTGTCAAGGAATATTTTTGAAACGAAAAACGCGGAGGGAGCATACTTCTGCGCTGCGGCCGATAAAAGACATATATAAAATTTTGATTGACAAGAGATCTTGTAAACCATATAATGCAGATATTGCATAGCAGATATATATGAAATTGAAAGCGTGGAACTATGGAAAGTGTCGAACAGATCAAAGAGTACATTGCAGCAGAATTTCAATGGTTTCATCGTCATCCGGAACTTTCCTATGAAGAAGTGGAGACGACGAAGCGCATTCGGACATCTTTGGAGCGCGCGGGGATTCGTATTCTGGATCTTTCTCTGAAGACGGGGCTTGTCGCGGAGGTGGGCGCGGGGGAGACAGTTGTTGCGCTGCGCAGTGATATTGACGCGCTGCCCATCGAGGAACAGACCAATCTGCCGTATCGTTCGGAGAACGCGGGTCGGATGCACGCCTGCGGTCACGACTTTCACATCTCCTCGGTGCTCGGAGCGGCACTTTTGCTTAAACAGCGTGAGGCGGAGCTCACAGGGCGTGTGCGGCTCTTCTTTCAGCCGGCAGAGGAGGCACCGGGCGGCGCGAAGGTACTCATTGAAGCGGGAGCATTGCAGGATGTCGCGGCAATCTTTGGGCTGCACGCATCTCCTCTCCTTGAGGTCGGTACGGTCGGGATTTCAGAGGGGGCAGTCATGGCGGCAGTGGATCGCTTCGTGTTCCGCTTCCGCGGCAGGGGGGCACATGCCGCTCATCCCGAGGCAGGTGTGGATCCGATCCCGCTCACGGCGGCGTTTGTGCAATCGGTACAGACGGTCATTGCACGCAACCTCAGTCCGTTTTCGGCAGGGCTTGTGAGCGTCACACACATCACGGCGGGGAATACATGGAATGTCATTCCTGCTGAGGCACTTGTCGAGGGCACAACGCGCAGCATGGATGTACAGGATCGTGCGCTGATCCGTACGCGTGTCTGTGCATTGGCGGAGCAGTTGGCAGCAGCATACGGTGCTGCCGTGGAGACGGAATGGTATGAAGGGCCTCCGGCAACGGTCAACGATGGCTTTTGGGCATCCTTTGCCGAGGAGACGGCAAAGGGGTGTGCACTGCACGTTGTTCCCGCGCCCAAGTCTTTGACCGGTGAGGACTTCGCCTTCTATCAGGAGAGAGTACCGGGGGTGTTCGTTCTCGTCGGTACAGGGCTTGCACCTGCTCTCCACAATCCGGGCTTTCGCGTCGACCCGCGTGCACTTGCGCCGACAGCGGACTATCTGGCGCAGCTTGTGTGCACGGCGCTCAGCAAGGTGAAGGGGTGCTGACCGAATTTATGGATGGGATGACGCAGTGTCAGAAATGTGACTATCGATAAATAAAAACCGCGGCAGCTGCCGCGGTTTTTCATATGTTTGAGATGTTATGCTTTTCCCGTACTGCCGAGGACATCCATTTTCTGCATGACGTACGCCTGAACCTCTTTCATGCCTTGTGCAGCATATTTCTTTGGGTCAAAGGCGTCCGGATGTTCCTGCATATATGCCTTGATGCCACGCGTGAAGGCGATGCGCAGGTCCGTTGCGTAGTTGACCTTGCAGATGCCGCGGCTAATGCAGTCACGAACCTGCTCATCGGGAACGCCGGAAGTTCCGTGCATGACGAGAGGGATATCAACAACGGAACGAATGGCGCTCAGGCAATCCACATTGACGCAGGGCGTTCCCTTGTAGACGCCGTGTGAGGTGCCGATACCGACGGCAAGAAAATCTACGTTTGTGCGTTTGACGAACTCTGCGGCTTCGTCAGGATCTGTGTATGGACTGCCGTCCTCATTTTCGAGATCGTCCTCTTTTCCGCCAACCTTTCCAAGTTCTCCCTCTACGGGAATATTTCCGGGGTGGCAGGCATCCGTTACAGTTTTTGTAAGTGCAATATTGTCAGCAAAGGGGAGCTTTGAGCCGTCGATCATGATGGAGGTGTAGCCGGCGCGATAGGCCTGCATTGCCATATTGAGGCTGTCGCCATGATCTAAATGCATCACGACAGGAATTTTTGTCCGTTCGGCAGCTGCACGTACATTTGCAAGATAGTAATCCAGCCCCGCAAAACGGATGGTACCTGGTGTCGTCTGCATAATGACAGGGGAGGATGTCTCCTCTGCGGCGGCGAGTACCGCCATGACCATTTCCATATTCTCCACGTTGAATGCACCGACCGCGTAGCCGCCTTTCTGCGCATCGAGCAGAAGCTCCTTACTTGTTACGAGTGGCATTTATTTTACCCTCCTTACCTGAATATCTTTTTTGTATTCGTCCACCCTTGACAGGGTTCCGAGAGCATTGCTCTCGGCGACGTTTGCACCGACAGCCGCCATGTTTTTCAACGCATCTGCTACGTTCTCCGGATGCTCCAGCCATATGCTCAGGAATGCGGCGAGTGCCGCATCTCCTGCACAGGCAGAACTGAGCAGCTGAATGGGGCGTGCCGAGGCGAAATAGACTGCATTGCCGTTAGAGAAATATGCACCGTGCTCACCAAGTGTGAGCAGTACGTTTTGTGCTCCTTCGGCATGAAGAAAGGAAAGCGCCTCTGTTATGTCTTGTTCTGTCTTGACTCGGATGCCGAAGATTTTTTCCAACTCTTCGTCATTTGGCTTGATCAGAAGCGGATTCCAGTGCAGGAGATCGCGCAGCTTTGCGGAGCTGATATCCAGTATGATGCGGATACCCCGTTCGCGGCAGATGTCAAAAATTTCATCGTAGTAGGATGGCTCGATTCCCTGTGGAAGACTTCCGCTGATTGAGAGGTGTGTCATATCCGTCGCGGCTCGAATACACTCCAACATTTCCTGCTGTTTTTCCCGCGGTACGAGGGCACCGTCGTTTACGAGCTTATACTCCGTTGTGCCGTCGTTCAGAAAAATATTGATGCGTGTAATGTCGTCGACTATGACGGGAATTACCTCAAACCCTCGTCTGCGGGACTCCTCTACAATATAGCTGCCGGAGAATCCACCGAAGAATCCCATGATCTTTGACGCTATGCCGAAATGATGCAGAACGAAGCTGACATTGAGCCCCTTTCCATTCGGAGTGTAGACTGCATCGAAGGTGCGGTTCACCTTGCGCGGCTCCAAGCCGTTTGTGCAAATATTCATGTCAATGGCAGGGTTCGTTGTCAATGTATAGATCATGAGCGCGCTCCTTCCATCTCTCGAATGTTAGCGCAAATCATGCTTACTCCTGTTCCGGTTTTTTCCTTGTGAGACCATAAATCACAGCTCCGACCAAAGAGCCGATAAAAATGCAGAGCACCCATGCGATTGGCTGATCTACGAGTGCGAGAATCAGGAAACCGCCGTGCGGGGCAGGAACCTGGATCTTCATCATATAGGTCAGAACCGCCGAGATGGACGAGCCCAGCATGAGAATCGGGAGAACTGTCAGCGGCGACTTTGCCGCAAATGGAATTGCTCCCTCCGTGATATGCGTACAGCCTAGAATATAGTTGACAAGACCCGCGGCGCGTTCGTTCTTCGTGAACTTATTGCGGAAAATCGTTGTAGCCAGCGCGATGAGGATAGGGGGCGTGATGCAGGCCGCCGAAACACCGGCCATAAAGTAGTAGTTGCCCTGTCCGAGAAGCAGCGTTCCTGTTACATAGGCCGCCTTGTTGACGGGGCCCCCCATATCGAACGCTGACATACAGCCGATGACGATACCGAGGATGATGGGATTGGAATTCTGCAGATTGGAGAGGAAGTCCATCATTGACGCATTGATTGCCGCAATAGGATCGGCAGTGAGACACATGATCGCACCAATCACTGCGACACTGACGAGCGGGACGAGGAAGATGGATTTCAGACCTTCAAATTCTTTGGGCAGACCCGACAGGGAACGCACGAGGTATTTGCAGAGGTAGCCGGCAAGGAAGCCCCCGAGAATACCTCCAATGAATCCGGAGCCTGTCCCCGCCGCAATGACGCCTGCAACAAAACCGGCAACAAGACCCGGGCGATTGGCGATGGATTCGGCGATATAGGCCGCGAGGACGGGAACCATGAGCCCCATCGCGTAGCCGCCAATCTGTTTTAAAAGTGCTGCAGTGGGGTTGTACTGATCCGAGTTCGGATCAAAGGAAAAGATGCCCCAGAGGAATGAGACCGCAATCAGTACGCCGCCCGCGACAACAAACGGGATCATGTGCGAGACGCCGTTCATGAGATGCTTGTATATCTCATGTGCAGCTCCCGATTTTCCTTCGAGACGGAACATTTCATCGGTTGCATCTGCCGGCGCTGTTCCTCCGTATACGGGGACTTTTCCGGACAGGGCATTCTCTACGAGTTCCGCAGCATGCTGAATGCCGTGTCCGACAGAAACCTCCAGTACGGGTTTTCCGCGGAAACGATCCATTTCCACCTTTTTGTCACAGGCTACAATAATGCAGTCTGCTTCGGCGATCTCTTCCGCTGTCAGTGCATTCTCAACGCCGATGGCACCGTTTGTCTCCACCTTTATTTCTGCGCCCGCCGCTTCTGCTGCGCGACGCAGGGCTTCCGCAGCCATAAAGGTATGTGCGATGCCTGTCGGACAACCTGTGACGCCTAATAGCTTTTTCATCTGTCTCCTCCACCTTTCTATATATTCCGCTGATTCGGGATATACATCATGGTAAAAGAAAATCTGATGAAAATCTTTTCGATTTTGGAAAATAGATTTTCATCAGAAGATGTCAATAATCGTATGAGATTTTGTTTTCGTTCTGCTGTACGAGGTAATCGAGAATCATGCGAGCCATAATACTGAGAGCAACGCGGCTGGTGACTTCATACTCCCGAATGGATACATGCTTGTGCTTGAATCCAATCAGAGACTTTGCAGAGTACGGCAGAAGCGGACTGTCCTCTGCACAGCAGCAAGTGATGACATCCGCACCCAGAGAGTATGCATTGCGTGCGGATTCGACGAGCTCCTCTGTTTGTCCATTGAGGGAGAAGATAATGACAAGCGCAGTGGAGGACAGGTGGTTCGTGATGCTCTTCATGATGTTCGGATCATCCGTCTCCATCACATCGTAGTCGAGCAGCTGTAGTTTCAGACTGAATTCCTTTGCGACGTATGAAGTCAGCCCTCTTGCCAAAACGTACACACGAGAGCCCTTTGCCTGTTCGATACGTCGGACAATCTCAAGCAGATTTTGCAGGGAGATGCGCTCAAGCAGGACCTCCGCTTCGATCAGGGACTTGTTCATGATCTCGTTGATGCTGACGATTGCCCGATCTGTGTTCGGACGCATCAGTTTGTAGCGCAGCTCGTTGAATCCGTTGATTCCACATTTGCGGATCGCACGGGAAACGGTGGAGGGTGAACTAAAGGTTTCAAAGGCAATGTCAACGATCGACATACGGGAGAGCTTTGTCTCATTTTGGTTGATATATTTGACAATGGCTTTTTCTGTTTGCGTCAGATTTCCCGCGATTGATTCCGTTATCTCGATGATCATTTGTACTGTATCCTTAGGAAACTTCCAATGGTTTGAGCTGTTATTTTCCCCGTCTTCCCTTTTTGTGCCGATTGTGTTCCTGTGAGGAGATGTTTTCCTTCTCTGCCGCAGGCTCTTTCCGCAGTCCCAGCCAGAGAAAAACCGCAAGCGCAACGAATCCGAAGCCGAGGCTGGTCATCTGTGCGCTGGTGAAGAGCCCGAGGTACTTCTCCGTGTAGTCGCCGCGCAGATATTCGAGTGCGAAGCGCACGAGACTGTAGAGCATGACGTAGAGGGCGAAGCACTGTCCGCGTGCGTGCCCTCGTGCACGGAAGATGAGCAGCAGGGCAAAGATGACGATGTCGAGCTGTCCCTCCCAGACTTCCGCCGGCCAAAGCGGCTGCGCGCCGTAGGTATGGTGGGCGAGGGTGGTCTCGGGGTAGAGAATGCCGAAGCTGCTGCCTGTCGGTGCACCGAAGGCATCTCCGTTGAGGAGGTTCGCACAGCGGCCGAGTGCCTGCCCAAGGACAATCGCGGGCGCGGCAACGTCCATAAAGTGAATGGTGTCGAGCCCGTGCTTCCGGCTGTAGAGGATGCCGACGAGCACGCCGAGGAAGACTCCGCCCTGGATCGCCATGCCGCCCTGCCAGACGTTCAGGATCTCGGTCAGGTGGTGTTGGTAGTAGTCCCAGTCAAAGAAGAAGACATCCCAGAGCCGCGCACCGAGGAGCCCCGCAATGCCGCAGTAGATGCCGAGATCGGGGATGTGCTTTTCGCAGCCGCGTCCGTCCGCCTTTGCAAGGAAGTAGCCGACGCCTGTTGCGAGAAGAATTGAGAGGGAGATGACAACACCGTAGGAGCGGATGGGGAAGTCGCCGATGTAAAAGAGATACTGATGCAAGGCGTCCTTCCAATCTATTCTGCTTCAAAGAGCGGCAGAGCCTCGAGGAAGATGATGTCTGTCCGCTTTGCAGCGTCACCCTCGGCAAGCACGGCGGCCTGTCCAATGACATGCGCACCCGCCTTCTTCGCGAGATTTCCGAGTGCCGTCATGGAGCCTCCTGTGCTGATGACATCGTCGAGGAGGAGCACCTTGCGCCCCTCGATGCGCTCAATGTCCGTATTCATCAGGTAGAGACGCTGCTTTCCCAGTGTCGTGATGGACTCGTCCTCAACCCAGATGGGATCCTCCATGTATGCCTTGACGGATTTGCGCGCCGTGATGTAGTAGGGCATTCCGAGCTGGCGTGCAAGCTCCGCCGCGAGGGGGATGCCCTTCGTCTCGGCAGTCATGATGATCTCGGTCTCGGCAGGAATTTTTTTGGCGAGTTCGCGCGCGCAGTTTTCGCAGAGTTCGACATCGCCGAGCATGATAAAGCCCGCAATCGCGAGGTTCTCGTTGAGGTTGAGAATGGAGAGCCTGCGTTTGCAGCCTGCGACGGTGAGATCGTAGAAGCGTTTTGCCATATTCAGAATCCTTTCTCGGTCAGTACGAGTTCCACAGCATTGAGTGCGTCGTTCACGTTCTCCTCAGTGATGATGAGCGGTGGCTGGAACGCCATGACATTGCGTCCGATGCCGTTCTTGCCGACGATAAAGCCCCTGTTCTTGAGCTCTTCGAGCACGAGATCCAGTTCGGCGGCGGCAGGGGATTTGTCTGCATGGACGAACTCGGCGCCGACCATCAGCCCCAGTCCGCGCACATCGCCGATGATGGGATGCCACTTCTGGATCTCACGCAGCCCCGCACGAAGCTGCTTTCCGCGTCGCTCGGCATTCCCCATGAGATCGTGCTCCTCGATATAGCGGATGACCTGCAGTCCTGCTGTTGTGGAGACGGGGTTGCCGCCGAGGGTCGATGCACCGGGCTTCGTGTAGGTATCTGCGACCTCAGGCGTGGCGATGAATGCGCTGATGGGTGCACCGTTGCCGAGTGCCTTCGCCATGGTCATAATGTCGGGCGTGACACCGAAATGCTCGATGGCGAACATCCTGCCCGTGCGTGCAAAGCCCGTCTGCACCTCGTCCGCGATGAAGAGCACGCCGTAGTGGTCGAGAATCTCCTTGACGCGCTTAAAGTAGTTCTTCGGCGGCACGATGATGCCCGCATTGCCCTGAATCGTCTCGGCGATGAAGGCTGCGGGGCGCCCCGAGGTGACGCTCTTGATCGTCTCCTCGAGCTCGTACGTGCAGTCGATCCCGCACTCCTCGGGAGAGTGCCTGTGCGGGCAGCGGTAGCAGTAGGGATTTTTGACAAAGTGGATGCCGCCGACGGGATTTGGGTCGGTGCGCCACATGGAGATGCCCGTGAGGCTCATCGTGAGCTTCGTGCGTCCGTGGAGCCCCCCGCGCAGGGCAATGAACTCACTGCTGCCCGTGGCGATCTCGGCGAGCAGTGCCGCGCCCTCGTTTGCCTCCGTGCCCGTGGAGCAGAAAAAGCTCTTTTGGAGTTTTCCCGGCGTAATGCGTGCCAGCTGCTCGGCGAGATTGACGAAGTTCTCCGTGAGGTAGATGTTGCAGACATGTTGGAGCGTGTTCAGCTGCTCTGTGACTGCATTGTTGATCGCGGGGTTGCAGTGCCCGCAGTTGATGACGGAGACCCCTGCGAAGCAGTCGAGATACTTCCTGCCCGCACTGTCATAGAGGTACTGCATCTCGCCGCGCACGATCTGGCGCGGTTCACTGTAGAAATGCCCGAGACAGGGCATAATGTATTTCTGCTTCTTTTCAAGGATGGCGGCAGCGCCGATGTAGCTGTTCTCGTTTGGGGAAACTGTATCCATGCGTATGCTTTCTAGTTCAGATGGAATTGCGGCTCTGACGGAAACGGTAGGTGCCGATGCCGAGGGGGCGCGGCGTGATCTCTGTCAGATGGTCGAAATCCGCCGCCCGATAGCCGTCGCTGCCCGCAGCGAGACGGTCGAGTGCAGCGCGGTAGATGCGGACGATCCCTTCGGTTGCCTCCGCCGTGTAGTCCTGCGCCTCAATGCGGTAGGAACCGAGTCCGTTGAATTTATCGAGGTAGGGATAGAGGCAGAGATCCTTTGCAAAGTAGATGTGATTGCGCCCGTACTGGTCAACGCGGATGGAGTGTACGCCGCCCGCCTCGTCGCGGAACGCATAGTGTGTGTCCATCAGTTCCGGTGCGGAAAGATCACTGTAGTCCCTGAGCGACATCGCGGGGAAGTTGTAGTCACAGATCATGGACTCGTAGGCTCCGTGGACGACCGCCTCGATCGGCAGTACAGCATTCTCAACGATTTCACGCAGCTGCTGAAAGGACAGCTCATAGGAGGCTGCCGCCATCGTGAGACCGTTCTCTGCGAGGAAGGTGACGGCGAGATGGTTGAATAGGTTGAACGAGTGATCTGCCTGTACGGGCAGCTTCGTGAGCGTGCGCGCAAGCTTCAGTGTGCCGAGGTTGCCGACCATGATGCCGTCAACAGCGATGTCGTTCAGTGAAGTGAAGAACTGTTCGAGTTCGCCGCATTCGCGCCGCATGGTCGTGCGCGGCGTGTTTACGACGACGCGCGCACGGCCTGCTGCATAACGGACGAGATCCTCATAGTCCGCGAGTTTCCACGGGCGGTGGGGGCGGAACGTCTCACCGCCGACGTAGACCGTATCTGCGCCCGCGTCAATTGCTGCCCGCGCAGCATCGACGGTGCCGACGCGTACGCTCAGATGACGGCTCGGTGCATTTTCCTTTTCGATCGGGCGCTCAGCGCGCAGCACCTCGTCCGCAAAGCCCGCCTCCTCAACCGCCTGGCTGAAGAAGCGCGGCTCTCGCTCGCCTGTCATGCCAATGTCGACGGCAGTCGGCTGCCCGAATGCGAACGTCGTCGTGTAGTCGCGCACGCGGTTGTCGTAGAGCGTGCGCCAACCCTCCTCATCCGTCGTGTAGCCGTTCGGATCGGCGATATACGCGTCAATCGCCCTGCGGTACGTGGAGACAAGACGTGCGATGAACTCGGGCGAGCGCATGCGGCCTTCGATCTTGAACGAGTAGACCCCCGCCTGGATCAGCGCGGGGATGGAGCGATACATGCACATGTCCTTCAGTGCAAGCTTGTACGGACCGGGGCTGTCCGCATCGAGCACTGCGCCCGTCTCCTCGTTGATGAGGGCAAACGGCCAGCGGCAGATCTTCATGCAGCGGCCGCGGTTGCCGCTCTGTCCGAAGAGCACGCCCGAGTGGATGCACTGCCCGCTCTCGGAGATGCACATATCACCGTGCATGAAGTATTCGACCTCGATGCCTGTGCGTGCGCGGAAGAGCGCGAGCTCGGAGAGCGTCATCTCACGTCCGACCACAATACGCGTAATGCCGTACTCCTTGAGCTTCTCGATCGCGTGCTCGTTGTGCGTATTCATCATGACGGAGGTATGCAGGGGAACGGAAATGCCCATCTCGTGTACGAGCTCGAGCACAGCAAAGTCCTGCACAAGGATCGCGTCCGGACGGATCTCATTGAGATAGGAAAGATAGTCGCGCAGAGCTGGCAGTTCCTCGTTGCTGATGAGGTTGTTGAGCGTGACATAGAGCTCGACGTTGTGCGCGTGCGCGTAGTCGACAGCCGCCTTCAGGCGCTCGTCGTCAAAGTTGAAGTTGCCTTCGTGCAGCCGCATATTAAAATGTTTGCCGCCGAGATAGACAGCATCCGCACCTGCTGCAATCGCTGCGGTCATGGCATCCCACGTCCCCGCAGGGGCAAGCAGTTCGACGGATTTTCGGTGTAACAGCATTGTGAAAATAACTCCTTCTGGCCGGAGAAATTGTTGCTTCAGTCAACGAAGCATTCTCCTGTATCGTCTATGATTATAACAGGAAAAAACATTTCTTTCAAATGATGTCAAAATAGCAAAAAAGAATGAATATAAAAGGAAGTTTTTTCTCCGCTCTCCTTGTAAAAGAAGTACTTTTCGGTTATATTATACATAGAGTTTATTATACACAATAGAAGACATAAATTTCATATAGGATGCGCTGAAATCGCCATAATTTTTTTAGCAGTCAATTATTGTTTTTGATTATTTATTTTTCCTATGTATTTATTCAATCATATAATAAGGAGGCCTGTGTATGGGAGAGTTTGGAAGTCTGGGAATCTTTTTGCTGGTGGCACTGCTGTTCCCCGTCATGGCGCTCGGACCTGCGTTCCTCTTGCAGCCGAAGCAGCCGTCGCCGCAGAAGTACATTCCCTACGAGTGCGGTGTCGATCCGATCGGTTCGCCGTATGTGCAGTTCCGAGCGGGATATTTCCTCTACGCGCTGCTGTTCATCGTCTTTGACATCGAGACGGTGTTTCTCTATCCGTGGGCGGTGGAGTTCCAGATGCTCGGGCTGTTCGCACTGCTCGAGATGTTTGTCTTTGTCGGCATCCTTGCACTGGGGCTCGGCTATGCGTGGCGAAAGGGGGATCTGACATGGAGATAGCGGAGCGCGTTCCCGAGAGTTTGCGGCAGAATGTACTCGTGCTCAAACTCGATGAACTCCTGCGCTGGGCACATGCAAGCTCGATTTGGCCGTTGTCCTCGGGGCTTGCCTGCTGTGCGATCGAGATGATGAGCACGGCGACGGCGCGGTTCGATCTCGCGCGGTTCGGCTACGAGGTGTTTCGCCCCTGTCCGCGGCAGGCGGATCTCCTCATCGTCGCAGGCACGCTGACGTGGAAGATGGCGGATCCGATCGTGCGCCTCTACGAGGAGATGCCTGAGCCGAAATATGTGATTGCGATGGGCGCGTGTACGATTGCGGGAGGGCCCTTTGCGGACTCCTATGCAGTTGTGCCGGGCGTGGATGAGATCCTGCCCGTGGATGTCTATATCCCCGGCTGCCCGCCGCGCCCCGAGGCATTGATCGACGGCATGCTGAAGCTGCGTGAGAAGATCCTCCATCCGGAGCGCGTGCGTGCCGAGCGTGCATTCTGGGCGGAGCAGGCGGAAAAGAAGGCGGTGAACGCATGAGGAAAAACTATGTATCTCCGGATGCGCTCGCCGGCATCAAACTCGCCTTTCCAAATGCAGAGTACGACGCGGAGACCGAGCGTCCTGCCGTCTTTATCGCTGCGGATGAGCTGATCGCACTGCTGACGTTTCTGCGTGACGACAGCAACCTGCAGCTGACGCGCGCGGAGAATGTGACGGCAGTCGACTGGAAGGATCACTTCGAGATGGTCTACCACCTCTTCGCCCCCGTTCCCCTGCATTGGCTGACGGTGAAGGTGGCACTGGATCACGATGCTCCCGTCATTCCGTCGGCGACGGCGGTGTTCCCGGGCGTGGAATTCGAGGAGCGCGAGGTCTATGACCTTATGGGGATTGTCTTTACGGGGCATCCCGATCTCCGGCGCGTGTTCCACGTGGACAGCTTTGTCGGGCACCCGCTGCGCAAGGACTTTGTTCCCCCGCCGCCCCCGAACATCCCGCGCATACGGAAGGAGGGCTTCTGATGCCGAGAACCGAGACCTATACCCTCAACATGGGGCCGCAGCACCCGTCGACGCACGGCGTGCTGCAGGTACAGCTCGAGCTCGACGGCGAGCGCATCGTCAAGGCGACGCCGATCATGGGCTACCTTCATCGCGGTATTGAAAAGCTGCTTGAGGATCGGACGTATCCGCAGGGGCTGCCCTATACGGATCGTCTCGACTATATCTCCTCGATGAACAACAACTTCGGCTATGCGCTTGCCGTGGAGGAGCTTGCGGGCATTGAGACAACGCCGCGTGCGGAGTACATCCGCGTTATTATGGCGGAGCTGAACCGCATCAACAGTCATTTGATCTTTATCGGGACACTTGCGAACGACCTCGGCGCGTCGACGGGGATGCTCTACTGCTTCCGCGACCGCGAGAAGATTCTCGACATCTTCAATCTCGTCTGCGGTGCGCGCCAGACCTTCCACTACATCCGCATCGGCGGGGTAAAGGAAGACCTCACCTCCGAGGCAGAGGCTCTGATCCGTGCATTCCTCGACGAGGTGCCGATCTTCCTCGAGGAGTACAATAAACTCCTGACGGGCAACGAGATCTTCATCCGCCGTATTGTGGGCGTCTCGCCGATGACGACGGAGGAGGCCCTGTCCTACAATATGACGGGACCGAACCTGCGTGCGACAGGGCTTGCCTTTGACCTGCGCAAGGTGGACGGCTACAGCGCCTACGATGATTTCGACTTCGACATCCCCGTCGGCAAGAATGGCGACAACTGGGATCGCTATATGGTAAAGCTGAACGAGATTGCCGAGAGCGCGAAGATCATCCGTCAGGCGATCGACGGACTGCCTGAGGGCGACTACATGGGCAAGAAGGTGCCGAAGGTTATCAAGCCGCCGAAGGGTGAGGTGTTCAGCCGCACGGAGGGCACGCGCGGCGAGCTCGGCTTCTACATCGTCAGCGATGGTACGACAAAGCCGTACCGCATTCACATCCGCCGCCCATCGTTCGTCAATATGCAGGGACTGAACGCGATGTGCCGCGGAATGTTCATCGGCGACTCGGTCGCCGCATATTCGTCCATCGACCCGATCATGGGCGAAGTGGACTGCTGAGGGGAGGAGGAAAATGATGGAACTTTCTCTCTTGGCAAAGCTCGCGCTTGAACTGCGCGCACTCGTCTACGGTCTTGTGCCGATTCCGTTCGTCGTGGATCTCGTGCTGACGATGGTCGGCATCGCGATCCTGCTCGGGATCATCTCGATGGCGGCGATTGTCTTTACGTATGCGGAGCGCAAGATCTGCGCGTTCATTCAGGTGCGCATCGGCCCGAACCGCGTCGGCGGACGCTTTGGACTTCTCCAGCCGATTGCGGATATGCTGAAACTCATGAGCAAGGAGGACATCATGCCCCAAGGGGCGGACAAGGTGGTCTGGGCACTCTCGCCCGCGCTGCTCTTTGTTCCTGCGGCGCTTGTCTATGCGTTCTTTCCGTTTGACGCAGGTGCGGTGCTCGCGGATGTGAATGTGGGCGTATTCCTGCTGTTCGCCGTCTCGGGGCAGGCAGTGCTGCCGTTCCTGATGGGAGGCTACGCGTCGAATAACAAGTATTCCTTTATCGGCGGCATGCGTATCGTCGGACAGATGCTCAGCTACGAGGCACCGCTGCTCTTTTCGCTGCTCGGCGTCGTCATGCTGACAGGCTCACTGCGGCTTGATGATATCGTGCAGATGCAGGCGCAGACAAGCTGGTTCATCTTCATGCAGCCGCTCGCGTTCATCATTTTTCTGATCGCGGCGGTCGCGGAGACGAACCGCACCCCGTTCGATCTCGTCGAGGGTGAGTCCGAGATCATCGCGGGCCCCTTTACGGAGTACTCGGGGATGCGCTGGGCGCTGTTCTTCCTTGCGGAGTACGCGAACCTCTTGACGGCGGCGATTCTCGCGACGACGTTCTTCCTCGGCGGTTACAGCGGCCCCGAGTTCCTGCCGGGCTTCGTCTGGTTCGGACTGAAGGCGGTGCTCATGGTGCTGCTCATCATGTGGTTCCGTTGGACGTTCCCGCGCACGCGCGTCGATCAGATCCTCACCTTTGGCTGGAAGGTGCTCGTGCCGCTCTCGATTCTCAACGTCTTTTTGACGGGCATCGGGATGTATCTCGTCGGCATTGTCTAAGGGGGTGCCTACATGTTTGGAAAAGGTTTGCTCACAGGCATGAGCGTCACATGGAAGCACTTCTGGGGCAAGAAGGAGACCTTCTGCTATCCTGAAGAGAAACTTCCGATGACGGACAATTTCCGCGGGGGGAACCTCGCGATGGACTGGCGTGTCTGCATCGGCTGCTCGATGTGTGCGAATGCGTGCCCGAACAAGGCACTCGATCTGACGATCGTGCAGGACGCGAAGAAGAAGCGCCACATGAAGTCCTATGTGCACAAGTCGGGACGCTGTCTCTACTGCAATCTCTGCGTGGAGGTCTGCCCCGTCAAGACCCTCGTCTGGGACAAGGACTATGCGATTTCGACGTGGAGCAAGGAGACGATGACACACGATGCGATGACCGACCAGGATCGCACGGATCTCGAGGAATTCCTTGCACAGGTCGAGGTGGAAGCGGCGGAGGAAAAGGCACAGAAGGAAGCCGCCGCCAAGGCAAAGGCAGAGGCCGCCGCGAAGGCGAAAGCCGAGGCGGAGAAAGCTGCGTCGGAGAATCCCGAGGCAGAAAAGCCGACGGCAGCAGAAAAACCCGCTGCGACTGCCGATGCGGCAGAAAAAGTGGCAGCAGCGAAAGACGCCGCAGCAAAGTCTCCGGCGGCAGAGGAGAAACCTGTCGAAACGAAGGACGCAGAGCAGGAAGGAGGGTCGGCATGAGCATTGTATTCTATTTTCTGGCGGCGGTGACGATCATCGGCGCACTCGGTGTCGTGCTGTCCCCGAATGTCGTGCACAGCGCACTCTTTCTCGTCCTCTCCTTTATCGGAGTGGCGGCGATCTACTTCTATATCGGCGCGGAGTTCCTTGGTGCGGTGCAGCTCATGGTCTACAGCGGAGCGGTCGCCGTCCTTGTCGTCATGGCGATCATGCTGACGCGGCGGGACTCGATGGCGCAGTCGAATCCCTCGCAGAAGCTCTTTCGCCGCGTGGTGACGGGGCTGCTTGCAGGCGGATTCTTCTTCCTCATCGGGCTCGGCATTGTGCTTTCGCCGCTGCCGGATGGGGAGCTCGGCACATCTGCGGGTGCACAGGAGATTGCGCAGCTGATGCTCGGCACCTACGTTCTGCCGTTTGAAATCGTGGCGGTGCTCCTGCTTGTTGCCATGGTCGGGGCGCTTGTCCTTGCGAGGGGAGGGGACACGGCATGATCGGACTTCCTGATCTCCTCTTTGTCGCCGCCGTACTGTTCTGCATCGGTCTTTACGGACTCCTCACGCGGCGCGGCATTATCCCGATCCTCATGTGCGTGGAGCTGATGCTGAACGCGGTGAACATCAACCTCATCGCGTTTGACCGTTTCTATGCGCACAACATGGAGGGACAGCTCATGGCGCTCTTCTCGATCGCAGTTGCCGCATCCGAGATCGCCGTCGGGCTTGCCCTCGCATTCCGTCTGTATCAGATCCGCTTCACGACGAATGTCGATGAACTGGACACGCTCAGAGATTAGGGGAGGAGAGCGATATGTTTACATTTGCACTCACGCATGCCTATCTGATCCCCCTCTTCCCCGCAATTGCGTTCCTCATCATCGGACCGTTCACGCGGCAGGAGAAGAATCTCTCCGCAGCGATCGCGATTACGATGATGTCGCTCGCGTTTGCGTTCTCCATCTTTGTTGCGCTCGCCACCGTGAACTATCAGATCACGATGAATGACCCCTATGTGATGAAGGCGCTCTGGGCGCAGATCGGCGATGTGAAACTGACGATGGGCGTGCTCATCGACCCTCTGACGGCGATGATGCTCGTCATTGTGACGCTCGTTTCACTGCTCGTCTATATCTACTCCGTCAGCTACATGGAGCACGACGAGGGGATGGGGCGCTTCTTTGCGTTCATCTCTCTGTTCTCGGCGTCGATGCTCGGACTCGTCGTCTCGGTCAACTTCCTCCAGCTCTACGTGTTCTGGGAAGGGGTCGGCCTCTGTTCTTACCTGCTGATCGGCTTCTACTACCACAAGGTATCGGCGCGTGAGGCGGCAAAGAAGGCGTTTATCACAACGCGCATCGGTGATTTTGGGATGCTTGTCGGCATCCTGCTCGTGCAGATGGTATTCGGGACGATGGACTTCATCGAGCTGCGCATGCTCGTTCCGCCGTACGTTGTTGTTGCGGGCACGGGCTTTTTGACCATCATTGGTCTCCTGCTCTTTATGGGACCGATCGGCAAATCGGGGCAGTTCCCGCTCCATGTCTGGCTGCTCGACGCAATGGAAGGGCCGACGCCCACGTCGGCGCTCATCCATGCGGCGACGATGGTCGCTGCGGGTGTCTATCTCGTCGCGCGCGCATTCTTTATCTTCAGCGAATCGCCGTTTGTCATGGACTTTATTGCGGGCTTGGGAGCCTTTACGGCGCTTTTTGCGGCGATTATCGCCGTGACGCAGCGGAAGTTCAAGTCGGTGCTTGCGTACTCGACGATCAGTCAGCTCGGCTACATGATGCTTGCGGTCGGCGTGGGTGCGTTCTCTGCCTCGATGTTCCACCTCATGACGCATGCCTTCTTCAAGGCAATGCTCTTCCTCTGTGCGGGCGCTGTCATGCACGCGCTGCACGATGAGACGGACATTACGAAAATGGGGGGGCTCTGGCGGAAGATGCCGCTGACGTTCGCCGCGATGCTTGTCGGCGTGCTTGCCATTTCGGGCATTCCGCCATTCTCGGGCTTCTTCTCAAAGGATGAGATCCTCGCGGCAGTCATGCATGCAAGCACGCCGCTCTACGTGATAGCGACGTTTACGTCCTTTCTCACGGCATTCTACATGGCGCGGCTCCTCATCGTGGCATTCCTCGGTGAGAGCCGCAGCCCGCACGAGGCACACGAGGCAGACGCATTCATGCGCTGGCCGATGATCATGCTCATGCTGCTCACGATTGTGAGCGGTGCGTGGGGCTACTTCGGCGGTTTCTCCGTCTGGATCAATGCAGGTGTTCCGCACCACGAGACGATTGACTGGACGGTTGCAGGGACAAGCACGGCACTCGCTCTCGTCGCATTCGCTGCGGCGTACCAGATCTACGGGCGTCACAGCCTGCGCTCGGCAATGCGTGCGCGCAGCTTCGGCTTCCTGTACCGCGTCATCTACCACAAGTTCTACATCGACGAACTCTACGGCTACTTCCGTGAGCGGCTCGTTTACGGCACGGCGCTGATCCTGAAATGGGTCGATGAAAAGATCTTTGACAACATTATGATTGGCCTGGGTGCGTACGCGCTCGCGACGAGCGATCTCCTCACGGAGTCTGCAAACGGACAGGCGCAGCGCTACGTCGTTGTATTCTACACGGGCGTACTCATTCTCCTGTGCTATGCCCTCTACTGGGCAGTGCAGATCATCGCTTACTGGGGAGGTGGCCTGCGATGATGACATTTCCAATTCTCTCGGTCATCCTCCTGACCCCCCTCGTGGCGGCACTCATCATCGCGCTGCTGCCGGGGCGGCTGCACGATACAATCCGTCAGCTCTCGGCGTTTGCGATGATGGTGGCGACCATTCTCACGCTCTTTGTCTACGCAGACTACGACATGGCGCGCGGCGGGATGCAGTACACGGAGTACATCCCGTGGATCACGGATCTCGGCGTTGCATATTCGCTCGGTGTTGACGGGATCTCGCTGCCCATGCTGCTCCTCTCAAGCGTTGTGGGGCTTGCCGCCGTGTTCAGCTCGTGGAACATCGAGAAGCGGGTCAAGGAGTATTTCGTACTGCTCCTCATCGTGATCGCGGGTGTGTCGGGTGCATTTCTTGCGCGCGACCTCTTCTTCTTCCTCGTGCTCTGTGAGATGGTCGTCATTCCGGCGTATCTTATGGTGCTCATCTGGGGCTCGTCGGAGCGTGTCACGAAGGAACATGCAGCGATGAAGATGACCATTTTCCTGCTCGTCGGCTCTGCATTTATGCTGCTCGGCGTGCTCCTCCTGTATGTGAGCGCGTACGAGTCGGGGATGCGTACGTTTGATTTTGAGGCGCTTGCCGCCGCTGCTCTTATGGGCAATATCTCATGGGAGATTCAGGTGACGGCATTCTTCCTCCTGCTCGTCGGTTTTGGATCGCATCTGTCGATGTTCCCGTTCCATATCTGGTCGCCCGACGGCTATGCGGGTGCACCGACGGCAATCTCCATGATTAACGCGGGTGTGCTGAAAAAGATCGGCGGCTACGCGCTCATCCGCATCGGCTTCTTCATCCTGCCGCTCGGTGCAAAGTTCTGGGCTCCCGTAATCGCCGTGCTCGCGATGATCAACGTCATCTACGCGTCCTACATTGCACTCGCACAGCGCGATATCAAGTACATGATCGCGTATTCCTCGGTTTCCCACATGGGCTACGTCCTGCTCGGCTTTGCGGCACTGAACGTCGTGAGTGTGAGCGGTGCGGTCGCCTACATGGTGGCGCACGGCATCATGCTTGCGCTCTTCTTCTCGCAGGTCGGCTATGTCTACGAGAAAACGGAGCTGCGCAGCGTCGGCGATCTCTGGGGTCTCGCACATCACATGCCGCACATCACGGTCGGCTTTATGCTCGCGGGGCTCTGCTCACTCGGGCTGCCGGGACTGATCGGCTTTATCCCGGAGTTTACGATCTTCGTCGGCATCATCGAGGTCTATCCCGCGATTGCCGTCATTGCCGTCTCGGGCATCATCTTCACGGCGTTCTACGTCCTGCGCATGCTCGCGCGCGTTCTCTTCGGACCGCGTGTGGAGCGATTTGCGAAATTCCCCGATGAGCGCAGGATCGACATTGTGCCGCTCGTCGTACTCGGCGTGTTCCTCGTCGGCTTCGGCGTATTCCCGGGGCTCCTCATGGATGTGGTGGATACGGGCGTTGCCCCGCTTGCGCCGCTCTTTGAGTTGATTCAGGATGCACCGACGATTCTGGGAGGTGGTCGCTGATGCTGAACGCTATGAATTTTTCTGCCATCTCCGTTGAGATTGCGATTGCCGTCTTGATGGCGGTGGTGCTCGTCCTCGACCTTGTGCTCAAAAAGGACGCGCCGCGCTGCCCCGTGGTCTGGCTGACCGCTGCAGGGCTTCTCGGTGTGCTCGCGCTTGCCGTGGGCATGTACCCGCCCGATGGCGGTGCGACCGCATTCTACGCAGGACTTTACATTGTTGACGGCTACTCCGTGTTCTTCAAGATCCTCTTCATCATCGGGATTCTCTCGACCGTGATCTTTGCGGCGGACTACGTGGAGCAGACGCTGCGGCACAAGGGAGAGTTCTATCTGCTCCTGCTCTCGGCGCTGCTCGGCATGTGTGTCCTTGCCTCGGCGAACGACCTCATGACGGCATTTGTCGGGCTTGAGCTGATGACGATCTCGTTCTACGCGCTCGTCGCGCTCCGTACGGATGCGCCGCTCTCTGCGGAGGCTGGCATCAAGTACCTTGTCTTCGGCTCCGGCTCGACAGCAGTGCTGCTCTACGGCATGAGCCTCGTCTACGGCATGACGGGGACGATGGTGTTCCAGAATATTGCACAGGGACTCGGGCTCGTGTTCTCGCTCGGGCTGATCGGCGTGGTATTCATCCTCGCGGGCTTCTTCTTCAAGCTCTCGATCATTCCGTTCCATCTCTGGGCGCCGGATGTGTACGAGGGGGCACCCGCACCCGTGACGGCACTGCTCGCCATGTGCTCGAAGGCGGCGGGCATTGCGATTCTCCTGCGTGTCCTCTTCGTTGCATTCCCGTTCCTCGCGGCATACTGGGCACATCTGCTCGCCGTGCTTGCGGGCATCTCGATGGTGGGCGGGAACCTCATGGCGTTCCGTCAGACGAACATCAAGCGCATGCTTGCATACTCGTCGATTGCGCAGGCGGGCTACATGATGACCGCGATGGTCGCAACGAATGCGGCGGGCATCAAGGCAGTCCTCTTCTATGCGATGATCTACGTCTTTGCAAATGTCGGTGCGTTTGTCACCGTTTCCTATCTTGAGATGAAGCGCGGCGGTGCGGACTTTGAGAGTGTGCGCGGACTTGCGAAGGACTCGCTCCTTCCGGCGGGCATCCTGATGGTCGCGCTGCTCACGATGGCGGGCATCCCCCCAACGGCGGGCTTCGTCGGGAAGATCTACATCTTCTCCGCCGCGATTGACGCAGGCTATCTCTGGCTCGCGGGCGTCGGCTTCGTCATGTCGATGATGTCCGTCTACTACTACCTGCTCGTCATCAAGGAGATGTTCCGCGATGTCGAGGAGGGGGAGAAGTGGACGGAGGAGCATCTTCATCTGCCGCTTCCCGCAAGCGCGATGGGGGTCATCGCAGTCGCATTTACCCTCATCATCGGCGTCTGGGCAGAGCCGCTTTCGATCTTCACGAATATTGCAGTCTACACCTTTATGAGATAAAATGAAGCCGCCGTATGCATCGAATGTGTGCGGCGGCTTTTTGAACGCGGTTTTAATATAAACTGCATATGATGAATGAAACTCGCTAAAATGAAAGGATGAGGTATGATGAAGGGAAAGAAAATCGCGGGGCTTTTGCTGTGCGGACTGCTCTTTATGGGCGCGAACGCAGAGGCGTCGGGAGAGTTTCCGTATAAGAATGCGGTGCTCGCACATCGTGCGCCCGATGGGAGTATCGGCTTTGTTGCGGGACCGGATCTGCCCGTACTGAAGGTGTTCCGTACGGAGGGAGCAGCACCAGACTACTACATCCGCTTCGAGGCGAAGAAGGGGGCGTTCCAGAAGGAGACGGCAATTCACGCGCGTGTGCTTGCCGACGGAAAAGAGATTGCACTCGAGCCGGTCGGGGATGAAGTGCGTATGCACTCTTCCAAATGGTTTGCAGGGTGGTATTGCCTGTCTGCGGATGATGTTTCCGCCATGGGCAGCGCGGCGGAGTTCTCCTTTCAGCTCGTAGGCGCAGGAGATAAGGTGCTCTGGACGCAAAAGGGCAAGCTCAAGACGGCGGAGGCAATGCAGAAAATTGCAAAGGCAGAGCCAAAGGACTATCTGCGCGAGGGGAAGATACGGGCAGAGGCTGCGGCAGAGTCTGTGCGTGCGGATTCCAGACCGCGCGTATTCCTGCCCAATGTCTCACCGGAGACTGTTCAAGTGCGGATCTATGACTATCTGGAGGAACTGAAGAAGGATAAGGAGACCAAGGCTGACTGGCAGGGGTTCACGCCCTACGTTCATACGAATGAGTGTATTCTGGCTGTGTTGGGGGAATCAATCGGGGACAGCATCCCGCTTGTCACGTTCGAGACGATTCCCTATCAGGGCGGGACACTGCTCGCGATGATGAAGGATCAGGAGTATTATGACAAATATGCCAAGCAGTTCTTCACGATCGGCATGATGACCGCCGACGGGTTTGTTATCGATCTGACGTCGGTCTGGCGCGGCACTGCCGATCGGTGGGATGGATTCCTCAACAACCTGTATCGAGAGATGAGCCCGCACGCAGAATTCCCCTTTGAGATCAGCCACAAGAATGAAAAGGGCGAGGGGAATCGCTTCTTTGTCACGGAGCCGCGCACCGCGCGCCTTGCCGCAGGCGATGAGATTATCGCCGTTGATGGTGCCTCTGCTGCGTGGTACAAGCCGAACGAGCTGCGACTTGTACTCCTGCAAAAGCAGGGGACCGTCGTTTTCCGCGTCAGGCATACGGATGGGACAGAGGAGGAGATTGCGCTTGCACCGGAGATGTGTCCGCCGACAAGAATGCCGGCAGAGAATCTGGATCGCGCGAAGAAGCTGGCGTACTTTGCGGAGAAGAAAGCCGCCGCGTCCGAGTCCTACGTTCATACGCAGGGAAATTACCCAAAACTTTTCTCGTTGATGGATGAGAGCTATCGCGCAGCACCGTGACAGAGACATAGGCATTGCTGAATGAAGTCTGTCCGTGCTGTGCCGTGCAGCCGCTGTTCATGCTTCTGATACATAGAAACGGGTTCGCCAATGAGTGGCTGAGCACTCATTGGCGAACCCGTTTTGTATAAGATAGGGAATCGCTGATCAAATGAAACCCATTGGATTTATCAGTGATCCCATATGTGGGTTATTTCATCTCATTCATAATGGAGTCGTCGCCGCCCTTGAAGAGCATGTAGCGTGCGAGGTCTTCCTGGAACTTGCCGACATCGGCGGGCATCCATTTGCCCGTGTCCTTATCCTTCTTGACCTCGACCTCGAAGGACTGCTGTCCTGCGGCTTTTGCATTCTTCATATCGTCGGAGAACAGCTTCAGGTATATATCACCGAGCTTGTCAAACACGGACATATCATCTGGATCCATCTTCTCGATCTCTTTGTCCATCTTTTGCATTGAACCCATCATGACGGCAGTGAACTCAATGTAGTCGGTCGTGATTTTGACCTTAGCGGAATTATCGCTCTTGGATACGGTCTCTGTCTTGATCTTCAGTTCTTTGAGCTTGTCACCCATGATCTTCTGGGCGCTGTCCATTCCTTCCTGCGTTGCGCTGAGACTCTTCCCGAGCTCTTTGATGAAGACCTCACTGATGGGCTTGGCACCGTCTCCCGTCAGCTTGAAGTCCTTCATCGCAGCGGTATCACCGTGACCGATTCCCTCCGCGAGTGCCTGGACATCGACATTCGGCTCATTGCCGCCGCAGCCCGCGAGGGCGACGCTCATAAAGAGTGCGAAGCAGAGGGCGAACAGGATTTTGCTGAGTGCATGGATTCGCATAACGTTTCCTCCTTATAGTATGAAATACACGAAATCTGAGGGGATGTCCTCCTTTCCTCCGTAAAACTCATCTATATTCTAACATAGTAAGAAGAAAAGCGTACTGTCATAAATAACAGGTTTTATGAAAAATTGAAAAAATTTTAAGGCGCAGATTGTAAAACTAAGCTGTACATATATATGTATCTTGAACGGGAAACGGCGGATAAGTTGCTGCAGAAAGCACATAGACGAGTAGGTGGATTGTTCCTTGAATGCAGCGATCAAGCGAAAACGCGTACATTCGTCAATTGCCGTATACTGGTACATCTTCTCTCCCTGTTCCTTTGCTTGTCCAACAATACAGACAGAGGGAACGACTTTGACATTTAATGGCTGCCTTTGTGAGGCCGTGCTGATCGGCATAGGAAAGAATCGCTTGATAATACTTGATGTCCTGTGTTATGCTTTTCATGAGAAAGCCTCCTTTGTGTGTGGTTTGTTTGGGTAGATAGAGCATAACACAATTTGGCTTTCTCTTTTTATTTACTTGTGTAACATATCTATTGTAATCCTACAGTGTTCCTCTGCGGAGCAGGCCGGCATTCTTTCTTTTTTTTGCGATTTATGTTATGATAAAGTAGTTTTTTAGATAGGGAGGAAGAACGATGGCAGAGTATACATATACGGTTGAGAAGCCGTGTCCGGTCTGTGGGGAAAAGACGCATGCGACGAAGCTGAAGGCGCGGCTCATCACGCTTGGGACGGATGAGGATTTCTGCGTGCACTACGAGGGGGTGAATCCCTATCGCTACCGCGTTTGGCTGTGTGAGCACTGCGGCTTTGCCGCCGACGAGAAGCAGTTCACGGAGGAACCGCTGAGTCCGCGCGACAAGGAAAAGATCAAGGAACTCCTCGAAGGGCACAAGATCAATCTGCCGTACACGGAGGAACGGACGGTTGAGGACGCGATCCGCGCCTACAAGCTTGGCATTTACTTTGCCGAGCGTCTTGGATGGCCGCTCCAGAAGCAGGCGGGCTACTGCATGGGCATGGCGTGGGTCTACCGCGATACGGAGGAACATGAGAAAGAGGAGGATATGCTGCGCCGCGCCGCCGAGCTCTATGAGAAATCGGTGATGACGGAGCACTATCCGATCAACGGGATGAGCGACAGTATGGCGCTCTACATTGCAGGTGCGGCGTACTACCGACTAGGCGACTACGAGAAGGCAACACAGATGCTCTCGCAGATCATGAGCGATCAGGAGGTGCGCAAGAACGACGTAAAACTCTTCGAGCGCACGCAGAATCTCTGGCTCGATCTGCGTGAGAAGAAGGCGGAAGCAGAGAAGGCGAACAGCTAATGGTTATTGAGATTCCGGCGCAGGTCATCGAGCAGGTGCAGAATATCGACTGGGGCAGTGTGCGTGAGGCGGTCAAAGATTATCAGCCCGCGCTCACAGTTCTGCGCGATACATGGGACCGCGAGACGCTGGCACAGATTGCTGAGGGGCATCTCTTCGTGCGCGATTCCGTGCTGAACGAGGCGATTGCAAAGAATATCGGGACGGACGGAACGATCCGCAAGATTGTACTCCGTTCGCATGGAAACGGGCGTCTGGATCTCACCTGTACCACGTCGAAAAAGTACAAGACGATCGAACTCTCGGGTACGATCGAGGAGTTCGTTCATGTCGGGGATAAGTCCTACGCCGTCTATCGCGTGCGGGAAAAGAATATCCCCAATCACGGGCTCGTCTCGTGGATATTCTCGCGCATCTCGCTCTCGATGGTGGAACGCATGATGGGGCATCTCGATGTGTCCGACCGTCTGCCCGTGGATATCCGTGGGAACAAGGTCTATGTGGACTTCCACGAGGTGCTCGCCGCCTCAAAGCTCGGACAGACGCAGTTCCGCGGACACAAGCTGATGGATATGATTGAGATTGAGGGCGCCGAGGTGCGTGAGGGCGGTATTCAGTTCGATATGAACCTGAATGTACCTGATGATGTGAAGGAGACGCTCCGGGAAGTCCTGCGTGAACATCGCCCGTCTGCCGCTGAGGAGAGTTCTGAAGAAGGAGAGAAAACGTGACCGGATTCCGTTTGATTCGTATACTTTGTATTGCGGTGCTCGCAATTTCACTCCTGCCGCAGGCGGCAGATGCGGGGAAGCGGGAGCCGATTACGGAGAAGATTGTCTTTATCCCGCACGACAGCCGACCGATCTCGAACAAGCAGACGGCGGATGTGGTGCAGCGCGTCGGCTATGAGGTCGTCGCTCCTCCGATGGAGCTGCTCGGCAATCGTGAGGACTGGGGGCATCCGGACGAGCTCTGGACGTGGCTGGAGGAGAGTCTCGCACGGCCGGGGGTCAAGGCGGCAGTCATCTCCTCGGATGCGGTGATCTACGGCAGCCTTGTCGGCTCACGCAAGCATTCCTTTACGCGTGCACAGGTGCTTGAACGTGCAGCACGCTTCGATGCACTGCAGAAGTCCTATCCGAAGATGCCGCTCTACGTGTTCGGCTCCATCATGCGAACCCCGCGCTCGGGCGAAGCCTCGGGGCATGAGGAGCCCGAGTACTACCGCCGCTACGGTGCGGACATCTTCCGCTACACGCTGCTGCGGGACAAGGAGGAGGTCGAGGGGCTGACACGCCGCGAGCGCAAGGAGTACGATTTCCTCGGGCGGCTGATTCCGAAGGAAGCTCTTGCTGACTGGATGGGACGGCGTGAGAAGAACTATGCGGTCAACGAGTACCTGATCGATCTGATGCGGCGGCGCGGCACGTTCCGCTACCTCACGCTCGGGCGCGATGACAACGCGCCGTTCTCGCAGACGCATATGGAGAGCCGCCACCTCACGGAAGCGGGCGCAGATCTCGGCAAGACGCGCTTCCAGACGATGGCGGGCATCGACGAGATTGCCCTGCTCATGCTGACGCGTGCGGTGAATGAACAGCGGCACGAGATTCCGTTTGTCTATCCGCGCTATAACTGGGGACGCGGTGCGGAGACCGTACCGGCGTATTCGGATGAAAAGATCAGCACCTCGATCTCGGATGCAGTTCTCGCGGCGGGCGGCATGGTGGTCCGCGCACCGGAGAAGGCGGATGTCGTGCTCACGGTGAATACGAATCCGGATGGGCGCACCTACGAGGCAAATGCGGTGCTGAACGACGGCACGCCGCGCGAGGGAACGATGTATTTTGCGGATCTTGTCGCGGATTATGTGGCAAAGGGCTATCCGGTCGCCATTGCCGATATTGCGTTTGCAAACGGCGCAGACAATGCGCTGATGGCGGAGCTGCAGCGCCGCGGGCTCCTCTATAAGATTCAGGCGTATGCAGGGTGGAATACGCCGACGAACAGCTCCGGCTTTGCGCTCGGCGAGGGCATGCTCGTCCGCCATATGGACGGGGACTCGGTGGATCATCTGCTGACCACGCGTTATCTCGACGACTGGGCATATCAGGCGAACGTCCGCAATACGATTGCGCGCCAGCTGACATGGCTGCGCGGCGATGGGTTCTACGGGAGTCTCGGGACGAAGATGGATGCGGTCTCCATGCGCTCGTCACGCATGATGAACCGCTTCATTGAGGAGAATCTGCCGCCGATTGCGGAGGTCAATACCGTTACGGTCACGTTCCCGTGGAATCGGATGTTTGAGTCGGATATTCTCTCGGAGGATACGGGGTTCGCCAATGAGTATCTCGCGAGGAGGAGATAATATATGCACGGGAAATCGCTGATTGCCTACTTCTCTGCATCCCCTTCACGGCGGACAGCGACGGTGGCGCATAAGATTGCCGATGTGATCGGTGCCGATCTCTATGAGATCGTGCCTGATGTGCCCTATACGCAGGATGATCTCAACTGGAATGACAGTGCAAGCCGTTCGAGTGTGGAGATGCGCGATCCGAACAGTCGTCCCGCCATCGCGGGAGAACCTCTGGATGTTGCGGCGTATGATATCATCTTTGTCGGCTTCCCCATCTGGTGGTATGTTGCGCCGCATATCATCAATACCTTTCTTGAGAGCTATGACTGGACGGGCAAGACGATTGTTCCGTTTGCGACCTCGGGCGGCAGTTCGATGGGGCAGACGACGGTGTATCTGCGCCCCTCGGCAGAGGGGGCTCTGGTGAAGGAAGGCCGCCGCTTCGAGATGGGTGAGACACCGATGGCGATCAACTCATGGATCGCAGCGCTCGGCATCTGAGAAACATCAATAAAAATGACCGTATTGCGGAAGTTTCTGCGATACGGTCTTTTCTGTTGTCATGCACAATATAAGTGAATTCTATATTTAATAGTCAGATAATCAATTTTCTATTTCCTAGGAACTGCTATATAATTAGAGAAAATCATAGAGGGAATCACTGACAAAATAGACCTTCCGATTGGCGTAGATTTTTTCGTCCGATTGAAGAGGTAAACCGGACGCAGAGTGGTGCTCTGTGGAGGATCGAGGGCGAAAAGCGGGAAAAAAGATCGCCAAGATGATGGTGCTGAATCTATCAGTGCTTCCCTAGTTATTTGACGCGGGAAAAGGAGATGCTGACATGGAAACAAAGTTTGGACAGCTGTTTACAGAGGCAGAGCTTGCAGAAATTCGGAAGCAATTTGCGTATGTGGATCGCGATCGGAACGAGGATGCACGCCTGTTCTTCGATAATGCCGGAGGTTCTCTGCGGCTTACGGCGGCGGAGAAAGCCTTCTATGACGCGGATCTGATGCCGGATGCCTCGGAGCATTCCAACCGTCTCGCGCTTGAACTTGCGGAGCTCGAGAACCGGGCGCGTGCGGATATCCGCATGATCTTCAACTGCCGTGATGGAGAGGTTGCAACGGGATATACAGCATCTCAGCTCATGATGTATATTGTACGCCTCTTGAGCGAGCATGCTGAGGGAACGAACTGTGTGACCACAATCCTAGAGCATCCATCGTCCTTTGACGCCATGACCATGTACGCCGAAAAGTACGGACGAGAGCTGCGCGTTGCGCGAGCAAATCCGGCGACGGGCGGTGCCGATGTGGAAAAAATTCTCGCGCTCGTGGATAAGAACACGGCGATCCTGAGCGTCATGGCTGCATCGAATATCTCTGGACATATCATGGATATCGCAACCATTGCGAAGGAGGCACGGCACATCAATCCGGATATGTATATCATCAGCGATGCGGTGTAGCACGCTCCGCACGGCGTCCTCAATCCGGAGGAGATCGGCGTCGACGCGATGAATATTGCGCCGTATAAATTCTTCGGGTGCCGTGGATTCGTCCTCATGTATCTCTCTGCGCGCATCAAGGAGTACCCGCATCATAAACTCATCGGAAGGGCTGCGGATGACTGGGAGATCGGCAGCCCCGCAACGGGACAGTTTGCCTCCGTGTCCGCTGTCGTCGACTATGTATGCGGTCTTGGCGGCGCATCCACGGATCGCCGCTCCTCCTTTGTCGCGGGCATGGAGCGCATTGCGGCGCATGAGCGTGCTCTGCTCGAGCTGATGCTCGAGGGGACGGGCGAGGCTCCCGGACTTCGGCACATCAAGGGCATTACGGTCAAGATGGACGATCCGGATCTCGTACAGCGCGACCTCATCGTCGGTGCGGAGTTTGACCGAATGGATGTCAAGACCGCTGCAAAAGAGCTCGAGAAACGCGGCATTGTTGCCTTTGAACGCTCGGCAGAGAGCAGCTACTCCAACCGCATGGTGCGCGAGTTCGATTCGGAGGGCGTTGTGCGTCTCTCACCGCTGCATGTCAACACACCTGCAGAGATCACACAGTTCCTTCGTGTCGCTGCAGAGGTCGCAGCACTCTAAACGATGCTATGTTTGCAAAGCCTGTCTTCGGACAGGCTTTTTGCATGAAGTTCACTCAATACTTGAATGCAAAGGAATTTATGATACAATGATACTCCAATAGCAATGCTGATTTTATGGTGGGGACTTTATGAAACGACGGAATTTCATTTTTGGCGCGCTGGCGGGGCTTGGAGCGCTCGTGGGCGGCGCGGGACTCTTTGTGCGGCAGGAGAAATTCGGGCGCGCACCATCGGGGGAACGCCTGAAACGCATTCAGGCATCGCCGCACTACGTAAACGGCCAGTTCGTCTGCCTCGAGTCGGTCGAGGTGATGATGGATGATCTGCCCGATGAGGAGAAGCCGAACCGCATCGAAACCCTTTATCGCGTGCTCTTCGGCGGCGATGACGGACGCGTGCCGAAGGCGCTTATTCCGAGTCACAAGACCGATCTTCATGTGATACCGCGCGAGCAGGATGTCGCGATCTGGATGGGGCACTCGACCTTCTACTTGCAGGTTGGCGGGCGGCGCATGCTCGTCGATCCCGTATTCTCCGACTACGGTTCGCCGATCTTCTTCATCAACCGCGCATTTCGCGGGAGCAACGTCTATACCGCGGAGGACATTCCGGAGCTGGATGTGCTTCTGATGACGCACGATCACTGGGATCATCTCGACTATGCGACCGTGATGGCACTGAAACCAAAGGTGAAGGATGTCGTCTGTCCGCTCGGCGTGGGTGAGTTCTTTGAGCAGTGGGGATTTGATCTTGCACATCTGCATGAGGAGGACTGGGATACGGACATCGCACTCGCCGACGATTTCCACATTCATGTTCTGCCGTCGCAGCATTTCTCGGGGCGCTTCCTCACGCGCAACAATACCCAGTGGTGCGGCTTTGCCGTCATAACGCCGCATCGCCGCGTCTATATCAGCGGGGACGGCGGCTATGGGAAGCACTTCAAGGACATCGGACGCCGCTTTGACGGCTTTGACCTCGCGATGATGGAAAACGGGCAGTACAATATGCAGTGGCATGCGATCCATATGCTGCCGAACGAAACGGCACAGGCGGCGGAAGATGTCGGCGCACGCATCCTGCTCCCCGCGCACGGCGGAAAATTCGCACTCGCTCTGCACACATGGCAGGCGCCCTACGAGGGCCTTCTCAAGGAGAGCGCACGACGTCCTTATCGTATGGTGACGCCGCTAATCGGTGAGGTGGTGGACATCGAGCATCCCGCCGACTTTCCGCACTGGTGGGAAGGGCGAGTATAACAATTGCATCTTGAAAAAAGTGGAGTTGCTACATGGAAAACGTGCAGCAACTCCACTTTTTGAATTTATGATGTTATCGAACGAGATATGCTCCGTCTACAGGAATGACCGCACCGTTGATATAGTCGGAAGCGGAGCCGGCAAGGAAGACGGCAACCCCCTTCATATCCTCCGGTGTCCCCCAACGCTTTGCGGGAATGCGCGCGATGATTTCGGTGCTGCGCGTTTCATCATTGATCAGATTCGTATTCATTTCTGTTTCCATATAACCGGGAGCGATCGCGTTGACATTGATCCCTTTGCCTGCCCACTCATTCGCGAGTGCTTTGGTCAGCTGAGCGACGCCGCCTTTGCTGGCAGCATATGCCGGTACGGTGTAACCGCCGAAGAAGCTCAGCATCGATGCCATATTGATGATCTTTCCGTAGCCAATTTCAATCATATCGCGCCCCGCAAGCTGACACAGCTGAAAAACGGTATTGAGGTTGAGATTGAGCACGTCCGTCCAGTCGGATAATGGAAACTCCTCGCACGGATGACGTCGCTGCATACCTGCGTTGTTGACGAGGATATCGACACGACCGTTGAGCATATCGCGTGCGCGCGTGTAGATGGAGGGCACCGCATTCTGATCGAGAAGATTGCCGCGCAGCGCATGTACCGAAAGACCCTTTGCCTTGAAATCCTCGGCAGCTTTTTCCACACTCGTTCCTGAGCCGATCATCAGTACGTTTGCTCCTGCTTCGGCAAGCCCTTCGGATATGCCGAGCCCCAGTCCTCTGCCACCGCCGGTAACGATTGCATTCTTTCCCTTTAATTGAAATTGATCTAAGATCGCCATAGATATTACCCCTTTCAAGACTCAAAACATATGATGTAAAAATATTTGATTTATGATATTATAATGGATAAAAGTTGCAAAATCAATGATATACCGTGCGATTTTGCTTATAAATTGAAATATCATATAAAAACAAGAAATATAATTGATCGTTGACAGGAAAAAACATATGATGTATTATAATGACACAAGAATAAATTTCTGTTATGAGATAATAAAAGGAGGAGGTTCATGTGAAACGTATTTTCTTTGTCGTCTTGTTGCTGGTGTCGTTGTTTGCAATGGGCGGATGCGGAGAGAAGCAGGGGGAACGAACCTATACAAAGGAGCATCCTCTTGTCTTTCGTATGGCGCTGTCAGACGGAGAAGCAACCGTTTACTACAAAGGAGCCAAAGAGATCTCGGATCGTGTTTATGAAAAAACAGATGGACGTATCCATATCTTGGTTGTGCCGGGAGGCGCGCTCGGGGCGAGCGTGCGACCGTGGAGCTGGCGATGGATGACAACTTGGACATTGCCACATCAGCCAACTCGGTGATGACAAACTGGATTCCGCAGATGGCAATACTCGATCAGGCATACCTCTGGAAGAATGCAAATGAAGCGCATGCCGCCGTCGATGGCCGCCTCGGAAAACTCATTGAGGCGGAGGCACAGCGGAAGATGGGCGTCCATGTCATCGGCTACATGGAGTCGGGGTTCCGGGATGTATTCTCCGTCAAGCCGATTGAGAAGCCTGAGGATTTTGACGGGGTCAAGATACGAACCATGCAGAATCGCTATCACATGGCTGCATTTAAGGGATTTGGTGCGATGCCGGTTGCCATGCCCTTTGGTGAGCAGTTCACTGCACTTCAGCAGGGGGCGATTGATGCTTGCGAAAATGGTGTGAGTGGATGCTATACCAACGGCTTTTACGAGGTCACAAAAAACATCACCAACAGCAAGCACGCATTTGTCTATATTTTGTTGCTCATGTCGGATAAATCCTACAATATGATACCAGATGATTTAAAGAGACCATTTCTCGAGGGCGTGCGAGAGGGATGCAATGAGCAGCGAAAATATCTCGTTGAGGCAAATGAGGATGCTACAGAGAAGTTGAAGGCGCTTGGTGTGCAGTTTCATGATATTGACATAACAGAACTTCAGACTAGATATCGAAAAGAGGCAGAAGCTGAAGGGTTCCAATTTGATCCGGAATGGCAGAAAGCTGTGGATGAGGCAGTTAAGGAAGCCGAAACGATGTAGGAGGGTTGAGCGATGAAGTCGGTATTGAAGAAACTTCAGTTTGTGGAGAATTTGATCATTGTTGTCTCGTTTGCCCTGATGGTCATATGTGTCTTTGGCTCTGTTGTCAACAGAAACTTTATCAAGCTCAGCATTCCGTGGTTTGATGAACTCGCGACGTTCTGCATGGTATATATGGCTCTTCTGGGAACCGAGGCGGGGCTTCGTGACGGCTCTCAGATCGCTGTTACGGCGGTTGTCAACAAATTTCGCGGAAAGGGAAAACGCTACATTCAGATCTTGTCGAAGCTCATTGTTACAGTGTTTTCGGCCGTTGTGCTGTACTACAGCATTCACATGGTTAATGTGCAGGCGGCGACAGGGCAGGTCACGCCCGCACTGCATATTCCTATGGCGGTTCCGTACATGGCACTCTGCATCAGTTTCTTTATCATAACCTGTGTGCAGGGAGCTGCGATCGTATATATGATTATGCATTTGAATGATGCTGCGCAGGAAGGAGGGGAATGAGATGGTTGTACTGCTTTTGTTTGGCACAATGGCGTTATTCCTCATGATGGGGGTGCCAATCTCGTTTACACTTGGCGCCGCGGTCATGGCAACAATCTTTTTTGCCCCGGACTTTACGGTTGGGGCAGGGATCATTCCCCTGCGCATATTTGGAGGACTCGAATCCAGCTCCATTATGGCGATTGCGTTCTTCGTCCTTGCCGGTAATATCATGACGAATGGCGGAATATCACGCTGCATTGTCGAGTTTACGAACTCGTTCATCGGAAATATCCGCGGCGGAATGTCGATTGCGCTGGTTCTTGCCTGCGGATTCTTTGCAGCGCTTTCCGGTTCTGCACCGGCAACGGTCGTTGCGATCGGCGTTATGCTCTATGCAGATATGGTGCGTCTCGGATATCCCAAGGAACGTGTTGCGGGGCTGCTTGTCGTATCGGGCGGACTCGGTCCGATCATTCCCCCGAGCATCATCATGATTGTTTACGGCACAATTACGGGGGCGTCTATCAGCAAGATGTTCCAAGCGGGTCTTGGTATTGGCATGATGATTGTCTTTATCCTCATTGCGGTCTGTTTTCTGTATGCACGCAAGGAAAACTGGCCAAAGAATGAGAAGGGCATTGATGTGAAAGCAATTTTTTCCTCATTCGTCCACGCCATCCCTGCGCTCCTCCTGCCGGTCATCATCCTCGGCGGCATTTACTCCGGCATTATGACGCCGACGGAGTCGGCTGCTGTCGCGGTTGTCTGGTCGCTGGTCGCCAGCCTCTTCATTTACAAGGAGATGAAGGTCAAGGATCTTTGGAAGATTTTTCTTGATTCGGCAAAGGGCTCCGCGATGATCCTGTTCATTATCGCAACGTCGACAGCCTTTTCGTGGATTTTTGCATACTCCGGCATCTCCGGCGATCTGGTTCACTTCATTCGTGGACTCGATCTTAATCCGACACTGTTCTGCCTGCTCATTGCACTCTTACTTCTTGCATTTGGAACCTTTTTGGAGGGGATCGCAACCTGCGTTCTGCTTGTGCCCATTCTCTGGCCGCTTGCTCATGAACTTGGCATCAATGTGATTCATTTCGGGATGATCGTATGTATTGCCAATGTTGTCGGGACGATGACGCCGCCCGTTGCGGTCAACATTTTCTCTGCGGCATCTGTCACAAAGCTTGATATGGGCAATATTGTGCGGGGGGAAATTCCGTTTTTCATCGGTTACGTAGCCGTGTATTTGGCCGTTGTCCTGATTCCAAAACTCACGCTTGCATTCCTCTGATGGGGCATTGTTGAAAGGCGGGGCATTATGTGCGATGAAGCAATGAAAAAATGGCGCGTGCAGTCGCCTGAGGCCATGGGCTTTTATCCGGTAGTGACGCCGGATAAATGTGCCTGTCAGGTGGCGCAGATGTATCGACTGAATCTGCCCGAGGGGGCGCAGTATGAGCTGTTCTCTGAGACACTGGAAATGCATCCCGTTCTGATCAGCGGTAAAGCATCTTTGGAGCAACGCATACTCGGCAGGCAAGGGATGGAGAGGTTCGATGCGTTCTATATTCCTGCGCATGAAAAGGCTGTTATCAAGGCGGAGGAAGAATGTGTTTTCTACATCGGTGCCGCCTCGTTCGAGGGAATCGGTGAACCTCATTTCCGCAAATTCGAAAAGGATCTGCCGATCGGTGACATACACCAGATTCATGGAGAAGGAAGGGGACGCCGCGAAGTCATGTTCACACTTGCGCCGCAGGACAGCGCCTCCCGCCTTATTTGCGGACTAACTTGGGGAGAGGAAGGCGGCTGGACGAGTTGGCCTCCGCATCAACACGAGAAATATCTCGAGGAAATCTATTGTTACTTCGATATGCCGAAGCCAAGCTTTGGATTTCATATCAGTTATGCGGAAAATGGCGATGTTGACAATATGGTAATTCATCCGGTGTACTCGGGAACTGTAGTGCAGGCACCGTATGGATATCATCCGACGGCAGGCAGTCCCGGCAGTCAAAACAAATATCTCTGGGTGCTTGCGGCATTCCATCCGAATGTGCGGCGCTATGATCTGGCTGTCTCTGACCCGGTGCGTGCATGATGGGGTGAATGTGCGGTAAGGAAAATTGTAAATACGTCATTGTAATGTTGGTATAGCAGGACGACCCACCGAAAGGTTTGCCTTTTGGTGGGTCGTTTCGACATTATGGCAGAACTGCATCCTCCGAGAGCTTGGCAGCGATGAAGTTGCGGAGCATGGAGATATGGCATGACATAGAACTGTATGCCCTCTGAGGATCATGCTGTGAAATGGCATCGACGATGTGGCGGTGATAGACGAGTGTATTGTTAAGACGCAGCGAATCGTCCGTTGAGATGATGTTTTTCTCTACAGAGGTTTGCAGTATATACGAGAGGTTGTGGAGAACCCGGTTTCCGGAGGCCTCTGCGATCATTTCATGGAGCTTGATATCCTCATGGCTGTACGGCTCATCTTTTTTGATGAGCTCTTCGACCAGCCGGCATTGTATCCGCAGACTTTTGCATTGATGCTCGGTCGCATAAACGGCGGCAAGCAGTGCGGCCTGCGGCTCGATCATCATTCGGATATCAAGTAAATTGAGAGCAAGCCGATCATCGTCATAGATGAAAGTGAGTCCGAGCGGATCGTCCGGAACACCGCAGCGTTTGGAGATATACGTGCCGGAGCCTTGACGAATCTCAAGGATGTTTCGCGCACTGAGCGTTTTTACCGCCTCACGCAGGGTCGTTCGGCTGACAGAAAGCTGCTCAAGCAGTTCGGGTTCTGTCGGCATTCGGTCTCCCGGCTGCATGCGGTTGGAGATAATATATTCGATGATATGGTTGGCGGCTTCCTCTGTTCTGGAAACGGGGGAAGTGTCGTTGTATGTCATAGAAACCCCTCTCCGTGTCTAAGCATGGCTCGTATCAGATTCATTTGCTCTATAGTATAACATACTTGGACACATTCTTTTAGGGGAATTCATATATTCTTTCGAAAGTGCAGCCTGCACTAATTTTGTATACATATTTATGCGATAAAATATAGTGGAAACTGAAATGGGCAGGAGGGGGCTCATGAAGCGTTACGAACAGTTGGTACACAGAGAAATAAAGGAGATATGATACAACAGTGATTTCATCAAAGATTCGATTCCCCGTGATTTTCATCGGGATTTTTGTCATCGCAAGCTTGGTGGCGCTCTATGCCGGGACGATCGGGCGTATGGAACGTGCCGATGCGGCAGAGAGTATCAAGCTTTACTGCGATGCGTTCGTGCGGCAGGATGAGGAGGCACAGAAGCAGCTGGAATCCTATGGTGCACCAACCGACTCGTTCAATATGCGGGCGGCGTTCTCGAATGCGATTCAGACTGCCGGCGCGATGCTCACGCCCGAGGAAGCGGCAGAGATCGGTGACGCATATCTTGAGTCCCTGCGTACGGCGACGGTGGAGACGGCCGTCTCGGAGCAGGGCAATGGACTGGCTACCGTTGAGGTCACGGTGACGCGGTTCAATATGCCGGCGGCACGCGAGAAGGCATCCTCCCTCCTGCGTCAGCGGATGAACTTGGGCGGCAGCCCCGAGGAGTTGCGGCGTACGGCGGTGGAGGCGACGGCGGAGGCATATCGCGAATTGGAGCCTGTGGGGACAGTGACGTTCTACGTGCCTGTGCGTTACAATGAGGAGACGCGCATATGGGATCCTGCCGATCCGATGCAGTTCGGTTTTGACCTGTCAAAGCAGACGATGGGGGTGGAGTAAATGGCAGAGGCAGACTGGCAGAAGCTCGATCGGGAGACGGTGGAGGGGAATCCGCGCCGTCCCGAGGGAGAGGCAGGGCGTGCGATGCTCGCGCGTATGAACGAGAGTCATGCGCAGCTCGTGGAGTGGGGACTCGCGCAGATCGACCTGCGTGCAGGGGATACTGTGCTCGATATCGGCTGCGGCGGCGGCAATACGCTCGCGCGCATGGCACAGCGTGTGACCGAGGGACATCTCGTCGGCATTGACTACGCCGAGACCTCGGTGGAGGCATCGCGCGCGTTCAACGCAGGGCTCATCGAGGCGGGCCGCATGGAGATCCTGTACGGCTCGGTGGAGCATCTCCCGTTTGCGGATGGACAGTTTGATGCGGTGGTGACGGTGGAGAGCTTCTATTTCTGGCCATCGCCGGAGGAAAGTCTAAAGGAAGCCGCACGCGTCATACGGCGGGGCGGCACGTTCCTTCTGCTCGCCGAAATCTATGGACGAGACGATTTGCCCGAGGGCATCCGCGCGAAGATCGCAGGCTATGATCTGACGAATCCGACCCCGGAGGAGTTCGAGCGCCTCTTCCGCGCAGCGGGCTTCTCCGATGTCACGATGGACTTTAAGGCTGGAGAGTACTGGATCGCCGTGCGCGGCGTGCGCTGACAAAAAAAGTTGTTGTACGAGGCCGTTTGATCTCATACAACAACTTTTTTAGTGCCGTTATCCCTGCTGTTCCTGTACGAAGCGGATGAACTCGTCGGTCTCCGCCTGTCCGTCCAGCTTTGCTGTATACATATGGTTGCCCATCTGCGGCCACATCATCTCGGGCATGCGCTCGCACATGACGATTTTGCCGGCATATCGGGCGAGAATGTCTTCGTGTGTGTGGACGTAGCGGTGGAAGTCGCGGCGGCTTGCGTATGCACAGTAACAGTGTTCGCTGCGGTCGGGGAGGAGGCGGCGGTTCGCCGTGATCATGTCCGCCCAGATCTCATAGACATCAGTGGAGTGTGCGAAGTTCATCATGTCGGTTGTGTAGCCGCCGGCAGGCCGCATGTTGACCTCGAGTCCGATGAAGTCACCTACGTTTCCGAGCCCCGGCTTTGCCTTTGTGAGGCGGAAGAACTCGAGGTGGACGAAGCGGCTGCGCACATGGAACGCCCGCAGTGTGGCACGTCCCGCCTTTTTCAGCGCGTCGGGCACGATGTCCGTTGTGTAGTAGGAGAGGTCGAGCTGATAGAGGACGATGTCCATGACGGACGGCGGCCAGACGGTCATGGATTCGAAGATGGGGTTGGAGTCTGCATCCACGATGGCATCGTAGGAGCAGATGTCGCCCGTTACGAACTCCTCCATGACGTACGGAACGGTTGGTTTTGAGGCGTAGAAATGCCGCAGCTCGTCGTATGTGTCAATGCGGTAGGTATCTGTCGCGCCGACACCGGTGTCTGGCTTTACGATGACGGGGTAGCCAACCTCGGCGAGGAACTCCTCGCCGGCGGCGAGTGTCGTGACCTTCGTCAGGCGTGCGGTGGGAATGCCCGCCTTCTTGTAAAAGGGTTTCATAGCGGACTTGTTCTTGATGTGATCCATGTCGCCGCTCTGCCAGCCTGTGCGGATGTTGAAGTCCGTGCGAAGACGTGCGTCGCTCGCGAGCCAGTACTCGTTGTTGGATTCAATCCAGTCGATGCGTCCGTATTTGAAGGTAAAAAATGCGACGGCGCGCAGCATCTGATCGTAGTCGGCAAGTGAGGGGACGAAGTAGTATTCGGTCAGCGACTCACGCACCTCATGTGCGAGTTGGTCGTACGGGGTGTCGCCGATGCCGAGGACGTTGACGCCCTTTTTCTTGAGGCGGTCGCAGAAGTTCCAGTAGACACGCGGGAACTGCGGGGATACAAAGATAAAGTTCATACGATCACCTCATTTATGCTTGTTCACGCAGGATAAAAGGGAGGAAATAGACGAACTGTTTCTTCCACCAGTCCCAGTCATGATCGACGTCGTAGCCCCAGAAATCGACCCATGCGCGGATGTCCTTGCTGTAGAGGAGGTCGCCCATGAGCGCCGTTGTACGGCGGCCCTCTTCCTCCCAGCGTCCCTGCCCGACGCACAGGACAATGCGCCGCTGATTGTACAGGTCGATATAGGGATGATCCGTTGGCATATGCGCGAGAAAGTCGAGCGGCGAGTTGTCGTAGAGCGTCTCGTTCATCCAGCCGTCGGTGAAGAATTTTGCATCGTAGACGCCGGAGAGGGAGAGTACACCGTCAAAGAGGTCGGGACGGCGGAAGAAGACAATCGCGGCATGCAGCCCGCCGAGGCTGCACCCTGCGGCGATCGGCAGACGACCGCTCCGATTCTCCTTGTGCAGGAAGGGGAGCACCTCGTCGATAATGTAGCCGTAGTATGCCTCCTGCCGCCGCGCGCGCCATTCCTTATCTCCCCAGATGTTCGACCACGTCTCCGTGTCAACGGTGTCCACGCAGAAGAGCTGGATACGGCCGCGTGCAAGATCATCAGCGACGGCGTCAATCATGCCGAAGTTCTCGAAGTTGTCGCTCATCGCGTCCTGTGTCGGGAAGACGAGGATGGGAACGCCCGCCGATTTTCCATAGATGCGTATATTCATGACGCGGTCGAGACGTGTGCTGTGCCAGTTGATCTCTTTGCAGTTTGTCATAAAAACCTCCCTAGTCTCTGTATGGTTACACTCTAACGAATCCGAGGTGCTTTGTCAAACGGAATGACGATGGGGCGTTATGCTCCCTTTTGGATGGTGGGAACGCGAACAAAGAGGAAGATGAGGTGGATTGTCCATACGGCGGCGAGGAGGATGCGTGCCGGAAGGAAATCGGTAAAGAAGAAGGACAGCCCCATGATCGCTGTTACGGGCAGCAGGATGCGTATTTTTTTCGCAAGTGTCATTCCGTGCCTGCTGTTTTCCATGAGGCGCACGGTCTCACGGTAGAGCCGCGTCGTCCGCAGCCAGCGATCGAGGCGGTGCGAGCTGCGCGTGAAGCAGAACGCGGCGAGCAGGACGAACGGGACGGTCGGCAGCACGGGGAGAAATATGCCGAGAATGCCGAGCCCGAGACTGACGAGTCCCAGCGTCACAAAGAAAATTTTTTTAAGGAGCATCGCTGTTTCCTCTAAAATAAGAATCATTTACCGAAAAGAGAATACCATGCGATGCAGAAAATGGCAACGTAACATTTTGTAGTTTTTTTGATTTGTGCTATAATAGGAAGCGTTTTTTAGGGACGTCTGCTTCATGCAGGCGGTTCAGCTTGGAGAGGAATGAGACGAAAATATGATTCGGATGAAGAATGTCTCAAAGATATATGATAACGGCGTGGTCGCACTCGACCATGTCAGTATCGAGATCGGCAAGGGGGACTTTGTCTTTGTCGTCGGTGTGAGCGGTGCAGGCAAGTCCACATTTATCAAGATGCTCTTTCGTGAGGAGCTGCCGACGGAGGGGGAGCTCTTCGTCAACGGGCATGATGTCGTTAATATGGATGTCATGGATGTTCCATATCTTCGACGTGGGCTCGGCGTGATTTTCCAGGACTATCGTCTGCTCTCGGACAAGACGGTCTATGAGAATGTGGCGTTCGCCATGCGCGTCATTGAGGCACCGCGTCAAATGATTCAGAGGCGTGTGAACGCCGTGCTCGATGTGGTCGGACTGCGCGACAAATACCGCAATTTCCCCTCGCAGCTCTCGGGCGGCGAGCAGCAGCGCGTGGCGATCGCGCGCGCGATTGTGAACGACCCTGCGATCCTGATCGCGGATGAGCCGACGGGTAATCTTGACCCCGAGACAAGCTGGGACATTATGGACATCTTTAAACGAATCAATGCAGCGGGGACGACGATTGTCATGGCAACGCATGACAAGAACATCGTCGATACCATGCAGCGCCGTGTGATCGCCATCGAGGGCGGGCACATTGTGCGTGATGAACTGCGCGGAGGATATGGATATGAAGATTAGAACCGCCGAATACTATGTGCAGGAGGTCTTTCGCTCCTTGCGCCGCAACAACTGGATGACGTTTGCGGCGGTTGGTACGGTTGCGGTTTCGCTCTTTATCCTCGGCGTATTCCTCATCCTCGCACTGAATATGAACCGCGCGGCATCGCTTCTCGAGTCGCAGGTACAGATCAGTGTCTACCTGCAGGACAACCTCGAGGAGGATGCGGAGGAGGAAATCGGGGCAAAGATCCGCGGCCTGCAGGGCATTGAGTCGGTCAAATACGTCGGACGTGAGGAGGCGCGCAAACGCCTGTCGGAGCGCCTGGGCGAGCAGAAATATCTGCTCGATGCGCTCGGTGACAAGAACCCGCTGCCGAACGCTTATGAGGTGACGGTGCGTCAGCCGGACATGGTGGAGACGGCGGCGAAGCAGATCGAGCGCATGGACGGTGTGGAGTCGGCGAAATACGGGCAGGATGTCGTGGAACATCTCTTTGACATCACGCGGCTCATACGCATCTTTGGCGTGCTGCTCATCCTCCTGCTCGGAGGTGCAACGGTTTTCATCATCGCGAATACGATTCGTCTGACGGTGTTCGCGCGGCGGCGTGAGATTGCGATCATGAAATACGTTGGTGCGACAGATGAGTTCATTCGCTGGCCGTTTGTGCTCGAGGGCATTGTGCTCGGCTGCATCGGCGGTATGATCTCCGCGTTTGTTCTGCGCAGCTTCTATGCGGGCGTGGTGAACAAGGTGTACGATACCCTTGCCTTTTTCCCGCTGATCCCGCAGTCTCCGTTCATGACCTATGTGGGCATTGTCATCGTCCTGCTCGGCATGGCGATCGGTGCCGCAGGTGCATGGATATCGCTGAAGCGCTTCCTGAAGGTGTAACAGTCCTATGAAACAAGTGATGAAAAAGACGCTCGCGGCGGCGCTTGCTGCTGCCTTCCTTACAACAGGGCAGGGCATGGCGGCGACCCTCGAAGAGGAGCGCGACAGCTACGACGCACAGGTCGAGGAACTCGGGCGGCAGAGTGATGAGCTCGCGGGCAAGATCGACTCGCTCTCCGAGCAGAAACGCATCCTCGACGAGGCTGCGGATGAGGCGATTGCCGAGCATAAAGCACGGCGTGCCGAACTCAACGCGACACTAGAACGTCTGGAGGAGAACGAGGAGAAGCTCGAGGTCGCCGAGCGCGACTACGATCGCAAGAGCGATGCCCTCGGGAAGCGTGTGCGTGATATCTACATCAACGGGCAGATCTCCTATGTGGATGTGCTCTTTGGTGCGAAGGATTTCTCGGATTTCCTGACGCGTATGGATCTCCTCAAACGCGTCATCAAGCAGGACTATGATCTCGTCCATGCAGTGCTGACCCAGCGCAATGCGATGCTCGCGCTGAAGGAAGAGCTTGAGAAGGACAGGGCGGCGCAGGAACCTCTCGAAAAGAAGGCGCGTGAGGCACGTCTCGCGATGGAGGAGAAGGTTGAGGCGCAGCAGGCACTCATCGAGCAGATGAAGTACGACAAGGCGACGATCGACCGCAAGCAGGATGAGTCTCGCGCGGCATCGGAGCGCATTACGAGGATGCTGCAGCGCAGCAGCATGCGCAACCTGCCCGTGCAGGGATCGGGAGCAATGATCTGGCCGCTTGCAGGCTCGATCACCTCGGATTTCGGCTGGCGCACACACCCCATCACGGGGGCCCAGCGCTTCCACAGCGGCATTGACATCGGCGGCGACTACGGTGATCCGATCTACGCCGCACAGGCGGGAACGGTCGAATACGCGGGGTGGATTTCGGGCTATGGCAACGCCGTTATCATCAACCACGGCGGCGGCATCTCGACTCTGTACGGACACTGTCAGTCGCTCGATGTGAGCACGGGGCAGAGTGTTGCGCAGGGCGAGCTGATCGCCGAGTGCGGTTCCACGGGCAACTCCACAGGTCCGCACTGCCATTTTGAGGTGCGCGTCAACGGCGAGCCGGTCAACCCGCTTGCCTATCTATAATTAAGCGAAAGAGGATATGAACAGAAAAAAACTCATTTCCATTGTCATTCTGTCCGCGCTGCTGGGGAGCATGATGACCGTCTTTGCAGCGGGGGCACTCCTGCGTTCGGCGGGACTGTATGCAGATGATGTCCTGCGCTTCTTCGGCGTGATGAAATTCATTCAGGCGCGCTATGTGAACGCGCCGAATACGACGGCACTCATTGACGGTGCGATTGACGGCATGGTCTCCGCACTCGATGATCCGCACTCCGTCTATATGCCGCCGTCGATGTTCAAGGAACTGCGCCAGCACACAGAGGGCTCGTTCGGCGGAATCGGTGTGACGATGGGGTTTAAGGACAATATCGTCAAGATCATCTCCGTCCTCGAGGGTACACCCGGCGAGGCGGCAGGGCTGCGTGCGGGCGATGAGATCCTCGCCGTGGACGGTACGCCGACGAGCGAGCTGCAGAATGAGGAGGTTGCTCTGCGGATTCGCGGCGAGGCGGGTACGCAGGTCGTTCTGCGCATCCTGCGGGGCGGTGAGGAGAAGGAGTACACGATCACGCGCGACATCATACAGGTTGCGTCCGTGCGCGGTGTGCTCGTCGAGGGTACGACCATCGGCTACATCCGCATTGGCTCGTTTGCTGAGCATACGGGCGAGGAGTTCTCTGCGGAGATGAACCGCCTTGCGGACGAGGGGATGACCTCCCTCATCATCGACCTGCGTGAGAATCCGGGGGGGCTCATCACAAGCTGCGTCGCCGTTGCCGAGCAGGTTGTTCCCGCCGGCGTGATTGTCTCTGTGATCGACCGCGATGGCAGCGAGGAGGTCTATCGCTCCTCCCTCGACGAGCGGAAATACCCGATCGCTGTGCTCATCGACGAGAACAGCGCGAGCGCCTCGGAGATTCTCGCGGGGGCACTGCAGGATACGGGTGCGGGAACGGTCATCGGCACAACCTCGTACGGCAAAGGATCGGTTCAGGCGGTTCTGCCGCTCTTTCACGAGGACGGGCTGAAGCTCACGATTGCAAAGTACGTGACACCGAGCGGACGCTCCATCGACGGTACGGGCATCACGCCTGATATCATCGTTGAGCGCAGCCCGCAGGACACAAGCGATGTGCAGTTCGAGGCGGCGAAGCAGTATCTCATAGAGCATCCGAGCCTCTAATTGAAAAATAACAGCACTCTAATAAGGACATAGCGCCCCTGCGTTAGCATGGGCGCTATGTTATATGGACTAATTTCCTAATCGAGGTGGACTTTATGTATCATAAGGGACGCAAGCGGCGTGCGTTTGCGGCACTCGCTCTGAGTACGGCTCTTTTCCTTCCGCTGCAAGCGGATGCGATGAGCCTTACGCTTGCGGAGGCAATCCAGACGGCACTTGCCGCGAATACGGGGCTGCGCGTCACGCGGGCGGGCGAGCAGTCTGCCGATGCCGCACTGAAACAGGCACGCGGCAGGAACAGCATCGCAGCGGAGGCGTCTGACACACTGCGTACGAGCAAGACGCGGGACGAGGATGCACAGGCGAGCAATACGCTCGCGCTTTCGGCGCGTCTGCCGCTCTACAGCGGAGGTGCGAACGAGGCAAATATCGCAGCGAGCGAACTCGGTGCACGTGCGGCACGTCTCACGACCGAGCGTGCGCGTGAAGATCTGAAGTACGAGGTGACTGCCGCCTACTGGGATGCCGTGGAGGCAGGCAAAAAGATCGAGGTGCAGCGGGACACTGTGAACAAATACGACGCGCACCTAAAGAATGTCACTGCTCTCTACGAGGCGGGGGCACAGGCAAAGATCGATGTGCTGCGCTCCTCCGTGGAGTTGTCGAATGCGCGGCAGGAACTCACCCGTGCGGAGAACACCTACGCGGTGAGCCTTGCAGCGCTGCGAAATCTGCTGAATATCAGCCGTACGGAGCCGCTGACACTCACGAGCGAGGTTGCGTATCAGCCATTTGAAACATCGGTGGAGAACTGTATTTCATACGCGAACCGCAGCCGCATCGATCTTGCAGAGGAGCGGATGAAGGTGCAGCAGAAGGAGCTTGCTGTCGAAAGTGCACGGGCAGGGAAGAAGCCCACCGTCAGTCTCACCCTCGGCACAGGCCTTACGAGCCAGTTTCGGCCGCGTCATGATACGAACGCGGACGTATCTGCCTCCGTCGGCGTCAGCTGGAACATCTTTGACAGCGGCGTTACGCGCGCGGCGATTGAGGCGGCAGAGGCAGAGCGTGACATTGCCCTGCTGACGCTGAAAAAGACGGAGGAGACCATTGACCTGAACCTCCGCAAGGCATATCTCAACATGCGCGAGGCGGAGCAGCGGTTTACCTCGACGGGAGATGCGGTGCGTCAGGCACGCGAGGACTATCACATTGCGAATGAACGCTATCGCGCGGGCGAGGGCATCCTGCTCGACATCATCGACGCGCAGACGGCGCTCAGTGCGGCGGAGACGAACGCGATCAGTGCACGCTATGACTATGCACGCTGCCGCGCACAGGTTGAGAATATCATGGGGACAGAGCTGACGGACAGTGAACGCGCGGCGGCGGAGGGGCTTCCCGCCGTGACCGCTGAGGAGCGCGCGTCAGCAAAGGCGGCATACACTGAGGGCGGTACGGATGCTGCAGCGAAGAAGGTGAAGTAAATGAAACGTGGCAAAATTATCGGCATCGGTGCACTGGCGGCGGTGCTGGTCGCGGGCGGCGTGTATTGGTATATGGAGTCGAGTGCGGCGGAAAAGACGGCACAGGCCGTCGAGACGGTTGCCGTGCAGCGCATGGACATCAAGTCGACCGTCGAGGCGACAGGGACGATCCGCCCTGTGGACTCCGTGGAGGTCAGCTCCAAGATCACAGCACGCATCAATTCCGTCCTCGTCAAGGAGAATGATGTCGTTACGGCAGGGCAGGTGGTTGCGACGCTCGACGGCAAGGACTACGAGGCGAAACGTGACCAGGCGCAGTACCGCGTGACGAATACGCGTGCGAAGTACAACCGCATGAGCTATCTCGAAAGCATTGGCGCGAAGTCCAAATCCGACCTCGAAGATGCAGAGTACAACTACGATACGGCGCAGTCGACGCTCGAGGAAGCAAACTCAGATGCGAACGAGACAATCATCACCGCACCGATCTCGGGCGTTGTTGTGGGCGAACCGAAGACGGCAGGGACGATGGCGGTCCAGGGCTCAGACAATCCAACCGTCATCATGCGCATCGCCGACCTATCGAAGAAGCAGATCAAGGCGAAGGTGGATGAGACGGACATCGGCAACATCCGCATCGGGCAGGAGGCGACGTTTACCGTCGATGCCTTTACGGACAAGAAATTTACGGCACGCGTCTCTAAGATCTCGCAGACCGACGTGACAAACAGCTGGGATACCAGTTCGTCCGCCTCGTCCTCCTCATCGGGGACGAGCGTCATCTACTACTATGTGACCCTCGATGTGGACGATCCCGAGAATCTGCTCCTGCCGGCGATGACGGCACGCGTCGTCATCAACACGGCAGATCGAAACGATGCGCTCGTCGTACCGCTCTCCACGCTCAAGACGGACGCAGCAGGATCGTATGTTCTCGTCCTGCAGGAGGATGGCACGCAGGAGACGCGCTATGTTGAGACGGGCATCTACAGTGACGAGTATGTCGAGATCCTCAGCGGTCTTTCTGAGGGTGAGCGCGTCGTCAGCACCTATACGGCAAAGATCGTCCCGATGAGTATGCAGGCGGGCGGCCCGCCGCCGTTCTGATACGGGGGGATTTCGATGGAACAAAAAGAAGTGCCCTCGACCATCCGTCTGCACGGTATCCGCAAGCTCTACCGCATCGGCGGAGAGACCCTTGCCGCACTCGACGGCATCGACCTCGAGATTCGGCGCGGTGAGTTTGCCGCTCTCATGGGGCCGTCAGGTTCCGGCAAATCGACGCTTATGAACATCCTCGGCTGTCTCGACCGTCCGAGCGCGGGCTCGTATCTGCTCGACGGCGCGGAGGTCGCGGGACTCAGTGATGATGCTCTTGCCGCGACGCGCAACAAGAAGATCGGATTTGTCTTTCAGAACTTCAATCTGCTTCCGCGCATCTCAGCGCTCGACAACGTCGCTCTGCCGCTCGTCTATGCGGGCGTTGGGCGGCACGAACGTACGGAGCGGGCGCAGGAAATGCTCGCTGCTGTGGGGCTCTCTGACCGTGGGGCGCATCTGCCGAACGAGCTTTCGGGCGGACAGCGGCAGCGCGTCGCGATTGCCCGCGCCCTTGTGAACGATCCGCACATCATCATGGCGGACGAGCCGACGGGCAATCTTGACACGAAGTCCACGAAGGAGATCATGGAGATCTTTGAGCGGATGCATGAGAAGGGGCACACGATCATCCTTGTCACGCATGAGCCGGAGATTGCCGTGCGTGCGAGCCGTCAGCTCCTCGTGCGCGACGGCAGGATCACGCGTGATGAGGGGAAGGGAGTGGCGATGGATGTTGTTTAAGGAATGCTTCGGCATGGCGGTGAACGCCCTGCTCGCGAACAAGCTCCGCTCCCTACTCACTATGCTCGGCATCATCATTGGCGTGGGCGCAGTCATTGCCATGGTCTCCATCGGAATGGGCGTGCGTACGAGCGTCGCCGACTCCTTTGCGAGCCTCGGCTCGAATATGCTCATCGTCATGCCCGGCTCTGCGAACACGGGCGGTGTACGAGGCAAGGCGGGCTCACGCAAGTCTCTGAAATACGATGATGCCAAGGCGATTGAGAGCAAGATCAAAGGGATTGACTACGTATCCCCTTCGGTCTCCGGCGCCTATCAGGTCGTGAACGGGAATCTCAACTGGAATACGACGGTGGAGGGCGTTACGCCGGAGCTGATGCAGATCCGCTCACTCAAGGTCGAAAACGGGTCGTTTATCACTGCAAACGATATGGCAAAGCGCAGCCGTGTCGCCGTGATCGGTCCGACTGTCGCCTCGAATCTCTTTGGTACGGAGAACCCCATCGGCAAGAACATCCGCATCCACAATCAGCCGTTTAAGGTCATCGGACTGACGGCGGAGAAGGGGCAGTCCATCGGGCAGGATCAGGACGACGTGATCTACATCCCAATCACGACAGCACAGGAGCGTATGCTTGCCATTACATACGTCCAAGCCATCAACATACAGGTATCGAGTCCCGATCGGATGAATCAGGTGCAGGCAGACGTTGAGAATCTGCTGCGTCAGCGGCACCACATTCGTCACGGGGCAGAGGACGATTTCACCGTTCGCAACATGACCAGTCTCATGGAGAGCTTTACGGAGAACACGAATATGATTACGCTGCTTCTCGGATCGATCGCGGGCATCTCGCTGCTCGTCGGCGGCATCGGCATCATGAACATCATGATGGTCTCCGTCACCGAGCGCACGCGCGAGATCGGCATCCGAAAGGCGCTCGGCGCGACCTCCTCCAACGTGCTCATGCAGTTCATGATCGAGTCCATGGTTATCGGCATCGTCGGCGGCGTGATCGGCATCACGCTCGGCGTTTCCCTCTCCAAAGCAATCGGTTCGTTTGGCGGGCTTACCACCACCATCGAGCTCCTGCCGGTCCTTGTCTCGTTTTCCTTTGCCGTCGGGATCGGTCTTTTCTTCGGCATCTACCCCGCACGCAAGGCTGCGCGGCTGGATCCCATCGACGCGCTCAGGTATGAGTGAGAATCCTCAACGAACGCAAAAAGCCCGCAGCGGAGAATTTCCGTTGCGGGCTTTCTCTTGTATTTATTTATTGATAATCAGCGCCATAAAGACGAGATCCTCGGTCTCGGAGGCGTTGGCAATGGCGTGTACCTCGCCGTCGCCGCAGAACGTCGTCGTGCCGGGGCCGATCTCGATCTCCGAGCCGTTGTCGTTATAGTGCGCACGGCCTGAGAGAATGTGATAGGTCTCCGTATTGCCCTCGTGCTTGTGCACGCCCATCGATGCGTGGGGCGGGATCGTCACGCGCGCGTACATCGCACATTTGCCGTCGAGCTCGGTCGGACTGAGCAGCTTCTGAATGTGGATCGTACCGTTTCCGCCAAAACGCTTCTCGGCATCAATGTGCTCGGATTCGATGATTGCCATGAAATGATCTCTCCTTTGTAATTCGACACAGATTCTGATAGAATGGAGAAGCGAAGAACACGGCAAGACGTGTCTCGCTATATATTCTAAATATTCGCGGTGGAGGCGTATTTTCCTTTTTTATGATCTATATTTTGAAATTCGGTGCGGCGTGGATTCTGCCGCCGGGGATCTTTATTCTCGCGATGATCGGGATTGCTGTCTATCTTTGGAAAAAACGACACCAACATCGTGCGGCGGGGCTGCTCGCCGTACTTTCGCTTGCGCTCTATCTGCTCTCCATCGGTGCCGTCTCCGATCGGCTGATGGGAAGCCTTGAGCAGACGTATGAAGTGCCGGCGCATCCCGAGGGGGATGTGATCGTCATGCTTGGCGGTGGGGCGATCGCGGATGTGCAGGATGTGGACGGCGTGGGGATGCTCGCGCAGAGCCCATCCTCGCGGCTTCTCACAACGCTGCGGCTTCACCGGCTCTACAACCTGCCGATCCTCCTCTCGGGCGGGCAGGTGTTCAGCGATACGGGCTCGGAGGCGGAGATCGCGCGGCGCGTACTACTCTCTCTTGGTGTACCGAGCGAAATGATCTATGTGGAGGGGCGCAGTCTAACGACGGGGCAAAATGCGCGCTACTCGGCGGAAATTCTGCGCCGTGAGAGGTTCACGCATCCGATTCTCGTGACCTCGGCGTTCCATCTGCCGCGTGCTGTGCTCAACTTCGAGAAGGCGGGCTGCGAAGTTACGCCATATCCCGCAGATTTTTGGGTGAGCGGTGATCCCCAACTCTACCTCGTCAAATTTGCGCCGAATGCAAGTGCACTTCTCACAAATACGGTTTATCTTCAAGAAAAACTGCGCATTTTCGTGACGAGGTATCTGGAATGACAAAGAATATGACGGAGGGTGAGCCCGCACGGCTCATCTTCTTTTTCGCATTGCCGCTTGTTGCGGGCAATATGATGCAGCAGCTCTATGCCTTTATTGATACGCTCATTGTCGGACGTTTCCTTGGGGTCAATGCGCTCGCGGCGGTCGGCTGCACAGGCAGCCTCATGTTTTTGACGCTGGGCTTCATCATGGGGTTCTGTACGGGGGTCACGATCTACACGGGGCAGCGCTTCGGCGCGGGTGACCATGCGGGGGTGCGCCAGAGTGCAGCGACGTGTATCCTGCTCGGCGTGGCGGTGGCACTCACACTGACGGCGATTGTCCTGCCGCTGACACGGACGCTGCTCGTCTTGATGGAGACACCGCTCGAGATTTTGGACGGAGCGTATGACTTCATTTCGATTGTCTTTGCAGGGCTTGTGATCTTCCTCCTGCTCTATCTGCAAAACTGCCTGATTCGCGCGCTCGGTGACAGCAAGACGCCAACCGTCCTTCTTGCCGTTACGCTTGCGATCAATGTCGTACTCGAGCCGGTTGCGATCCTCGTGTTCGGCTGGGGCATCCCGGGCGCGGCACTTGCGACAGTTTTCTCGCAGGGGATCGGCGCGTTTCTCTTCTGGATCTATATACGGCGGCGTGTACCTGTTCTGCATACGCGCTGGTCGGACTGGCAGCCGAATACCTCCGTTCTTATGGCGCATCTGCGCATGGGGCTGCCGATGGCATTTCAGTCTTCCGTCATCGCCATTGGTGCGATCATCGTGCAAGTCGCGCTGAACAACCTCGGTGCACTGCCCGTTGCGGCATATGCAGCGACGCAGAAGATCGACGCCGTCGCGGTCATGCCAATGCTCTCGTTCGGCTATGCAATGGCGGCGTACACGGCGCAGAACTACGGCGCACAGAAGTATGAGCGCATCCGCATGGGGGTGCATGCGTGCCTCAAAATGTCGATGGCGTTCGCCGTCGGCATCGGCGTCCTCCTGATCGCGTTCGGCACATTCTTCCTGGAGCTCTTCGTCGGTGCCGATGCAGCGGGTGCGGAGGAGGTCATCGCCTATGGGCACACCTATCTCGTTGTCACTGGCTCGACCTATACCATCCTCGCGCTCCTGCTTGTCTACCGCAACGTATTGCAGGGGCTTGGACAGAGTGTCATTCCAACCATTGCGGGCGTGATGGAGCTCATCATGCGTGCGGTTGCAGCCATCTTTCTCTGCAGTTCACTCGGTTTTCTCGGCGCGTGCATGGCATATCCCCTCGCATGGATCGGTGCAGCAATTCCCGTCGTACTTGCCTATTTTTGGACGGAGAAGACGCTGCGGCGTGCGGCACAATGAAGTAAGTCACAAATCGAAAAAGCACAGAAAATTACTTTCCTGTGCTTTCAGGTCCAACTTTTTGGGGACACTACATTTCCATAGATGCTCTTTTCTTGCGAAAAATCTCAAAGCATGTTCCTGAGGAACTCCCGTGTCCGTTCTTCTTTCGGTGCACTAAAAAATGTCTGCGGCTCTCCCTGCTCGACGATTACGCCGTTCTCCATAAAGATGACATTGGTTGCCGCTTCGCGGGCAAATGCCATTTCGTGTGTGACGACGATCATGGTCATGCGCTCGGCGGCAAGCGCCCGCATGGTGCGGAGCACCTCGCCCGTGAGCTCGGGGTCGAGCGCGGAGGTCGGCTCATCAAACAGCATGATGTCGGGCTTCATAGCAAGTGCCCGCGCGATGGCGACGCGCTGCTGCTGCCCGCCGGAGAGCTGGCTCGGGTAGTAGTTCTCACGGTCGGAGAGTCCAACCTTGGCGAGGAGTTCGCGCGCGTAGGGCAGAATCTCGTCCTTCTTCATACCCTTGACATGACAGGGCGCTTCGATGAGGTTTTCAATGACAGTCATGTGGGGGAAGAGGTTGAACTGTTGAAAAACCATGCCCGTGGACATGAGGATGCGCCGCACGTCGGCAGTGCTTGCGTAGGTCGCTGTGGTTTCGCCGTCCTTCGTCCAGCAGAGTTTTTCTCCATGAATTGTGATGTCCCCGCGGTCAATCGTCTCAAGCTTGTTGATGCAGCGCAGGAGGGTGGATTTGCCCGAGCCGGACGAGCCGATGATGGCGAGCACATTGCCGCGCGCAAGGCTGAGGTCGATGCCGCGCAGGACACCGAGCGTACCAAAGGCTTTATGAATGCCGCGCATGGAGAGCATGATTTCGTTAGCTGTCGTATCTGCCATAGTGTGCCTCCAATTTCTTGAATCCCCATGTGAGCACAGCGGTCATTGCGAGGTAGAAAATCCCTGCGATGAGGAAGGGGGTCATGTCGAACTCGCGCTGAACGATGGTGCGTGCAACGCGCAGGAGGTCGTTCATGGCGAGGATGTAGACGAGCGAGGTGTCCTTGACGAGGTTGATGGTTTCATTGCTGACGGGGGGCAGGGTGATGCGCAGCACCTGCGGCAGGACGATGCGCCGCATGGTGAGCGGCGCACTCATGCCGAGTACACGTGCCGCCTCGAATTGTCCGCGCGGCACAGCTTGTATGCCGGAGCGGAAGATCTCCGCGAAGTAGGCGGCATAGTTGAGGACGAAGGCGAGCAGTGCCGCCGCAATGTCGGGCAGCATGATACCGACCATGGGCAGGGCAAAATAAACGAAGAGCAGCTGCAGCATCAGCGGTGTGCCGCGCATGATCCAGATATAGATTTCGAGCAGTCGGCTGAGCAGACGAAACCGCGAGAGCCGTCCGAGTGCAGCAAAGAGACCGAGCGGGAGGGAGAGTGCGAGCGTGACACAGAAAATCTCGAGGGTGACGGTCGAGCCCTCGAGCATGAGCAGTATCGTATCCAGTGTTTTATCCATTCAATTCATCCTAGCAGGCAAAAAGAAGCTGCCGCACTCCGCAGCAGCCTCCTCTGTCATATCTTTATTTCGTGATATCTTTTGTAAACCACTCGGTTGAGATCTTCGCCATCGTACCGTCCTTCTTCATCTCGTCGAGCACCTTCTGCACCTCATCGCGCAGTGCCGTGTTGTCTTTGGCGAATGCAATGCCGAATTCGCTCGTGGGACCGACCACCACGTCGAGCGCTGCGAGCTCCTCGGGGTGCTTGCTCATGTAGTAGCGGCCGACGATTTCATCGCCGATGACCGCATCGAGACGACCGTTCTCGAGATCCATGAACGCCGCAACATAGTCGGGGTACTTCTTGACCTCCTTGACATCGTTTTTGTAGAATGGGGTCGCGTCGATGTACTCCTCCGCCGTACCTGCACTCTGCGTGCCGACGGTCTTGCCCGCAAGACTCTTTTCATCCGTGATGGAGGCATTGCCCTTCTTCACAAAGATGATCTGGCGATTGTCCATATAGGGATTGGAGAAGAGCATATTCTCTTTGCGCTTGTCGGTGATGTCGAGCCCGTTCCAGAGGATCTGGACACGGCCGCTTTTAAGCTCCGCCTCTTTGCTCGACCAGTCGATCGCCTTGAACTCCACCTCGCGTCCGAGGCGCTTTGCCGCCTCCTTCGCGAGATCCACGTCAAAGCCGACAATCTCGTTTTTCTCGTTCTTGAAGCCCATCGGCGGGAAGTTGTCGTCAAGACCGACGATGATTTTTCCCATCTCTGCCGCATTGTCCGTCGAGGCGACCTTCTTCTCACCGCCGCCGCAGCCCGTGAGCAGTGCTGCCGACAACGCAAATGCCGCTGCGCCCTTAAGGATATTTTTCCAGTTCATCTTCACAACTCTCCTTGCTGTCGCTTTAATAAGATAAAGTACTAACGTAAGTTATTATACGGTATAGATTAAAATAAAGTCAAGTTTTATTTTATGGAAGCAGGGTTTTTTTCATAAAGGTCGAATTATCTATAGGTACAATAGTTTCGTGCATTATATAGAACATAATCGAGGGAGGGCTTATCTTGCGTGCAATATCCGTGGATGATCTTGAAAATGGAATGATACTTGCGCGAACGATCGTCAATGCCAAGCGTGTGGTTGTTGTGTCGGAGAATACGGAGCTGACGGCAGCACATATCACGCGCCTCAAGTTTCTGAAGGTTCCCGTTGTCTATATCAAGGACGAGACGGAGCTGAAGGAGGAACGATCTCCGATTTTCTCGCGCAGCAATCTCTTTATCAAGCAGTATGAGAATGTGGTTGGTACTGCGAAATCCATCTTCGAGGAGACGAAGAAAACGGGGGCTGTGCCCGTTGCCGAGACGAACGAGATGGTGCAGGCGGATCTGCTGCCGCTCTCGCGCCGCAGCGGAACGATCGACTATCTGAATGAGATCAATCATCTGGCGAGTGACATCTACAATCACTCGCTGCGCGTTTCGATTCTCGCAGGGGTCTTTGCCAAGTGGATGCAGCTGGATCGTGAGATCGCGAAGGATGTTGTGCTCGCGGGGTTTCTGCACGATATCGGCAAGTCGAAATTCGATCAGCGTCTGCTCGAAAAGAATGTCGAGACGCTGAAGGGTGAGGACTATGAGCAGTATATTCAGCATACGGTGGACGGCGCACAGATTCTCAACAACATTGCAGGTCTGACGGAGGGCGTACGCCTTGCTGCACTCCAGCATCACGAGCGGATGGATGGGAGCGGCTTTCCGTTTAATATCAAAGGGGACGATATTCATCTCTATGCGCGCATCGTTGCTGTCGCTGATCTCTATGATAATATCACGGTCGAGCGTGAGGGCTATCCGCGCCGTACGCCGTTCGACGCGGTGGCAGAGATCGCACGCCAGATGTATACGGCGCTTGACCCAGAGGTCTGTATTCCCGTGCTGACGAACATCAAGAATGCATTCCTCGGCTCGCGTGTGCTCCTCAGCAACCACCGCGAGGGTACGATCTCGGCGTATCCGCACGGCGTTGTGCCGCTTCCGATTGTTTCGCTCGGTGACGACGAGGTGATCGATCTCAACGAGAACAAGAAGGTCTCGATCGTGGAGTACAACCCGAAATAACATGGTATGCAAAAAGCCCGTCGGAATTGTTCCGACGGGCTTTTTGCATGGTCAGCTGACTCTTTGGAGCATATTGTACCATTCAAGCGCTGTATCGTAGTTGGCCTTCAGGTGATCGGGTGCAATGTTCAGGTGCTTTGCGCGGGTAAGAACCGCGTCCCAGTCGCCCTGTTCATAGGCGATGACAAGATCGAGCACACGGCGCAGTTCATTGTCATCGCCAAGGAGTGCCGCGTTGAGATCGTCTGCGAGTGCCACCTCTTTGAGAACTTCATCCATGGGCAGACTCAGGAGAACATCGAGCAAGGAGAATATTCCGACAAGGAAGCCTGTGTCCGGTGTAAGTTTCTTAGATTTGAGCTCACAGACAATGAGCTCACAGAATTTTGCACGCAGGAGTGAGAGCGTGAAGAGTTCGGACGGTTTGTCCTCGGAGATGGTCTGGAGGCTGATGAGGGTGACCCAGCGCCGCACGCCGGTTGCCCCAAGCAGGAGCGTTGCCTGTTTCAGATTGGATACGTGATTGCTGAGTCCAATGCCTGCGGAGTTGATGAAGGTGAGCAGCTTATGGACGAGGTTCGTATCCGACGAGATGACTTTGGTGACAGCGGTGAAGTCAACATCCGGTCGATTGACCTCCTTCAGGAGCCGCATGCGCGAGAGCGCGTTGCCCGAGAGTTTTCTCTGGTGCAGAACGGTTGGCTTGCAGAAGAAATAGCCCTGAAAGAAGACGTATCCAAAGTCTACTGCCTGTTGGAATTCCTCCTCGGTTTCGATCTTTTCCGCAAGCAGACGGACGTGACTCGGCAGTATCTCACGCATCTTTTTGCGCTCTTTGGGAGAGTCCGTGATGCGGAAATCCACCTTGATGATGTCAGCCATCTCGATGAGCGGCTCGTAGCCGGGGCTGAGGACGAAATCGTCGAGCGCGATCTTGTAGCCTGCCTCCTTGAGTTCCCGCACCACTTCCAAGATCTCCGGCGTTGCCTGTACGGTCTCCAGAATCTCCACAACGACACTTTCGTTCGGGAGGAGTTTCGGGGCACGGTTCAGCAGGTTTTGCTCGGTGAAGTTGATGAATGCCTTACGGTCTGAGACGAGTTTTTTCATGCCAAAGTCGAGCATGGCACCGACCATGACGCTCTGCGTCGCGACATTGCCGTCGAGGTTTGGATCAAATGCGTTCTGGAAGCCGCTGCGGAAGAGAATTTCATATGCGTATACCTTCTTCTGCTGATCCAAGATGGCTTGTCGTCCGATGAATACTTCTTCCATAGGGGAACCTTTCTTTATCTGTCAATCTATTGTCAGGATATTCTTCGCGGTAAATTGTCTGAAGAATATAATTTTGGCATCTTATATGCGTACTATTATAGCATAAATCCTGCGAAAAAGAAATGAAAAAGACAGTGGATGATGTTATAATAAGAGAAATAAAAATGGAAGTGATTGTTCTTGCTGAATGATATTCAAATCGGGCGTTATTTGCCCGGAGATTCGTTTCTGCATCGCATGGATCCGCGCGTGAAGATGGTTCTGCTCTTTTTCTTTCTGCTTCTGATCTTCTTTGTCGAGAATGCAGCAGGTTTTGCAGTGCTCGCGGTGAGCGTCGCACTTTTGATGATCTTTTCCAACGTGCCGCTCGGGATGCAGCTGCGTTCGATCCGCCCGATCCTATGGATTGTCCTCTTTACGTTTGGCGTGCATCTCTTTATGACACCGGGGGAGGAGGTGTTCCGTGCGGGCCCTTTTGCGGCAACATGGGAGGGGATTGCGCGCGGTGCGTACATCGGGCTGCGCCTCGTGCTGCTCATTCTCCTCAGTACGCTGCTGACGCTTACAACGAGCCCCCTGCGCCTGACGGACGGACTGGAGGCACTGCTCTCTCCGCTGCGGCGCTTCCATGTGCCGGTGCATGAACTCTCGATGATGATGACGATTGCCCTGCGCTTTGTGCCGACGCTGCTTGAGGAGCTCGACCGCATTATGAAGGCGCAGAAGGCACGCGGCGCGGACTTTGAGCGCGGGAACATCGTGCAGCGTCTGCGTGCGATTGTGCCCGTGCTTGTACCGCTCTTCCTCTCGGCATTCCGCCGTGCAGATGAGCTTGCGTTGGCGATGGAGGCACGCTGCTATCGCGGCGGCGAGGGGCGGACACAGATGAAGGAGCTGCGCACAGGGCGGCTTGACTATGCGGCGATTGCGGTCTTTCTCGTCGGCGCGGCGGGGATCTGCGCTGTGAGTTTCGGAGGGCTGAGCATTGCGCCCTGAGAGCGTGGAGATGATGAAGGCGCGTGCGCGCAATATCGTGCTGAAAGTTTCCTACGATGGGACGCATTATCACGGCTTTCAGCGGCAGACACCGCCCGTCGCTGCCGTACAGAATGTGCTCGAGCGTGCACTCGCGAAGGTCTGCGGAGAGATGGTGGAGCTTGCTGCCGCAGGACGTACGGACGCGGGTGTGCACGCCTATGGGCAAGTAGTCAACTTCTTTACGGACGGGCGCATTCCGACCGAACGTCTGCCGCGTGCGGTGAATGGTCTCTTGCCGTCCGATATTGTCGTTACAGAGGCGTGGGAGGCGGGACGGGACTTCAGCGCGCGTCACGCAGCGACGGGCAAGGCGTATGTCTACCGGCTGGAGCAGTGCACAGTACCGAATCCCTTTACGCGCAATTATGTGTGGCAGATTTTTCATCTGCTCGATCTGGGGGCAATGCGCACAGCACTTGCCATGCTTGTCGGGACGCACGACTATTCGTCCTTTCGTGCGGCGGGCGGCGCGCCGATGTCACCCGTGCGTACGCTCGATGAGATCCGATTGGATGAGGAGGGGGCGGGGCGTCTTTCGTGCTATCTGCATGGGAATGGATTTCTCTACCATATGGTGCGCAACATCATGAGTACGGTGGTAAACGTTGGGCTTGGCCGCATCTCGGTGGAGCGCTTTGGCGCCATCTTTGCAGCGCGTGACCGGCGGCTTGCAAGTCCGACAGCTCCGGCAGGCGGACTATATCTTCTCTCTGTGGACTATGCAAAGGAGTCCGGCGACGGATCTGCAGCGCCTTCATAATGGCCTGTGTGCGGTATGGCGAAAGGAGCGGTTGGTATGGAGCTGGAGGAGGCGCAGCGCCTGATTGCCGAGGCTGTTCGTGAGATGCGGCGAGCTGCACCGGAGGAGGGTACGCGCGGCAGCCGCGTACTGACCCTTGTCAATGCCGTCTTGGATACGGCGCTTGCGGAGGAGGCGACGGATATCCACCTTGAGCCGATGGACGGCAGACTTCGCATTCGTCTGCGTGTGGACGGTCTTTTACAGGAGCGTCCGATCCAGTTCCCGTCGGAACTCGCGCCCGTCATCATTGCGCGGCTGAAGGTGATGGCAGGAATCGACACGTCGAAACGCAACCGCCCGCAGGACGGTCAGATTCGGTATGTTTACGGCGGCCGCACGATTGATATGCGCGTTGCGGTTCTGCCTGTGGTGGATGGGGAGCGCATGGTTGTGCGCATCATGGACGCGCGCGAGCGCTTCCTCAGCTGTACGGAGCTTGGCTTCACTGCGCGCAATCAGGAGCTTTTCGAGCGTCTGATTCACCGCCCGACGGGGCTGCTCCTCCTGTGCGGACCGATGAACTCGGGGAAGACGACGACGCTCTACGCCGCACTCTCGGCACTGAACGAGCCGAGCTGTCACATCATGACACTTGAGGATCCCGTGGAACGACGCATCGAGGGGATTAGCCAGTTTCAGGTGAATCCGGAGGCGGGGCTGACCTTTGTCACGGGACTGCGCGCAGCACTGCGTCAGGATGCACAGAAGATATTGCTCGGTGAGATCCGCGATCGGGAGACCGCGGAGATGGCAGTGCGGATTGCACTCACAGGGCACGCCCTCTTTTCTACACTCCATACGGAAGATACGGTCTCGGCGATCTTTCGCATGATCGAGATGGGGGTGCCTCCCTATCTGCTCGCGGCGACACTCTCAGGTGTGATCGCACAGCGTCTTGTGCGGCGCGTGTGCGATCACTGCTGCGAGTCGTATGCGGTTTCTGCCGACTCGCACGAGGCAATGCAGCTGGGGGCGATGTATCACGAGGAACTGCGGCTTGTGCGCGGGCGCGGCTGCCCGCACTGTCATGGAAGCGGCTATCGCGGGCGCATGGCAATCCATGAGGTACTGCCCGTAACGGAGCGGATTCGAGCGGAGATTCTCGAAACCCATGATAAGGCGGCGCTTCGATGTGCGGCAGAGGCGGATGGGGTGGAGACACTGTGGCAGGACGGTGTGGCAAAGGTGCTTGCAGGAAAGACGACACTCGCGGAGGTGGGGAGGGCATTCTATGGATGAGAGAGCGGCATGGGAGGATGTCCTCCGCCGTATGATTGCTGCGGAGGCATCTGATCTGCACATCGCACCCGCTCAGCGCATCCAGATGCGTGTGGACGGTGTACTCGTACCGGAGAATTTTGTGCCGTGTGCGGCGTTTGTCGAGCACCTGTTGGAAATGATGCTGAATGCAGAACAGCCTGCGGCGCTTGCTGCGCAGGATATTGATTTCGCGTGGGGCTGTGCGGGGCGGCGTTTTCGCGGAAATGCCTACCGCATGAAGGATGGCTTCGGCCTTGCACTGCGGCTTCTGCCTGCACGGATTCCAACGCCGGAGGAGATCGGACTGCCTGCTGGTCTGCGTGCACTCGCCGAGGTGCAGAGCGGACTCGCACTCGTCTGCGGTGCAACGGGTGCAGGAAAGACGACGACGCTTGCCGCGCTGATCGAGGTTATCAATCAAACACGAAGCGTGCATATCATTACGCTTGAGGATCCTGTCGAATATCTATTTTCACCCGCGCGTTCCTTTCTCAGTCAGCGTGAGGCGGGGCGCGATTTTTCTGCGTTTCCAGGCGCCGTGCGGAGTGCGCTGCGTGAGGATCCAGACATCCTGCTCATCGGGGAGATCCGCGACCGCGCGACGATGGAGGCGGCGCTGATGGCGGCAGCGACGGGCATACTCGTACTCGGTACGCTCCACACGCGGAGTGCAGCAGAGACACCGCTGCGTGTGGAGGGGATGTTTTCGCCGGATGTGCGCGATGCCGTGCGTATGCAGTTCGCCGATGTCTTGACGGGAATCTTTGCCCAGCGGCTCCTGCCCAAGAAGGGCGGCGGACGCGTCGCAGCATTCGAAGTGCTTGTGACAACGCCTGCTGTGCGCAACATTCTGCGGCAGGGCAGCTACAGCCAGCTTGCCTCTGTGATGATGAGCGGGGCAGCACAGGGAATGCAGACGGCAGATATGGCAGAGACGGTGCTGCGGACGAATGGTACGATCGTATGAAGATGTTTTCGTATCGTGCGCGCACGACAGACGGAGCAAAGCTGTGCGGGACGATTGCCGCGGAGTCGGCACCTGTTGCTGTGCGCACACTTGCGGCGGAGGGGAAGACCGTTCTTCACATACGCGAGCAGCGAACGTTTTCCCTGGCGCTTCCACTGTGGCTGCGCGGCAGGATCGCGGCGGAGGAGCGAATTGCGTTCCTGCACGAACTCGCGGCACTCCTCGGAGCAGGACTGCCCATTCATGAGGCGCTGGCGCATCTGCGTGCGGGTACAGATGAAAGCTCCGCTTACGGGCAGCTGATCGTGGTGATTCACGCAGAGGTTCTGCGCGGTCTGCCGCTCTCACAAGCGATGGAGATGCACGCGGAGGCATTCCCTCCGAGTCTGGTTGGGATGGTGCGGGCAGGGGAGGAGAGCGGGCGGCTCGATGTCATATTGCATGAGGCGGCTGCTGTTCTCACCGAGGCCCATGTCCTGCGTGAATCGCTGCGCGGCGCGCTCGCCTATCCGCTCTTCCTGCTTGCGGCGACGATCTTTTCGCTTCTCCTCGTGACCACATTCATTCTGCCCGTCTTTGCTGCGCTCCTGCGCGATCTGGGGACCGAACTGCCCGTGCCGACGCAGCTGCTGCTTACGCTGTCTGATGGAGCTGCAGCGCATCCGTATCTGCTGCCTGTGACGGCGGCGGGGATTTTTCTTGCTGCGGTGCTTGCACTGCGTGTGCCGTCTCTGCGCCTCCTTGCGGATGGATGTTTTCTGCGCCTTCCCGTCCTAGGAACATTTCTGCGGTTTGCTGCGTGGCAGATGATTCTGCGTACACTTGCAATTCTGCTGCACAGCGGGATTCGTTTGGACCGTGGCGTGGATCTGGTGCGCTCCGTGACGGGGAACCGTGCGCTTGCACATCGCCTTGCACGGATGGAGCAGAGTCTTGTGGAGGGACGTACATTCGCGCAGGTGATTGCACACGAGCCCTACCTGCCCGCGCTGCTGCGCGGCATGCTTGCCGCAGGTGAGGCAGCAGGCGATCTGGAACGGCTCCTGCAGCATGCGGCAGACTACTGCAGACGCAGGGCTGATGTATATGCTGCGCGGATCGAGGCACTTGCCGAGCCGACAGCGATCGTCTTGGTCGCGTTTGTCATTTTCTTTGTCGTTCTCTCCGTGCTCCTGCCGATCTTCGATACGATGGATGCCCTTGTGTAGACATGAAAAAGCCCCCGTACGGGGGCTTTTTGTGCTGTTTTGCACGGCGCAGACGCTCGAATAGAAGAGATGTGCTCATACAGCCGAAAAGATGAGAAGGAGGTCGCGCTGATATTCCCATGTGCCGATAAGACCGCCGAAGGACAGATGCTCGAAGAGAATTTTCTCGCAGATATGTGTTGCAACAAAGGCGTGCAGTCCCGCGATGATGAAGAGGATGCCGAGGTGCGCATGATAGTATTCAATCGTGAGCAGCCGATTCGGCAGAAAGAGAAACGATGCCCAGATGAGAATGTAGAGCAGGACGCGCATCAGTTCGTATACCCAAGTGAGACGAGCCAATCGGCAACCTCTTGTTTTGCCTGCACGGGATTGCTGTGTACGAGTTTTCCCTGAATGCCGAATCCCGTACGCATTGCTGCTCCCTTCGCAAAGAGGGGGATGTCTGCCTCCTTGCCGGTCATCGCATTGCCGGACCCTGTGCAGAATGGGATGATGGTCTTGCCCGCAAAGTCATAGCTCTCGAGGAAAGTGTAGACGGGCATGGGCAGATCTTGGTACCAGATCGGATAGCCGAGGTAGACGATGTCGTAGGAATCCATATCCTCCACGCGCGTTGCAAGTGCAGGGCGCGCATTTGCCGCCTGTTCCTCCTTCGCCAGCTTCGTCATCTCCTGATAGTCGACAGGGTAGGGGGCAACTGTTTTGATCTCGAAGATTTGATCTGCGCGCGTGAGCTCTGCGATCTGCTCCGCGATGATATGCGTATTGCCCTTTTCAATAAAGCCCACCTCAAAGTTCTCGCCCGTGCGTGAGAAGAATGCGACGAGGATGTGCTTATCTGCGAAATCTGCAGGCGACTGAATGGAGTGTGCGAGGTCGAGTGCAGCAGAATCCGTATGTGTGCTCTCCGTCTCTTTGCTGCCCGTACTTCTGCAGCCGATGGAGAGCAGTGTGAGGAGAGCACAGAGCAGTACAAGTATCTTTTTCATGACGGTGCTCCTTTCGGTTTTTGCCATTATATAGGAAAAAATTCTAAAAACAAGGATACAAAAAAGCCAGCCGCATAACATCCTGTGGCTGGCTCAGTTTCGTGGCGGTTGTTTTTATTTCGCTGCAAAGGAGAATTTCAGACCCTGTGAGAGGGAAGGGGCAATGCCGCCCTCAACCTCGATCTGCCCGGGCATAGAGCCCTTCGCGTTGAAGAGGAGGGTGCAGTGTCCGCTCTCACGAATCGTGTCGTTCGCGTTCTCGCCAACGCGCACGACCTTGTATTTCTGCTTGCCGACCGTGAGGGTGTCACCGGCGGCAATGTCTGCTGTCAGCTCGTACGGCGTATGCTCAATAACCATCTCGGCGAGATTCGGATGTGCGCCCTCGTCGAGCAGGATGACGCTGCTGTTCGTCTCGAGGAATTTGCGCGCCAGCTTGCCGATGGCCGTGACCGTAACTTCGTATTTTACACTCATTGTAATGCCTCCCCGGATCGCAATCCGAATTTCCCAATGATTTCTTAAAATTATTCTACCACAAGCGCCATCTATTGTAAAATCTTTTCGTATCTTCCTGCATTGACAAGTGAAAAGGAAATTAGTACACTTTGACGCAAGGGAATCCGTAAATATATGGGAAGACTCTAGTGTCATCATTTTATAGGGGGACTTCATATGCAGGACATTCGTTTGGACAGCCCGCTGAAGGGGCGGTTGATTCCGCTCTCGGAGGTGACAGATCCGGCGTTTGCGAGCGGTGCGATGGGGCGCGGTGCGGCGATTGCAGAGCCTGAGGGGCGTGTTGTCTCGCCGGTGGACGGTGAGGTCACGGTGCTCTTTGGCTCCAAGCACGCGATCGGCATTCATTCGGCGGATGGGGTGGATCTCCTCATCCACGTCGGCGTGGATACGGTCAAGCTCGAGGGCAAGCATTTCACGGCACATGTCGCACAGGGCGATACAGTGAAGCGCGGACAGCTGCTGCTCGAGTTCGATCCCGAGGCGATCCGCGCGGAGGGGTATGAAACGACAACCCCCGTGCTCGTGACAAATGCGGCAGATTACGGGAAGATCACGTTCGCACTGGGCGATGCGGAGATTTCCTCGGGCGGCGATGAGCCTGTCGAGGAAGGACCTGCAGCAGCACTTTCGGCGGAGGATGATATCGATCCAAACCTGCCGAAGGAGGAGCGCGTCGCAAAGCTCATCTGGAAGTACGTCGGCGGCACTGGGAATGTGCGCAGTGCTGAGCACTGTGCGACGCGTCTGCGCCTCATCGTAAACGACAAGTCGATCATCGACGAGAAGGCGATCGAGAACATCGACGGGGTGAAGGGGCAGTTCTTTGCTGCCGCACAGTATCAGATCATCCTTGGCACAGGCTTTGTTGACAAGGTGTTCGATGCCTTTGTTGCGGGTACGAACCTCGTGGGGGCTGTGAACAGCAAGCAGGAGGCGTACGATCAGATGACGCCGCTGCAGAAAGTCTCGCGCACGCTCGGCGATGTCTTTGTTCCGATTATCCCCGTGCTCGTTGCCACCGGTCTTTTCATGGGACTGCGCGGTGCGGCGCAGAGTCTCGGCGTTGAGATGAGCGACAACCTGCTCCGCATGAGTCAGATCCTCACGGATACGGCGTTTGCCTTCCTGCCCGCGCTCGTGTGCTGGTCGACGATGAACAGATTCGGCGGCACACCTGTCATCGGTATTGTTCTCGGACTCATGCTCGTTGCACCGCAGCTGCCGAATGCGTATGCGATTGCGGCGGGTGATGCCGTTCCTCTCTCCATGGATATTTTCGGCATTCCAATCCCCGTTGTCGGCTATCAGGGCTCCGTTCTGCCCGCACTTGTGCTTGGTATCTTTGCCGCGCGGCTGCAAAAGTGGTTCAAGACCTTTGTGCCTGACATTATAGACCTCATCGTGACACCGTTCCTGACGCTGTTCGTCTCGATGCTGCTCGGTCTGCTCATCATCGGACCCATCATGCACACGCTTGAGATCGGCATCTTTGGTGCGGTGCGTGCCTTCCTTGAACTCCCGTACGGCATCGGCGGCTTCATCGTTGGCGGCGTACATCAGGTCATCGTCGTGTTCGGCGTGCACCACGTATTCAACGCGCTCGAGGTACAGCTGCTCGCATCGACGGGGCTCGACCCGTTCAACGCGATCATCACGGGCGCCATTGTCGCGCAGGGCGGCGCTGCGGTTGCTGTCGCGGCGCGTACGCACGATGCGAAGAAACGTGCCCTCTACATCTCCTCGGCGGTTCCCGCGTTCCTCGGCATAACGGAGCCGGCGATCTTCGGTATCAATCTGCGCTTTATGAAGCCGTTCATCTACGGCCTCGTCGGCGGTGCGTGTGCGGGCGCGATTGCGGGATTCCTGCATCTCGCGGGCACGGGCATGGGCATCACGGTTCTGCCGGGCACGCTGCTCTACCTTGACCACCTCGCTGAGTACGTTCTCGTCAACGCGGTCGGCTTCGGCGTTGCATTCGGTCTGACCTTCACCTTCTTCCGTCCAGAGGAGTGAGTACTGTGGAGAATTTTGACAAGCGGGCAATCGATGCGCGGCTTGCGGAGGGATTCCCCTTTACGCACCGCTGGCACAACCGCTTTCATCTCGAAATGCCGTTCGGCCTCATCAACGATCCGAACGGGATGACCTACCATAACGGCGCATACCATATCTTCTGCCAGTGGAATCCGTTCGGCTGCGCACATAAAAACAAGTCGTGGGCGCATACAAAAACGCGCGACTTCTGCACGTATGCGGTTCCGCAGCTTGCGCTCTGGCCGACGGACGAGCACGATAAGGACGGCTGCTACTCGGGCTGCGGTACGGAGGAGGACGGGCGTCTGCGCGTTCTCTACACCTGCAATGCAAAGGACGAGCAGGGCAACCGCAGCTCTGTGCAGCGGTTCGGCACGTTTACCAAAGCTGCGGGCGCGGTCAAAAAAGAGGAGATCATTATCGACGGCCCGCCTGCGGGATTTACAGCGCATTTCCGCGATCCCTATCTCTTTGACTGGCGCGGCGTGCGTCACCTCGTCATCGGTGCGCAGACGGCAGACGAGCGCGGCTGCGTGCTCGTCTACCGCGAGGCGCCCATCCGTTGGGAGTGTCTCGGGGAACTCTGCACGCAGCTGAAGGACTTCGGCTATATGTGGGAGTGCCCGAATCTCCTCTCGTTCGGCGACTGCGATGTTCTCGTGTTCTGTCCGCAGGGGGTGGAGGCGCGTGCCTACGACCGTCAGAACGTCTATCAGGCGGGCTACATCGCGGGACACGCCTCGATGGATGCAATGGAGATGCTCATGCACGGGCGGTTCAAGGAGCTCGATCATGGCTTCGACTTCTATGCGCCGCAGATCCTGACGCACGAGGGGCGGCACATCCTCATCGGCTGGATGGGGATGCCCGACCGCGAGGACGAGTACCCGACGCGCGAGGAGGGCTGGATGCACAGCCTGACGCTGCCGCGCGTTCTGACACTCCGGCAGGGGCATATCTTCTCCGAGCCCGTACGCGAACTGAAGGCACTGCGCCACCGCGAGACCGAGCGTGCGCTCGAGGCGGAGGGGGAGAGCGAGTTCTCCGCCACACTCTACGACCTCACAGAGTTCATCCTCGATCTGACAATGGGGGAGGCATACAGCGTCTCTGTGGAACTGGTCTTTGGCCTCGAAAAGCTCGTGTTTCGCTACAATCGTCTGGAGCAGGTTATGACCATCGACCGTACGGGCATGAAGCTCGGCGGGCGCGGCAAGCGCGTATTCAAACTCTATGCCGAGGAGACGCTCTCTCTGCGGATGTACGTCGATCACGGCGCGGTGGAGGCGTTCTTCCAGCACGGGGAGGAGACGGCGACGATTGCCATCTTCCCGGAGAAGAACATCCGCCCCATGCTGCGCGTCTTCTCCGATGTTGACATGCGGCTCCTCTCGGGTGTGCTCTGGGAGCTTGAGCCGTTTCACTACGAGACAATCTGAATACGATAGAGGAGCGATCGCATTTTCGCGGTCGCTCCTTTTGTCTGCCTTTCCGCAAAAAAACCGCTGCGCGGCAATTGCACAGCGGTTCGTTCCGTATGTGTGTCAGTGTGTATGATGGCTGTCCTTCAGAATGCCGACCATTGCTTTCTGCACAACGTCGAGCACATCGTGGAGCAGAGCGTTGTACATCTCACCGCCATCGACGACACCGCGGCCGTTCTCCGTGAGGAAGAATTTCTTCGGATGTTCCGACGCCGCATATGCTTCATCAAATTTCGCCTTGACCAGTGCTTCAAAATCCATGAAAAGCCCTCCTTAAACACAATAACCAATGGATGTATTATAGCATATTTTTTGGATGCTGTCCCGCTTCTTTTACAGATTTTTCGCAAAAATACCGTATTCGCTGCAAACGCCTTGAAATTCAAAGAGAAAAGCAACAAGACGATGAGTTTGTTTACAACTTCTGGCGGCGCACCATATTCGCAAAACATCAAGGAATAAGCATATAGTTAGCAAGTGCAGTAAATCCGCAGGAACGCAGTGTGAGACGCAGATCCTCGAGTGGAGCGATGAGCGGGGCAAAGGCGAGGCGAAGCTTGAAGCGCGTGAGCGTGTGCATATTTGCTCCGAAGATAGGGATGCGATCCATTTGATAGCGTCCTTCCTCTGGCGTTGAGAGTCCGTAATGCACGGTAAAGCCCCCGCGATATCCGGCAGCGCGCGTAATCTCCTCGATCTCCTCATTGACGCGCCCGCCGGGGTAGGCGATGTAGTGCATATCATAGCCGAGCTTTTCCGAGAGGAGGTCATGTGAGTCCGCAATCTCGTGGCGCAATTCGTCTGTCGATGTGAGCTCAGCGAGATTCGCGTGCGTCATCGTGTGGCTCTCGAAGTGGATGAGTCCCGACGCTTTCATCTCGTTGATTTGTTCCCAAGTCAGATAATTTGGGTAGGTGTTTGTAAAATCATAGATAAGGAAGATGGTTGCCTTGAACCCATATTTTTTTAAAATGGGGTAGGCGTATTCGTAGTTGTCCGCATAACCGTCGTCGAATGTGATGATGACAGGCTTTTCGGGCAGGGGTGTTCCATTTTCGAGGGCATCCATCATCTCGTCGATCGTGATCGTCGTATAGCCCTCGGCAGCGAGATATTCCATCTGCGCCTCAAACTGGTCTGGCCAGAGTGTGAGCGGGTTGCCGTCCTTCTCCTCGACCTGATGATAGTTTAGGACAGGGACGCCCGGTGCGGTGCGCATGAGCATGACCCCGGCGAGGAAGAGGAGCCCGACGATTGTGAGCAGGGAAAGCAGCAGCCGCTTGCGCGAGAATTTCACGTCAATTACCTTCTTTATTAAAATCAATACCGCGACAAGTGTAGCCCATAGATTGCGGGATGTCAAGCATTCCATTTCGGCTGTGCATGATGAAAAAATTTTGATTTAAAAGGATTTTCGGGCTATAATGCAGAGGTGACAACAATAGATAAAGGGGCGAAGGAATGAATCGAAACGATTTATGCTGGTGCGGCAGCGGCAAGAAATACAAGAAATGTCATGCGGACTTTGACGAGCGCATTGCATCCATTCGATATGATGTCATCAAGGGACAGGTGCGCCCGCCGCGCAAGATCATCAACAATGCGGCGGATATCGAAGGTATCCGGAGAGCTGCGGTCATCAACGATGGGGTGCTCGATCTCATGGATACGCTCGTGCGTCCCGGTGTGGATACGGAGACGCTCGACCGCGCGGCACATGACTACATCGTGGAGCGCGGCGGGATTCCCGCCTGTCTCGGGTTTGAGGGATTCCCGAAGAGCATCTGCACCTCGATCAATAACGTAGTCTGTCACGGCATTCCGTCGAAGACGGATGTGCTGAAGGAGGGTGACATCGTCAACGTTGACTCAACGGTCATCCTCGGAGGCTACTATGCAGATGCCTCGCGCATGTACCTCGTTGGCAAGGTGCCCGCTGCGGCAGAGCGGCTCGTGCGTGTGACGAAGGAGTGCATGGAGCGCGGCATTGCAGCGGCGCGTCCGTGGCATTTCCTCGGCGATGTGAGTGCAGCGTGCGGCGACTGGGCGCACGCGAACGGCTACTCTGTCGTCACGGCACTCGGCGGGCACGGTGTCGGCAAGGATTTCCACATGGAGCCGTTTGTTCCGCATGAGGGCGAGGCGGGCACGGGCATGCTCATGGTGCCCGGTATGGTGTTCACGGTCGAGCCGATGATTAACGCGGGCGACTACGATGTCACCGTGGACGCAGACGATGGATGGACGGTGCGCACGAAGGACCGTACGCTCTCGGCGCAGTGGGAAAAGACCATCCTCATCACGGAGACGGGCGCAGAGGTTCTTTCATCATGACCCGGTTCGATCAGCTCGGTGTCTCGGAGACTCTTGTTGCACTGCTGAAAAAACAGGGGATTACCGCGCCGACCCCAGTGCAGGAGCAGGCAATTCCGCCCATGCGCGCGGGACGGGACGTCATTGCACAGGCACAGACAGGAACGGGTAAGACGCTGGCCTTTCTCCTGCCTCTGATCGAGAAGATCAAGCCGCAGGGCGAGGTCGCGCAGGCACTTGTCATTGCGCCCACGCGCGAGCTTGCGATCCAGATTGCGCGCGTGGCCGAGCCGCTCGGCACGGAGCTTGGCATCGGAACTATCGTGATTTACGGCGGTGCAGACATCGAGCGGCAAAAGGAGAAGCTGCGCCGGCATCCCCAGCTCATTATCGGCACGCCGGGGCGGCTGCTCGACCATGTGCGGCGCGGGACACTCGTGCTTGGCAGCGTGAACAAGATCGTCCTCGATGAGGCAGACGAAATGCTTAAGATGGGGTTCATCGAGGATGTGGAGACCCTGCTTGGGCGGACGGCGCAGGACTACCAGCTCGCACTCTTCTCCGCAACCATGCCCGCACGCATCGTGCAGCTCACGAAGAACTTTATGACAACCCCCGCACGTATTCATATTGAGGGCGAGCGGACAACACTCGAAAATATTGAACAGATTGTTATTTCCGCGAGCGAAGGGGAGAAGATTGACCGCCTCTGTGCCTCCATCAACGAGGAGGCACCGTATCTCGCCATGGTGTTCTGTGCAACGAAGGAGCGCACGCGCAGCCTTATGATGGAACTTGCGCACCGCGGCTACCTCGTCGATGCGCTCAGCGGTGATCTCACGCAGACACAGCGTGCCTTTGTCCTGCGTCAGTTCCGCGCGGCGAAGCTGCAGATTCTCTGTGCCACAGACATTGCCGCACGCGGACTTGACATTGAGGGCGTGACCCATGTCTATAACTACGATCTGCCGCCGACCGTAACGGACTACATTCATCGGATCGGACGTACCGGACGTGCGGGAGCGCGTGGCAAGGCGATCACACTTGTCGCGGCGCACCAGCATGAGAAGCTGCGCAAGATGGAAGCTGCACTCAAAGAGCGGCTGCGCCGTGACGCAGTGAAAAAGAAACCGCGTCCGGCGGAGACGACTGAGATGCAGCAGCGGGTGCAGCGCGATGAGCGGAAGCGGACAAGGCCGAAAAAAATAAAGCCCAGGCCGCGCAGCAAAAAGTCCGGCAAGACCGTTACAAATCTTGGACATCGCAGCCGCAGGAAGCGGTGAATGGCGAGAGAAATTATTTCCTTTTGGATTGCGAGAGTAGATGATGTTATGGCAGTACTGCATACGCGAGAGTCCTCCTTTGCACAGGCGCGGAGGAGGAATCTCCTCCTTGCAGGTGTCTTTTGCGGCTTGTGCTTATTGATATGGCTGTGGTGGGTGAATAACATCCTCTCCGGTCACCTGCTCCAGACGGATGCTGCTGTTCCTGTGCTCCTCGCCTTCGGTGCGGCAGGCTTTGTCGGCAAGCGCTTTTGGCACGCCTACAGGAAGTCTGCCTCAGGTGACAAGGGGGTGGAACGGGCAATTGATGTCCTGCGGCAGATGCCGGACAGCTACCATGTCCTGAGCAACGTTCAGGTTCCCGGCGCCTATTGTGGACTTGTTGTGGTTGGGCGGAACGGAGTCTTTATCATCAATACCAAGCACCACAACGGAACCATCACACCGAGCAATGGAGATTGGGTGCAGGAAAAGACGGGGCGGCGCGGTACAGACTACTCCTCTTCCATGCGGAATCCCGTCAAGCATATGAAGCGGCAGATCCATGTCTTGGCAGATTATCTAAAGTCCGTGGGGACGCGTGTTTGGGTGGACGGCATCGTATTCTTCACCAATCCGGATGTAATTCTGAACGGTTGTTCGGATCACTTTACGGACCGCGGCGACGCTGTGCGTTCCTACATTCTGAACTATAGGGCACGTTTCCTGCTCAGTGATGCCGATGTGCTGCGGCTTGTGCAGTGGCTGGAGCATACGAGAGATTCTTGATGCTTTGAGCGAGCTGATTTGAATCGGTGATGAAGAGAGCAGGAAAATAATTTATTTCGTCGAATCTATATAAGGTACAGACAATTTCAAAGAGGAGGCATATTCATGATTGGGATCAAGAATGTCATTGCGATCATCTGCGGGGGCGGCCCTGCGCCCGGCATCAACAGTGTCATCTCGGCGGTGGTCAGCGAGGCGACGCGTCACGGTTGGGACGTGCTCGGCATCTATGACGGCTTCTCGCGGCTTGCGCGCGGCGAGAAGAACTACGTGCGTCTCGAGCCCGCAAACATCAGCCGTATCCACCTGACAGGCGGCTGCATCCTCAAAATGTCGCGCTTCAACCCGACGAAGAAAGAATCCGACCTGCGCACTGTCGTCGAGACACTGACCGAGCTCGGTGTAACCCATGTCGTCACCATCGGCGGCGATGATACGGCGTTTAGCTCGATGGCAGTTTCTGAATATGCCCGCAAGATGGGGCGCACGATCAACGTCGTTCACGTCCCGAAGACCATCGACAACGATTTGCCGCTGCCCGAGGGAGTGCCGACGTTTGGCTTCGAAACGGCGCGCGCATTCGGTACAATGGAGATCGAGAACCTCATGGAGGACGCGAGCACGACGAACAACCGCTGGTACTTTACCATTGCGATGGGGCGCACGGCGGGCCATCTCGCCCTCGGCATGGGCCGCAGCGCAGGCGCGGCGATCACGATCATCCCCGAGGAGTTTGCGCAGGATAAGATTCCGCTGCAGCAGGTCGTCGACGTCATCACCGGTTCGATCGTGAAGCGTTACCTCACGGGGCGCAACTACGGCGTTGCCGTCATCGCCGAGGGGGTCATTGAAAAGATTGCCGAAGAGGACTTCGCAAAGCTTGGCAATGTCGTCACGGACGAACACGGACACATCCGCTACAGCGAGCTCGACTTCGGCGAAATTCTGAAGCAGGCGGTGCTCGCAGAGACAAAGAAACTCGGCATCGGCATCTCTGTCATTGACAAGGAAATCGGCTACGAGCTGCGCTGCACGGCGCCGATTGCATACGACATCGACTACTGCCGTTCGCTTGGCTACTCGGCAGTGAAATTCCTCATGAGCGGCGACTCGGGTGCGATCATCACGATCCAGGACAACCAGGCGGTGCCCATGCGCTTCGATGAGATCCGCGATCCGGAGACAGGAAAGACGAAGGTGCGCAAGGTCAACATCAACTCTGTGCACTACCGTATCGCACGCGGCTTCATGATGCGTCTCGAAAAGGGCGATCTCGACGATCCGGGGCTCGCGAATGCCTACCGCATGACGCACGAGGAGTTCAAGGAGCGTTACTCCTACCTCTTCGACGGTGACGCGGCGGAGTGATACAGACAGGAAATGGTGGAGCAGAAATTTTCTGCTCCATTTTTGTGTTTTGGGTATTGACGAGCCACTTCCTTTGCCGTATAATACCCTATTGTTAGCGCAAATGCGCGAGCCATATTGTCGCGGGGTGGAGCAGTCGGTAGCTCGTCGGGCTCATAACCCGAAGGTCACAGGTTCAAGTCCTGTCCCCGCAACCAATTGCATAGCTTTATGGGTAGGTGGCCGAGTGGTTAAAGGCAACAGACTGTAAATCTGTCATCTTCGGATTACGATGGTTCGAATCCATCCCTGCCCACCACCATCGCGGGGTGGAGCAGTCGGTAGCTCGTCGGGCTCATAACCCGAAGGTCACAGGTTCAAGTCCTGTCCCCGCAACCAAGTCTGTGCGCTGGTGTAGCTCAGTCGGCAGAGCGTATCCTTGGTAAGGATAAGGTCACCAGTTCAATCCTGGTCATCAGCTCCATATAACGGCGGCATAGCTCAGTTGGCTAGAGCATGCGGTTCATACCCGCAGTGTCCGGAGTTCAAATCTCTGTGCCGCCACCATTTTGGCTTTTACCCCCGCATCGGGGGTTCTTTTATGCTTTAAGGCGTTTTGGGGTGCTTTCTTGAGAAAATCTGCCGCGTACGTTGACAGCATTTTCCAAGTATGATAAATTGGTAAGAGTGATTTCACAACAACTAACGAGGAGAGTTGATATTCATGCGCAACAACATTACGCTTGAGTGCACGGAGTGCCATAGCCGCAACTATCGCACGAACAAGAACAAGAAGAACAATCCGGATCGTCTGGAGTTCAGCAAGTACTGCAAGTTCTGCCGCAAGCACACGCCGCACAAAGAGACGAAGTAAGCGCTCTTTAGTCATGGAAAAAATAGTCAAATTCCTGCGGGAAGTTGTCGCAGAGATGAAGAAGGTCTCGTGGTCGACGCAGCGCGAGCTGGCAACCTATACGGGCGTTGTCGGCATCGCCATTGTTGTTGTCTGCGCGCTGATCTGGATCTGTGACACGATTTTTGCGCGTGTGTTTCAGGTCATACTGCACTACTAGACTGGGTGAGGGACATGGCAGATAAGGAAGAACTCTATCTCAGACAGGCAAACCCGCATCGGGCTTGGTATGTCATCCACACCTATTCAGGCTATGAGAACAAGGTCAAGGCGAACCTCGAGCGGCTCATGCACTCAGCGAGCATGAGCGAGATGATCTTCAATGTCGTCGTTCCCGTCGAGAATGAGATCGAGATAAAGGACGGCAAGGAAAAGGTTGTTCCGCGCAAGGTGTTTCCCGGCTATGTTCTCGTTGACATGATCGTCGATGAGCACTCGTGGTACGTCGTTCGCAATACGACCGGCGTTACGGGGTTTGTCGGCTCGGAGAAGCACCCGATCCCGCTGACGGCGGAGGAGGCGGAGCGCATCCTCTCGGGGGCGGCCGGCGGTGTGCCGAAGCGTCGTACGAAAGTGAGCGTCGGGGATACTGTACGCATTGTCTCGGGTGCGTTTGAGGACTACGCGGGCAAGATCACATCGATCGATTCGTCGGGGCTGCGCGTGCAGGTCGACGTGGAGGGAACCCCCTTCGATATGGAGATCGACCAGGTTGAACTGATTTGATTTCCTAAAACAATACGCACCGAAAGGAGGTGATGTGTCGATGGCAAAGAAGGTTGCGCGTGTCGTAAAGCTGCAGGTTCCTGCGGGCAAGGCGACACCGGCTCCTCCGGTAGGACCTGCGCTTGGTCAGGCGGGCGTGAACATCATGGCGTTCGTCAAGGACTTCAATGAGCGCACGGCGAAGCAGGCGGGGCTCATTATTCCGGTTGAGATCACGGTCTTTGAGGATCGTTCCTTTACCTTTATCACGAAGACCCCTCCTGCAGCAGTTCTGCTGAAGAAGGCGGCGGGCATTGAGAAGGCGTCGGGCGAGCCGAACAAGACGAAGGTCGCGAAGCTCCCGCGCTCGAAGGCGCGCGAGATCGCCGAGTCCAAGATGCCGGATCTGAATGCCGCATCGATCGAGGCGGCGACATCCATGATCGAGGGCACCGCCCGCAGCATGGGAATCGAGATCACAGACTAATCTGTGATACAGTGGAAGGGCGTATGCCCGCTATGACCACGAAGGGAGTTATTCATGGCAAAGTTTGGTAAGAAATACCAAGACGCTGCGAAGCTCATCGAGAGCGGCAAGCTCTATGCTTCGCAGGAGGCGATGGAGCTCGTAAAGAAGACGGCAACTGCCAAATTCGACGAGACCATCGAACTGCATGTGCGCCTCGGCGTCGATCCGAAGTATGCGGATCAGCAGGTGCGCGGCGCGCTTGTCCTGCCGAACGGCACGGGCAAGACCCAGCGCGTTCTCGTCTTCGCCAAAGGCGAAAAGGTTGCAGAGGCAGAGGCCGCAGGGGCGGACTTTGTCGGCTCGGATGAGATCGTGCAGAAGATCCAGGGCGGCTGGCTCGATTTCGATGTCGCCGTCGCAACGCCCGATATGATGGGCACGGTCGGCCGCCTCGGCAAGGTGCTCGGTCCCCGCGGACTCATGCCGAACCCGAAGCTCGGCACGGTCACGATGGATCTCAAGAAGGCGATCACCGAGATCAAGGCAGGTCAGGTGGAGTACCGCACGGACAAGGCGGGCAACGTCCACGTTCCCATCGGGAAGGCCTCCTTTGACGCGGACAAGCTCCGCGAGAACTATCAGGCAGTCATCGACACGCTTATCCGCGTGAAGCCGGCGGCAGCAAAGGGGCAGTATATCCGCTCCATCACCGTTGTGGCGACGATGGGTCCTGCCGTCCCCGTTGCACTCAGCTAAGAGTGCGCGGAATTTCCCCGGGCTGTAGACAGCAGGTTTGCGCAAGCATCTAACGACAATGTCGCCTGCCGAGGCCGGACGTGAATTTGAACATTCATCTCCGGCAGTAGAGCAGCCGGAGATTTTTCATTCAAAAGAATAAGAGCCGTCCAGGATGAACGGCGGCAAGAAAGGAGGGAAATGATTACATGGCAGATCATAAGAAAGAAGTCATAGTCGAGAACCTGAAAGAGCAGCTCTCCTCGGCGAAGGGTGCAGTCTTTACGACGTACAGCGGTCTTACGGTCGCACAGGACACGGAGCTGCGCCGTGAACTGCGTGCTGCAGGTGTTACCTACCACGTTGTGAAGAACACGATGGTACGCCGCGCAGCTGATGCGCTCGGCCTTGAGGGGCTTGACCCGCACCTCGAGGGCACGACGGCATTTGCATTCTCGGCAGAGGATGCAGTTGCTCCCGCGAAGGTCATCTGCGGCTACATCAAGAAGAACAAGCTCGATGAGAAGGGGATCCTGTCCGTCAAGGTAGGTACCGTTGAGGGCAAGGTGATCGAGGCGAACGAGGTGCAGGCGCTTGCGTCGCTCCCGTCGCGCGAAGAGCTTATCGCAAAGCTCATGGGCAGCATGAATGCGCCGATCTCGAACACGGTCAACGTGCTTCAGGGCGTTATCCGCAATGCCGTTTATGTGCTTGATGCCGTGCGTGCGCAGAAGGCATCCGCATAAAGGAATATTCAAAGAGAAATTACATTATTTTGGAGGTATATCATAATGAACAAGGATCAGATTCTGGAAGCCATTGAGAACATGACTGTTCTCGAACTCTCCGAGCTCGTCAAGGCTATGGAAGAGAAGTTCGGTGTCAGCGCAGCTGCACCGGTTGCTGTTGCTGCGGTTGGCGGAGCTGCTCCGGCTGCTGCGGGCGGCGAGGAGAAGTCGGAGTTCACGGTCGTTCTCGCATCCGCAGGCGATAAGAAGATCAATGTCATCAAGGCTGTCCGTGAGGCAACGGGTCTCGGCCTGAAGGAAGCGAAGGAGCTCGTTGACGGCGCACCGAAGCCGGTCAAGGAGAACGTCGGCAAGGCTGAGGCTGAGGAGCTCAAGAAGAAGCTCGAAGAGGCCGGCGCAACGGTCGAGCTGAAGTAATTCAGACGAAACTGATTTTGAGAAACCGCTTTCCCGTTTGGGGAGGCGGTTTTTATTTGCTGTGAATGAGGAAATACAAAGAAACATTAGAAATATAAAATCCATACAAAAGGAACAGATGAGTCTAGGAATAAAGTCACATATATGTTAAGATGGGGACAAAGATAAACGATAATAACATTAAGGTAATAGTAAAAAGATGTGTGGAGGCTCGGATGCGGATGAAACGACATAAGAGAGGAAAGAGGATGGGCGTGCAGCGTGTCGGAGGACATACCGCGCGCTTCTTTCTTGTCTCCTGTATGGCAATGTCCGTCTGTGCATCTCCTGCCTTTGCTGCAGAGACGAACATGACCGCTGAGCAGCGCATCTGGGTTGCACGCTATACGTTCTCGGGAGAGAATCCCGTGACGGAGGCGGAGCTGGCGGACGTACTTGCAGAGCACAGGCATAAGGATGCAACGCTTACGGAACTTGAGGCACAGGCGGACAAGCTCACGAAGTATCTGCGCTCGAAGGGATATTTTGTTGCCTTTGCCTATCTTGCGCCGCAGGACTTCAAGGACGGCGTTGTGGACTTTACGATCGTTCCGGGGCATTACGATCAGATTATCGTGAACAACGAGTCCTATCTCAAGGAGGAAGCGATCCGACGTGAGATCGGTATTTCTTCCGGTGAGATTGTGAAAAAAAGTACACTTAACCGAGGTGTCTGGCTGACAAATGACCTTTCGCGAGTGGAGGCAAATACACAGCTGAAGGCGGGCAGACGGCAGGGGACGACGGATCTCATCGTCAACGTGAAGAACAAGGGACATCGTACATGGGGCTATGTCGGCATCGATAACGGGGGCTACCGCTATACGGGACGCTATCAGTACAGTGCCTTTGTCAACTATGCCAGTCCCGCGCGCGAGGGGGATCTGATCTCTGTCGGCGGCGTTCTGTCAAACGGCGGCATGTGGTCGGGCTCGGCCTCCTACTCAACACCGATTGCAAAGCAGGGGGAGCGGATCGGCGTCAGCTATGCGCGTTCGCATTACACACTCGGCGGCGCATTCTCTGCACTTGACTACACGGGAACGGCGGAGACGGTGAGCGTTCACTGGCAGCACAATTTCAAACGCAGCCGTGATGTAAACATCTACGGAACAGTTCGTTTTGATTTCAAAAGTCTCGAAGATGAGGCGAAGGGGATGGCGTACAGCAACCCAAAGAGTGCGCACAACTGGGTGTTTGGTGTGAACGGCGACAGTTTGGACCGTTTCTGGACGGGTGGAAAAAACACGTTTGCACTGAATTATACGCACGGCGATCTCTCCATTGACGACGAGATGCAGCGTGTGTACGATACGGCAACGGCGCGGACGGCGGGGCAATTTGGGAAGTGGAATCTCGAACTGACACGTCTCCAACACATCAGTGAGCGCGTTTCGCTCTATCTGAGCTATCAGCGGCAGTGGGCGACGAAGAATCTGGATTCCTCGGAGAAATTCTCGCTCGGGGGTCCGAACGGCGTACGTGCCTACCCTGTCGGCGAAGCGTCAGGCGACGACGGCTGGCGCTGGACATCGGAGCTGCGCTGGAATCTGCCGACGCGCGAGGGTGATGACAATGTATGGCAATTGATTGCATTCGCCGACGGCGGTCATGTGAATCTCTATCACAACAAGCTGCCGGGATATACAGGCGCTGCAGGGCGCAGCCTTTACGGTGCAGGTGTAGGCGTGAATTGGAGCAATCAGGCAAACTGGGTGGCACGCGCATACTATGCGTGGAAGATCGGCTCTGAGGAGGCAGTCTCAGATACGGATCGCAGCGGACGATTCTGGCTTCAGATTTACAAGTTTTTCTGATGGCGTTATAACCACTGTGTTTTGATTGAAGGGGTATCAATATGAGCATGATGAGAAAACAGCGTCGCGGGCGTATGCGCCGCAGCGTCGGTATATTAGCGGCGGGCGCCATGATGGTAAGCGGCATGAATCACGCGATGGCGCTGCCGCAGGGCGGACAGGTCGCGGCAGGTGCTGCAGAGATTGCCGCATCGCAGACAGAGATGGCGATTCATCAGGCAACGCAGAACGCCGTTATCAACTGGAATTCGTTCAATATCGGTGCGGGCGAGCGCGTCAATATCCATCAGCCGAATGCACAGGCAGCGCTGCTGAACCGTGTGCTCGGAGGGAATCCCTCTGAGATATTCGGCACGCTCTCGGCGAACGGCCGCGTTTTCCTCGTCAACCCTGCGGGCGTGCTCTTTGCGCCCGGTGCACAGGTGGATGCAGGCTCAATTGTTGCCTCCACGATGAACATTACCAATGCTGACTTTATGGCGGGGAAGTACGCCTTTGTCGGTACACCGAATGACGGCAAGGTAATCAACCGCGCCTCGCTCATTGCAAAAAATGAGGGAACGGTAGCCCTTCTCGGCAAGGATGTTGTGAACGAGGGCGTTATTGTTGCGAAGAAGGGCGCGGCAGTCCTTGCATCGGGTGAAGCTGTGTCGCTTGACTTCAACGGCGACGGCAAGGTTTCGGTCGTCCCGACGAGAGCGGCGATGGAGCAGGCGGTTACGAATAAAGGTCTCGTCGAAGCGGACGGAGGTCTCGTTTTCATGTCTGCAGCGACGGGTGATGCACTGACGCGCTCGGCGGTCAATCAGGAGGGGATCGTACGTGCCGCGAGCCTTGACGGACGTGCGGGCACAGTTCGTATGACGGCAAACGATGTGCGTCTTTCCTCCGGCAGTGTGACGGATGTGAGCGGTGCGCAGGGCGGTACGGTGGAGATCGGCGGCGGCTGGCAGGGCACGGGCGACCTCGCACATGCGCAGAACGTCACGATCGAGCGCGGTGCGGCGGTACGTGCGGACGCCACACAAGCGGGGAACGCAGGCGGCACGGTCGCCGTCTGGTCGGACGGCATGACCCAGTTCGCGGGCGAGATCACGGCACGCGGCAAGGGAACGGGCGTGGGCGGTGCGGTCGAGACCTCGGGTGCACAGGTGCAGATCACGGGTGCAGTCAACGCTTCGTCCGAGACGGGAAAGGCGGGTGAATGGCTGATCGACCCAGGTGATATCGAGGTCAAGACCCGTATCGCAGGCGATCCGGAAAAAGGGTCAATGGCAGACGTACAGACGGTCACCAATTCGCTGAACGGCGGCACATCCGTCAGCATCCAGACGGCGAACCTTACGGGGCCGAACGACAACTCCATTACCGTATCGGATGCCATCACCAAGACGGCGGGCGGCGATGCGACCCTTTCGCTCAAGGCAACGGGCAGTGTCAATATCAACGCCGATATCAGCTCGACGGCGGGCAAGCTGAATGTGGACATCACCTCCGACACGAACCACCGTGCGGGCGGCAGTGTCACTGTTGCAAGCGGCAAGAATATCACGACGCTCGGCGGCAATGTCAAGATCGGCGGCGGTCTCATGGACAGCGGCGTCGGCTTTGCCAACTCGCAGAGTGCGGGCGAGGCGGGCATCACGCTCGACCATGCCGTGATCAATACCACGGACGCAGGCGGTACGGCGGGCGGCAATGTCGAACTCGCGGGCAGCACGACGGCGGATGCGGCGGGCGTATCGCTCGCGGGTACGACGATTACGGCGGGCACGGGCAAGGTCACGCTGATCGGCAAGTCCACGGGAACCAATGCGGCGCTTGCCAAGGGAATCTCCATCGACAGCGGCTCAGGCATTACGACGCGCACGGTCGAGCTGCGCACGGATTCCATCGACCTCGCAGGGACGATCACGGGCGACAACGACCCGGCAGGCTCGGCAAAGGTCTGGACGCTCTCGGACGGCAAGACCATCAATTTCGGCACGGGTTCGGGCGGGCTTGATCTCGCAGGCGATACGTTCACGAGCACGGGAAAGATTCGGAACTTCTATAAGAATACAGTCGGCGACGCGAGCAAGGCGGCAAACATCAACGCCGGCGGCGTGACGGCGGGCAGCGATCTCGCCATCGATTCGGGTGCAGGTACGCTGACCGTCGGCGGCGCGGTAAATGTCGCCACAGGTCATGCGCTGACGCTTGGTTCGAAGAATGCCATCACAGGTGCGGGCGTCATCACTTCGGATGCGCTCGTGCTCGATGCGGCGGCTGCGACGGTGAACCTCACAGGAACGCATGCCGTCGGAAAGCTCGACGGCGCGGCGAAGGGACTGGCCTTCAAGAACGGCACGAATCTCAAGATCGGTGAAGATACGGGATTGACGACGGCAGCGGACGGTGCGGACATCGACGTCACGGGCGACCTCACGGTCGGTGCGCATGGCATCACGAACGGCGCGGGCGCGATGAAGCTCAAGGCGAGCGGCACGCTCAAGCTCGATGCGAATGCTGAGGTCAAGTCGACGGGCGCGGCGGCGACATCGCTCGAAGCGGCGGCGGTCAATTTTGACACGGCGAGCAAGGTGTCGACGGCTGGCGGCACGATCCATCTCAAGACGGATGCGCTGACGCTCCCCACGGGAGCGCAGGGCACTCTTTCGAGTGCAAACGGAAAAGTCACGGTTGAGACGAAGACGGCGGGCAAGACGATGTCTGTCGGTTCTTCGAGTGCCGCCGATCTTGATTTGCCGAATCTTGACTTTATCGATTCGGGCACGGGTGAAATCCACCTTGGCAATGATCAGACGGGAGCCGTCGAAGTCGGTACGGCGAATGTCAAGGCACCGCTGACGGCGGAATCTGCATCGACGATTAAGTTCACGGGTGTGCTCACGAATGCTAGCGGCAAGGATACGACATTCAAGGCGAATGCCGTTGACTTTGGCGCAGGTGCAAACCTCGCGGCGGGTGCGGGCACAATGACCATGGTGACGGATGGTATCACGAACTGGAACAATGTTACGTTTGCCGACACGGCGGGCGCGGGTACGTTTTCCGTGAAGCCGAAGACGGCGGGGAACTTTACCGTCGGAGGTACAGGTGGACTGGTATCGGACGATGGATTCGCAAAGCTCAAGGCGGGTAATTTCCACAATGTCAGCATTGGCGACAAGACGAACGCAGGAACGGCGACCATTGCGGGCATTTCGAGCGGCAATCTGCCGACGTATACGAGCATTCTGACGAACGGTGCACTCTCCATCACGGGCACGGTACACGGCGCAGCCGACGACACGCTTGCCCTGCATGGCGATGGTCTGACCCAGAGCGCACCGATTGAGGTTGGCAATCTGCTGCTTCTCGGCAAAGGCTCGATGGATCTCGGCACGCAGTCGAACAAGATCGAAAACATTGCTGCCGATATGTCGGACGGCAGTTTGAAGCTCAAGAACAGTGTCCACATGAAGGTCGCCGTCGTCGAAGACCGCACGGTAAATCCCGCGAAGAATGTCGATGGCCTCAAGACGAAATCGACGGATATCAAGATGGCGGCGGGGCAGAAGCTCACAGTCGAGGGCAAGCTGACCTCGACGGACGACACGAAGATTGAGGCAGATGACCTCGACCTTGGCAGCAATAAGGTCAATGTCGGTAAGCAGCTCACGCTCGAAAAGGCAAATAAGGCCCAGACCATCAGCATCGGTACAGGTGCGGGTGACTGGAATATTGACAATACGAACTACGGCAAGATCAAGATCGGCGGCGCAACGCAGACGGGCGATATCAACATCAAGGGGGCGACGTTCAAGAATCCGTCGGACATCGAGACAACGGGCAATGTCAAGCTTGAAGGCACGAACAAGGCGGGCGCGGACGGCAAGTCCGATATGAAGATCAAGGCGAGTACCGCCACTCTGCCGAACACAGGCGATACGCTCGCCGTCAAGAATCTGGAGCTCGACCTCTCGGGCGGGCTTGACCTCGGTGCAGGCAAGATCCTCGGGCAGAAGGACGGCAAGGTCAAGACCAGCGGTGTTCCCTCGGGGAAGGATATCTATATCAAGGACGATGCCGCCGGTGTGCCGTCCAATGGCTACCGCATTTCCTACCGTACGATCAATGACGTGCTGGATGGATTTGGCGGGTTCGATGTCGCGGGCGATCAGCATCTCTATTTCTACGGCGGAACGGTCAACAAGTCCATCAATGCGTCAGGCAAGCTCGGTGTCGAGGTGCGCGATAATCTCACCATCGAGGGTAAGGGAACGAAACTCACGATTGGCGCAGATACGTCGCAGGCGGGGCATGATCCCGCATCGGTCATCACCGGTGGTTTTACCGTCAAGCAGGGCAAGACCGTCCATGTGAAAGGCTTGGGCGCAACCCAGAAGGGCGAAGGCGCGGAAATCAATATCCAGACGGACGGAAAAATCGAGCTGGAACAGGGTGCCAAGCTGATGGTCGAGGGAAACTATGCACAGGCAACACTCAACGCACGAAACGACGATGTCGTTCTGAAGGACAACGCCAAAGTGCAGGTCGCCCCCGGCTCCACGCCCGTCTGGGTCGACGTGACGGGCAACAAGCTGCAGCTCGATGCGGGCGCACAGCTCGACTCGGGGACGGATACGCAGGGGGCGCTGCGCGTGCATACGGATGAGATCATCACGCCCGCAGCGGACGACAACACGACGAACATCACCGGCAAGAGCGGGCTCGTCATCACGCGCAAGACAGCGGGTGATCTGACGCTCAATAGTTCTGCGGCGGGTGCGGGACTCCACATCACGAGTGACCAGCTCAACGGCAAGCTCTTCGGCAATCAGTTCAGCGAGCTTGTTCTCGGCGACAACCGCAGCCAGACGGTTACGATCGACGGCCTTAAGGCAAATAATCGCGTCGTCGTCAAGACGGCGGAGACGGGCAAGGTCACAATCGGTGGAGGCGGTCTGAAGGTCGGCACGGACGGATCGGGCAAGCCCTACAATGTGACGCTGACGACGGGATCTATCGAGAACCCGACCGGCGGCAAAATGAATATTGGTGCGGGCAGTGCGCTGAACCTCTATACAAACAGCATCACGAACCTCACTCCGAGCAGCGGCAGTCCGTCCGTTACGGGCACGGGCACGCTCGGCATCGGCACGTACAATGGCTCGAAGACCATCGGGCTTGGCGACAGTGCGACGGGCGACCTTCAGCTGACGAACAATAAGTTCACACAGGTATTTGGTCCGGACTTTTCACATTACGCCATCGGCAATGGCACGCAGGGCACAATCAATGTGAAAAATTCTTCCCTCGGGAAGGACGTGACGCTGCAGGCGGATACGATCAACTTCGCAGGAGATATGACGCTCGCGGCGGGCAAGACGCTGACCGTCAACGCCAAGACATCGGCGAATCAGACGGCGGGCAAGATCACGGCGACGAATCTCGCCGCACTCGGCGGCAATATCGCACTTGAAAAGGATAATGAAATCGGCACACTTGCGGCAGATGCACTCTCCGTCAAGGTGAAGTCGGATGCGCTGACCATCGGGCAGATTACAACGCCTGAGGGCGCACCCGTTCCTTCACGTACGATCAAGGGGGTCAAGGCAGGTGAGTCGGGCGGCACGGCGGGCGACATTGCTCTCTCCGCCGACGCGATGACCTTTAACGAAGCAATTGAGGGCAAGGGCAATCTGACCATACAGCAGGCAACTGCCGCGACGAATCTGAACGTTGGCGCGGCGGGTACGGGACTGACGCTCTCCGAAAATCTCTTTGGCGGGAATAAGATCAAGGACGGCTTCAAGCATGTCTATCTCGGACGCGAAGATGCGACGGGCGCGACGAAGGTCGGCGGAACACTGAACTTCGTCGATCCAACGACGATCCGCTCAGGGAAAACTGCAGGCACAATGACGGTCGACGGTTCGGCAAAGATAGGGACGAACGGAAACGATCTCGCACTCGAATCGAAGGATCTGAGTACGGCGGCGGGAAGTTCCGTCGATACGGGCACGGGTGCACTCACGCTCAAGACCGACACGATCGACCTCAATGGAAAGATGAAGGGCAACAAGGCGCTCAACATCCTGCCAATGTCGCCCAATCGGGATGTCAAGCTCGGCGGCAATGTGAACGACCCGACGAAGCTCTCCCTGCTTGACAAGTATTTCAATGGCAACAACCGCCAGTTCTGGGAATACGAGATTATCAACATCGGCGACCGTGCGGGCGGCGGGCGGCTCTATCAGAGCGGCACGATTGATATGCCGTTCCGTGTCAACATCCAGCAGGCAATCACGAGCGGCTCGGGCGGCGTCAACATTTCGGGCACGATCAATACACACGGCAGGGACTATACCGTCGCCAGCCGCGAAGTCAACCTCGACGATGCACATATCAATGCAGACGGTGCTGACCGCAATCATGACGGCAATGTCGCCATCAATACGGACCAACTCAATACGGCGAACGGCAGTACGATCACGGGGCACGGAGATGTATCCTTTGATACCTATACGCCCGGCAAGACGCTCAACTTCGGCACCCCCGGGGGAGGCGGCACACCCTCGGGACTTGTCCTGCCATCCGACATCTTCAGCGGCACGGGCCTCTTGCAGAAGAACCCCGACGGCAAGGGATTTAAGAAGATCCGCATCGGCGGTCAGAATGCGGGGGATATCAAGGTCGGCAATGTCGATCTGCCCGAGGGACTTGCCGATGCCGTCTCCATCAAGACGGGCGGCAATGTGGTCTCGACGGGTGTCCTCAAATCCGTTCCGACACTTGAGGTGGAAGCAAACTCCGTGAACCTCACGGGTGCGAACGAGATCAAGAACCTTGGCAATATCACGTCTGCAACAGGTGTGAATGTCGAGACAAAGGGCGGCACGAACGTTACGGGCAAGATCACGGGCAACAACGCTCCGATCAACATTACAAACAAGAACGGCGGCAACGTTACGATTGCGCCCGGCGGACAGATCGTCGGCACGGGCACGTCCGATGTCGTCATCGAGGCACAGGGAGGTGCGTTCAAGAACAAGGGCGGCGCCAATGCCATCAAGACCGACCCCGGCCAGCGTTATGTCGTGCATACGGAGGATTCGGTTGAGAACGAGATCGACGGTCTCGTCTTCGAGTTCCGCAAATACGGCGTGGACTACAACAACCGCAGCGCCTTCCCTGTTCCGCCCGGCAAGAACGCCATGTTCTACAAGTATCAGCCGGAGCTGAAGTTCTACTCGACGCGCACCTACGGTGACGATAATTCGGCCTTCTTCAACTCGACGGCGGGCTTCCATATCCAAGACGACGGCAACCTCAAGCGCCGTGCGCTCGACAAGGATGAGGTTGACTATATTCGCGCCCATGTGATTGACTCGGGCACGCATAACTTCGGGACGACGAAGCTGACGAACGTCAATGCCGACATCAATACGGCGGACGGCACGGTCACGAACGCGGCGACCGATTCGGCCGTGCGCGCAGGTGCGCGTACCTACGGGTCGGATTCGACCGTTGCCAATGAGAAGATCACCTATCAGGGACACAACGATCTCAACTACAAGATCACGGTCGACTACCGCATTGTGCCGCGTGAAGTAACAGTTACGGGCAAGACGGAGACAGTCGACTATAACGGCAATCCGCACAATTACACCGGAATGAACGGCGTTACGTTCACAAACTTCGCGAACAGCCAGACCGCGGCAACAGCGGGCATTTCGGGGGCTGTTTCCTATACCCCGATTGCGGATGCGACGAAGACGACGGGCTTTGCGCAGGGCGCGATTCATGCGGGCGAGTACACGGTTGGCCTGGCAGGCAGCACGCTTGCGGCAAACAACTACAACTTCAAGTATGTGCCGGGCAAGCTGACGATCAAGCCGCGCGACATCCACTTTACCGCGCCGAATGGTACGCGCATCTATGGCGCTGCAAACAATACGGTGGCAATTCCGTCTCCGACTTATACGGGGACGCTTGCAACAGGCGACAGCTTTGCAAATTATACGGTCAGAGCGGTCGATGGCGGCGGTAATGCCGTTACGGAGCGTACGGGTGTCGGAAGCTATACGATGCAGGTCGAGAATGCAGCGCTTGCGCCGGGCAGCCGCGGCTACGCCTCGGACTATAACATCACATCGGCAAGCGGTACGCTGACCATTACGCCGCGTGCCTTGACCATCACGGCGGGCGATAAGCAGCGCGCCTACGGTGCGGACAACAGCACAGCAGGCTATGTGGGCGGCACGGCGAAGGTCAACGTCGCTGCGGCAACTGCAACGACGGGGCTTGTCAACGGCGACGCCATCGACGATGTGACGGAGACGATCGACCCGACGGCGACCGTCACGACGAATGCAGGAACGAGCGGCCTTTGGACAAAGGCGAGCGGGGCGCACTTCTCCTCGGGGACGGATGCGAACTATACCATCACTTACGTCGATGGGCATTTCAGCATCGTGCCGCGTGAGGTGCTTATCACGGCGGGCAGTGCTTCCCGTGACTACGGTGCGCCGAATCCTGTGGTAACCGCATATGCTGCAGAGCGCGGCGACCACACGACGGGGCGTGGGCTGCTCGCGGGCGATGATATCAGCGGTGTACAACTGTACTACGCGCCGAACATCAATGCATCGACTCCCGGCGGCATCTACGGATCGGCGATTCACGTTGATCCGACCAGTGTTATCTATACAGGTGCGACGAATCTCAGCAACTATCGCTTCCGCTATGCGCCGGGAACGCTGCGCATCGGTATGCGCGGCTTCGATATGAGTACGCCTGCAGGAACTGCCGTAACGACGAGCAGCACGGTGGCCGCGCAGAGCGGCACCGGCAGTGGAAATGCTTTCATGCAAAAGGGCATGCCGCAGTATAATGATCCGCAGCGCAGTCTGCAGCCGGATCATGTGACGGTCAGCCCGCCGCAGGATGTGGCACAGACAAACTGGGCAAATCGCGTCGTACTGACGGGGAGCGGCTCATCCGAGGCACATGATTTCGTCGAGCAGAAGGACGGCTCGTTCGGCTTCGATCTCGGGAAGACGCGCGGCAGCCGCGGCATCTATCATGAGGAGATTCCGGGCAATACTGCCGAGGCAATTCCTGTGCTCTTTACGGACGGCGGCTCGCGCGATCTTGACGGCATCTACTCCGTCAACTACAGTCCTGAAAAGTTGTCGATCAAGCCGTCGTCAAAGAAAGTGGACATTCCGGATCCGAAGGATATCCACAATACGTCGGAACAGGCGCTCAGCTTCCTCTACCAGACGAAAAGCGGTTCTTTCAAGGTGACGTTTGGCAACGGTATTGTGACACTCTACCCGCAGGATGAGGCGGCACTCGCGGTTGTTACGAATGAGGATCGCAAGGCGGAGCGTGCCATACTCGCCTCGGGACTTCTCACGGCGATTGAAGACCTTGGTGTGACTCCCGTGGAGATCCGCGCCGTCTACATCTTCAATGTGTTGAAGGGGCAGGTGGAAGAGGAGTAAAATTCCATAAAGCATATGCTGCTTAGGGCTGCTGCACGAAGATTTTAGTTTCGTGCAGCAGCCTTTCTAAAATCCTTTTGACTTTTTGTCATTTTGCTCTTGACTTTTTGCTTTTTACCGTGTATATTCAGTATAGCTTTTGATTAGCACTCAGTTTTAGAGAGTGCTAACAACGAGTGAGACGTCTTGAAAGGAGAGGAGAGAGGGTGAATGTCGGACGATCTGGACGCGCGCAAGAGTCAGATCCTGTGGGCGGTCGTCGATGACTATATTGCATCGGCGGAGCCGGTCGGATCGCGGACACTCGCGCGAAAATACAATCTCGGCATCAGCCCTGCCACCATTCGGAACGAGATGGCGGATCTCGAGATGCTCGGCTACCTCGAACATCCGCATACATCCGCTGGACGCATTCCATCGTCGAAGGGCTATCGGTTCTACGTCGACGGCTTGCAGCCTGTTGCACCGGTGACGGATGCCGAGAAGAAGAAGATTCACGATTGGTACAGCCGTCGCGTGCGGCGCCTTGACGAGGTCTTTCAGGAGACGGCACGGCTGATTGCGGATGTGACGCACAATGTATCACTCGTACTTGCGCCGCAGGCAGCACAGTCGACATTTCGTATGCTGCAGTTCCTTCCTCTCGACATGACGCACGCGATTGCCGTACTCATGACGGACGCGGGCTTCGTGGAGAACCGCATCGTTGAGATCCCTGACGGTGCGACATTCGCGGACTTTCAGCGCATGGCGGGGGCGGTCAATACGACGCTCTCGGGCAAGGCACTCAGCGATGTGACGAAGGCAGATATGCGCCGTGTGCGCGACGCCATCGGCGACGAATCCATTTTCGTCGCCGCGGTCGAGGTCATGCACAGAGCCCTTGAGGGACGATCTGACGATCGGCTCTACCTCGGCGGGACAGCGCAGCTTCTCGGCAACCCCGAGTTTCAAGATCTTGAGCGCGTCCGCGCGATGCTGCTCGTCCTTGAGCGTGAGGATCTCGTCAAGGACATTCTGCACACGCATGCGGGCGAGGGACTTGAGGTGACAATCGGGCGCGAGAACAAGAGCAGCACGTTCTGGGACAGCAGTTTCATCACGGCGACATACCATGTCGACGGCAGACTGCTCGGAACGATTGCCGTGCTCGGTCCGACGCGCATGGAGTACGCGAAGGCGATGCGCATACTGGACTATGTGAACACAAATCTGACAGAGATGATCTATCAGTTGAAATGGTAGGAGAGGTGAACGGCTTGCAGGAAAAGGAAGAGCTGACCGCAGAGGCGTGCGAAGAGCAGCCCGCAGAGGATGTGAGCGACGCGGAGGAGACTGGTGCACAGACTGTGGAGGATGCTGCAGAGACTCAGAACGATGTGCTTACAGCGGAACTGCAGGAAAAGAACGACCGCATTCTGCGCCTTCAGGCGGACTTTGAGAACTTTCGCCGCCGCACGGCGAAGGAGAAGGAGGAGCTCGCTGCCGTCATCACGCAGAACCTGCTCACGGATCTCCTGCCGCTGCTCGATAATTTCGAGCGGGCAATGGCGGTGGAACAGACGGATGTGGAGGCATTTCAAAAGGGTGTGGAGATGATCTTCACACAGCTCCGCGAGGTCATGGAAAAGCACGGGCTTGAACACATTGAGGCAGAGGGGCAGCCCTTCGACCCAAATGTACATCAGGCGGTCATGCGTGTCGAGAATCCCGATGTGGAGGACGGTACGATCACACAGGTATTGCAGAAGGGCTATCAGGCAAAGGGCAGGGTCATCCGCCCTGCGATGGTGCAGGTAGCCGGTAACTAACGACGTAAATAACATCTATAAGATTTTGGAGGAATATAAAATGGCTAAAGTAATTGGTATCGACCTTGGTACGACAAACTCTGTTGTCTCCGTCATGGAGGGCGGCGAACCGACTGTCATCACAAACCCTGAGGGCAGCCGCATCACGCCGTCCGTCGTGGGCTTTACGAAGGACGGGCAGCGCCTCGTCGGGCGTCTTGCGAAGAACCAGGCGGTCTCGAATCCTGACCGCACGATTTCGTCCATCAAGCGCCACATGGGCGAGGGCAACTATCACGTGACGATCGACGGAAAGAACTACACACCGCCCGAGATCTCCGCGATGATTCTGCAGAAGCTGAAGAGCGACGCAGAGGCATATCTCGGCGAAACGGTTTCGCAGGCGGTTATCACGGTCCCTGCGTACTTCAACGACAGTCAGCGTCAGGCGACAAAGGACGCGGGCAAGATCGCGGGTCTCGAAGTTCTGCGCATCATCAACGAGCCGACGGCGGCGGCGCTCGCCTACGGTCTCGACAAGGATCAGGATGAGACCGTGCTTGTCTTTGACCTCGGCGGCGGCACGTTCGACGTGTCCATCCTTGAGCTCAGCGAGGGCGTGTTCGAGGTCAAGGCGACGAACGGCGACACGGTGCTCGGCGGCGATGACTTCGACAAGAAGGTCATGGACTGGATGGTCGAGGAATTCAAGAAGGAGAACGGCATCGATCTCTCGCAGGACAAGATGAGCGCACAGCGTCTTATCGAGGCGGCGGAGAAGGCGAAGATCGAGCTCTCGAGCATGAGCCAGACGAACATCAACCTGCCGTTCATTACGGCAGATGCCACGGGACCGAAGCACCTTGATCTCACGCTCTCGCGCGCGAAGTTCGATGAGCTGACGGCGGATCTCGTGGAGCGCACGATGGTTCCGACGCGCAAGGCAATGGAGGATGCAGGACTTTCGGGCGGAGACATCGACAAGATCATCCTCGTCGGCGGTTCGTCCCGTATTCCCGCCGTGCAGGATGCGATCCGCAAGATCCTCGGCAAGGAGCCCTCGAAGGGCGTAAACCCCGATGAGTGCGTCTCCATCGGCGCAGCGATTCAGGGCGGCGTGCTTGTCGGCGAGGTCAAGGACGTGCTGCTCCTCGATGTTACGCCGCTCTCTCTCGGCATCGAGACGCTCGGCGGTGTCTGCACGAAGATCATCGACCGCAACACCACCATCCCGACATCGAAGAGCCAGGTGTTCTCCACCGCGGCGGACAATCAGCCGGGCGTTGAGATTCACGTCCTGCAGGGCGAGCGCGAGATGGCGGCGGGCAACAAGACGCTCGGACGCTTCCAGCTCACGGACATCCCGCCCGCACCGCGCGGCGTACCCCAGATCGAGGTCAAGTTCGACATCGACGCGAACGGCATTGTCAATGTGTCGGCGAAGGATCTCGGTACGGGCAAGGAGCAGAAGATCACAATCCAGTCCGACAGCGGCATGAGCAAAGAGGATATCGAGCGCATGGTCAAGGAGGCGGAGAGCCACGCCGCCGAGGACAAGAAGCAGCGGGAAGCCGTTGACGCGCGCAATGCGGGCGACAGCCTCGTCTATCAGGCGGAGAAGGCAATCAAGGATCTCGGCGAGAATGCCGATCAGACGCTCGTCTCCAAGACGCAGACTGCCGTTGACAAGCTGAAGGAAGCCCTCAAGGGTTCGGACATCGAGGCGATCAAGGCGGCGACCGAGGAAGCACGCCAGCCCCTCTACGAGCTCTCCACTGCAGCGTACCAGCAGGCACAGCAGGCAGCGGGCGCGGCAGGTGCAGCGCCGGGCGCGGATGCGAATGCGGGTGCACAGAGCGCACCGCAGGATGACAACGTCGTCGATGCGGAGTTCACCGAAGTCAAGGACGATAAGAAGTAAGGTGGTATCGTGAGCGAGAAACGCGATTACTACGAAGTCCTCGGTGTCCCCAAGGGAGCCTCGGACGACGAAATCAAAAAAGCATACAAGAAACTCGCACGCAAGTATCACCCTGACCTCAACCGTGACGACCCGAAGACCGCCGAGGAGAAATTCAAGGAGGTCAACGAGGCGTACGATGTGCTGAAGGATCCGCAGAAGAAGGCGGCGTATGACCAGTTCGGTCACGATGCCTTCGACCCGCGGCGCGGCGGCTCTGCCGGAGGAAACCCCTTCGGCGGGGCGGGCGGCTTCGGCGGATTCGATATGAACGACATCTTCGATATGTTCGGCATGGGCGGCGGCGGTCGCCGCGCACGCCGGCAGGGACCTGAGCGCGGTGCCGATCTGCGCTATGATCTTGAGATCTCGTTCGAGGAGGCGGCGTTCGGCAAGGAGGTCGAGCTCTCCATCCCACGCGAGGAGAACTGCCCGACGTGCGGCGGCTCAGGGGCGGCAAAGGGATCGAGTGCGGAGACCTGCTCGACCTGTAACGGCAGCGGGCAGGAGCAGGTCATGCAGCGGACGATGTTCGGCAGCATGATGACCTCGCGTACGTGCAGCCACTGTCATGGCACGGGCAAGATCATCAAGAATCCTTGCTCTGACTGCCATGGCTCGGGACGCAAGCGCATTACAAAGACCATCAAGGTCAACATCCCGCGCGGTGTGGACGACGGACAGCGCGTCCGCGTCTCGGGCGGCGGCGAGGCAGGTGTGCGCGGCGGTGCGAGCGGCGATCTCTACGTCTACATCTTCATCCGTCCGCATGAACTCTTTCAGCGGCGCGGCAACGATGTACTCATCGAGATCCCAATCACGTTTGTACAGGCTTCGCTCGGCGACACTGTTCAGGTACCAACGCTCGACGGTGCGGTTGATCTCAAAGTCCCTGCGGGCATCCAGACGGGCACCGTTCTGCGTGTCAAGGGCAAGGGGATTCCGAACCTGCGCGGAGCGGGGCGCGGCGACGAACACGTCCGTGTCAAGGTCACGACACCACAGAAGCTCTCGGCGAAGCAGAAGGAACTCCTCAAGGAGTTTGCGGCGCTCAGCGGCGATGCGGTGAATCCAGAGCAGAAGAGCTTTACGGAGAAGTTCAAGAATCTCTTCACATAAAATATGGGCGGCTGCGGCAAGATAATGCCGCAGCCGCTTCTTTGCGCATTGACATTGGTTCACGCATTTGTTAGGATAGACCGTATTGAAATCGGTATTTGGGGAGATGCTTGATGGCGGGAGGGCTCATGGAAAATGTCTACGCGTTAGTCAAGCGTTTCTATTTGGAACATGGGCGCGCAAACATCTTTGTCGCGCGCACGCTCATCGAGCGTTATCTGCGTGCAGCGGCGTGGCGTGGGCGGAGCAGTGAGGATCTCTGCACAGATTGGTACTGCATCGAGGACTTCCTCACAGTCATTCAGCGCAGGGACGATTCCCTCGCGCGGCTTTTCATCCGCATCGACTATCTGGCACTTTTCTTCCGCTATGCCGACGAGCATATTGACCGCCGTCCGCTGAAACGTCATACAGAGGACTATTTTGCGCGTATGCGCGCCTTCCTAACCTATCTCGATGAGACGGGCGAGTATGACATCGATCTTGGCGAGCTAGATGCAGATCTCGAGATGTTCTACATCACGGGACGGTTTCGCTTGCCGGAACGTGTCACATGGGAGGAGATCGATGGGCTGACGATCGACGATATTGAGGAAGACGAGCGGGTTGAGATGGAGGAGCTGAACATCCAGCTCAACGAACTCCTGCACCGCATCGGCGAATACTTTCGCTGTCCTGAGTATCAGCTCGACATTGGGCGTGCTGCGATGATCTATACGGGCGATCTCTATGACATGAACGCATATGAGGACGCATCTGAGGAGGAGAAGGAAACCTTCTGGCTCAGGTTTTGGGACTATTTCTTCTTCGATTATCACCTCATCGCAACAGATGAGACGCCGATTGCCCACTACAGTGAGAAAGAGTGGGAGCGTCTTGACTTCGATGAGCGCGAGATCATCCGCGATCTCCTAGCGGCACGCTTTGCCGTGCTCGCCGTGACGGAGGAGTATGATGACCACGTTGTCTGCTGCGACATCCTGCGCAACGAGGAGGTCATCCTGCCGCATCCCGATATCCCGGGGGCGCTCTCGAAGAGCATTCTCTTCGGGCACATCTGTGACGAGGGCATGATGATGCTCAACTACATCACGGCAATCCCCGCGAGCAAGCGCCTGCAGCAGCGGATCGGCGACACGATTCGGCGTGAGTACGAACTCTTTCGCAGGCAGGCGCCCGAGGCGACGATGGATGACTTCCTTGCGCGTGCGGCGGCGCTCGTGCGTCATACGATACACGTGCTCTCGACGCTCGCGCAGATCGATGTTCTGCCGCGCCGCGTCCTGCCGCGTCCCATCCCGCGCACGATTGATCCGCAGGTATGCGCCCAGGAGCTTGGCGTACTGCAGATGATTGCGGATAAGATCGGTTTCAGCCGTCACGCGCAGGTGCTCATGTGTGATCTCTTTCTCGACTATGCGCAGGTGGATCTCGCACGGGCGCAGACAGCTGAGATACTGACTGCGACGATCTTCCTCTATGCAGAGATCAACAACATTGACCTCACACCGATCACGGAGCTCTATCATGTGGTCGGCTCGGATAAAAAAACGGTACGCGCCGCACATGATCGTATGCGCAAGGCACTGCACTGTGTGCCCTATGACCCACGCTATCTTGGGGAGGAGGGCTTTGTGACGATGCTCTACAGCGTCGTTCATGGGAAAGCGAACTTTTAGGAAGGAGGCTGATGATCTATGGAACGGGATCCGCGTGTACGGACGATGAGCCGTGAAGAAAATGCTGCCTATCAGGGCGTGACGGTGGATGAGAACGGTGCTGAGCCGCAGGACGATGGGCAGACATGGGGTGGGCGTTCGCATGGAAATACCGGAGACGCGCCGCGTGGATCCATACGCTACATCCGACTTGGCGGAACAGGGACGCAGCGTTCCTTCCTAACGAGTCTCCTCTGGGCAGCTGCTTTGGGAACACTTCTTGCTCTCTTTATCTTCGTCGCGCTGCCTGCCATCGTCATGGTCATCATCGCCGTGCTCGTACTCGGTACAATTGTCAGCCTCATCGGGCGCGGGCGTATTATGTCGTGGCTCATGCGAAAGATGTACGGGAGATAGAAAGGGGATATGGAAATGAAGTCATGTGAAAAGTGCGGCGCCTCCATTGAGGATGGAGCCAAGTTCTGTTCTCTCTGCGGAGCACCGCAGGAGGATCGGATGGCTGCTGAAGCAGATCCTGCGCAGGAGATGCATCCTGCTGCAGAACTGCAGCAGCCTGGGACGCCTCCGGATGCGCAGGAGAATAGGAAGAAACTTGAGAGCCTGCGCGAACAACTCTCCTCTACGCCCTATATCGGTGCGGCGATGGTGATTTTTTCCGTATTCATGCCGTGGATCTCGTTGGGGCGTATGTTCGACGTGACCATTATGGACATCAGCAAGGGGCTGATGCTCGCAATCATTTTTATCGGCGCCGCCTCGGCATATGCCATCCTCAAAAAGAAGAACTATGTTCTTTCAGCTGCAATGGGGCATGCGCTGCTGATCTTTGCCGTTATCGCTTTTATTCGGTATCAAAGCCTGCTGTCGGAGGTCAAAAAGACGATCTTTGGCGCGATGGCAAGTTCGGCAATCTCACTGGACTGGGGAGGGCTGCTCTTCCTCGCCGGGGCGCTTAATTTGTGTGTGGTGAGTGTTTTTCTGTATATGATCGAACAGTTGCTGCCGCAGGGCGGTGCGTTCACAGGCGATGTGCTCTTCCGGACATGGAAGGAACTAGCATGTGCAAAGGTGAAGCTCACGTCGATCGAGGTGCCTGCGTGGGTCTACTCCCTGGTCATCGGCATTCTGCTCGTGCTGCTTTTCTCACAGTCTGGGATGAACCGTATGATGCACTGAGCAAAATCCATACAAGGGCTTTACAAAAGTCCCATCCTATGATATACTTCAATAAATTCATTTAAGATCTGGAAAGAGTGGGTGGAAGCCCACTCTTTCATTGCGTATGAGAAGAGGGAGAGCATGAGCGCGAAGATCGAGGAGCGCGTGGAGGAGATTGTACGCGGTCTGTTGACGGAGCAGCCGGAACTTGAACTGGTTGATGTCGAGTACGTGCGCGAGCGTGAGAACTATCTGCGCGTTTACATCGACAAGCAGGGCGGCATTGATATTGAGGACTGTCGGAACCTCAGCGAACGCCTGGAGGAGATCCTCGACCGTGAGGACTTCATTCCCGATGCGTATATCTTGGAGGTTTCGTCGCCGGGACTTGATCGTGTGCTGCGAAAGCCGCGTGATTTCGAGCGTGAGCATGGCAAGCAGATTGATGTGGCGCTCTATGCGCCCTTTGACGGAAAGAAACAGTGGACGGGCACACTTGCAGGCTGTGACGGCAAGACCCTGCGCCTTGACGAGGGGATCGAGATCCCTATGGGGCAGGTCTCACAGATACGGCTGCATATCGACTTTTAGGGAGGATTTGGGCTTTGGCAAGAAAAATCACAAAGGAGAAGAACGGCGGAAAGGAGTTCCTTCAGACACTGAAGGAGCTTGCGTACGAGAAGGGCATTGATGAGGAACTGCTCTTTGAGACGATCGAGGCGGCGCTGATCTCGGCATACAAGCGCAATTTCAGCTCGGAGCAGAACGTTCGTATCTCTCTGTCGCGTGAGACCGGAGAGTTCCATGTCTTTGCCATTAAAGAAGTCGTCGAGGAGGTCAAGAGCGACATTAAGGAGATCTCCCTCGCACAGGCACGTGCCATCAGCCCTGACTACGCGGTCGGTGATGTGGTTGAGATTGAGATGACGCCCGCGAACTTTGGGCGCATCGCGGCGCAGACGGCGAAGCAGGTCGTTATGCAGCGTCTGCGTGAGGCGGAGCGCGGAATCGTCTACAAGGAGTACGAGAATCGTTCGTCGGATATCGTGACGGGGATTGTCCAGCGCGTCGAGGGGCGCAATGTGTTCGTCGACATCGGACGCGCCGAGGCGGTGCTCATGGCGACGGAGCAGATGCCGACGGAGGAGTACAACTATGGTGACACGCTGCGCGCCTACATCATTGAAGTAAAGAACATGATGCGCGGGCCGCAGATCATCCTCTCGCGCACCCATCCGGGCCTGCTTAAAAAGCTTTTTGAGCTGCAGGTGCCGGAGATCCAGGAGGGCGTGGTTGAGATCAAGTCGATTGCGCGTGAGGCGGGCAGCCGCTCAAAGGTTGCCGTCGCGTCCTCGGAGGAGCGTGTCGATCCCATCGGTGCCTGTGTCGGTCCGCATTATATGCGCGTACAGGCGGTGGTTGATGAGCTAGCGGGAGAGAAGATCGACATTGTGAAATGGAGTGACGATCCCGCGACCTACATCGCAAACTCGCTGAACCCCGCGAAGGTCATCTCCGTTGCGGTCAACGAGGCGGAGAAGGTATCACGCGTCATCGTTCCGGACTACCAGCTCTCGCTCGCCATCGGCAAGGAGGGGCAGAACGCCCGCCTCGCGGCAAAGCTGACAGGATGGAAGATCGATATCAAGAGTGAGTCGCAGGCACAGGAGCTCATGGCAGAGGATGCGGCAGAGGACAGCACTCTGGATGAGCCTCTTGCAGGGGAGGCATAATGGCAGAGACGAAACAGCCCGAGCGGCTGTGTGTCGGCTGCCGGCAACTGCATCCAAAGGACGCGCTTCTGCGTATCGTACGCAGCTCCGACGGGACAGTCATATACGATCCGACAGGCAAGAGTCCCGGACGCGGTGCGTATCTCTGCCCCTCTGCTGAGTGCCTCCGGCTGGCGCGCAAGCAGGGCGGCCTTTCATGGTCGTTCAAGGGGCGTGTCGCTCCTGCCGTTTACGACGTCCTCACGGAGGTCCTCCGAGAGCAAGAGGAGGGCAGCCGATGAACGGTACAATCGAGCAGCGCGCCATGAACCTCCTCAGCATGGCGGCACGCGGGAGACGGATTGTCTCAGGCGCATTTGCGGCAGAGGAGGCTCTGAAGCGGGGGCAGGGGACATTCCTCCTGCTTGCGCGGGATGCCTCAGAGGAGACCAAGACGAAATTTGTCCGCATGGCGGCACATCTGAACGTGCCGGCGGCGGAACTACTGACCATGCAGCAGCTCGGACACTGCCTCGGCAAGGAGTACCGTGCGATTGCTGTGCTCATAGATAGAGGATTTGCGGATAGGCTCAGCGCCTATTTGCAGGATATACCGACGGGGGTGGATTGATGTCAGAATCGAAATACAGAATCACCGATTTGGCAAAGGAATTCAAGACGGACAAAGATACCATTATTGATATCCTAAAGAGCAAGAACTACAAAGTGAAAAATATGTTCAGCGCAGTCGGTGAAGAAGAGCGCGCTGCGGTCAAGGCGGAACTTGGCCGTACGGCAAAACCCGTACGCAAGGAATCCCTGCAGAGCAAAGCCCCCGCTCCAAAGGCTGCCGAGCGTCCGGCAAAGAAGGAAAAGCGCTCCGCACAGGACAGCCCTGTACAGGCAGCTGCAGCAGCGTCGGCACCTTCCCAGACCGCTGCAGAGAAGGCCGTCCCTGCAGCGGAGGAAAAGCCCGTGCTGCGTGCCCGCACGAAGGCGCCCGGCATCGTAATTGTCCGTCAGGCACCCGCTAAGACGCGGACGGAGCCTCAGGATCGCCCCCGCTCCGCGGGCAGTGCCTCCGGCAGTGCAGGCGGGAGATCCGCACGTCCTGCGGGAGGACGCGGCGGTGCTCGCCCAAGCGCACCTGCAGCATCCATCCCGCCGCCGCCCCAGACCGAGGTTCGCAGTGACAGCCGCAGACGCGGCGGTGGACGCGGGAGCGACAATAATGCCGCAGGCAGCGACCGCAGCCGCAATGCGCGCGGCGGAGCACGCCGTGACCGCGAGGAGCGTACGGATTTGCGGCAGACGGAGCGCAGCCGCGGCGGCGCGCGCAAGGGGCGCAAGGGGCGCGCAGCTGCACCCGCTCCGGTTGCGAAGGCAGAGATCGCACGTCCGAAGCACATCAAGCTGCCGGAGACGATCGCCGTCAAGGATCTCGCGTCCAAGATGAGCTACACGGCGTCGGACATCATCAAGAAGCTCATGCTGATGGGCGTCATGGCGAGCATCAATCAGGAGATCGACTACGATACAGCCTCTCTCGTCGCGGCAGAGTTCGGCGTGACGACGGAGGAACTGCCGCCGGATGTCGATCCGACGCTGATTCCGGAGATCGAGGACGACCCGAAGACACTCAAGGATCGCCCGCCGGTCGTCACCGTCATGGGACACGTCGATCACGGCAAGACCTCGCTGCTCGATGCCATCCGCAACACTTCCGTCAGCACGCATGAGGCAGGCGGCATTACGCAGCACATCGGTGCATATCAGGTCGTGTGTCAGGGCAAGAAAATCGTCTTCCTCGACACGCCGGGCCATGAGGCGTTCACGGCGATGCGTGCGCGCGGTGCGCAGATCACGGACGTTGCAATCCTCGTTGTTGCGGCGGACGACGGCGTTATGCCGCAGACGGTCGAGGCAATCGACCACGCTAAGTCGGCAGGAGTGCCCATCATTATTGCAATCAACAAGATTGACAAGCCGGGTGCAAACCCCGACCGCGTTAAGCAGGAGCTTATGGAGTACGGACTCGTCTCCGAGGAATACGGCGGAGATACGATTATGGTACCCGTCTCGGCAAAACAGCGCATCGGTATCGACGACCTGCTTGAGAACATCCTGCTCGTCGCCGAGGTCGAGGAGCTGAAGGCAAACCCGAACCGCGAGGCACGCGGTGTCATCATCGAGGCAAAGCTCGACAAGGGACGCGGCTCCGTCGCTACCGTGCTCGTCCAGAGCGGTACGCTGCGCATCGGTGACTCCATCGTCGTCGGTACGGCATACGGTCATGTGCGCGCGATGATCAATGACCGCGGAGACAACGTGAAGAAGGCAGGTCCCTCCATGCCGGTTGAGATCCTCGGTCTCAACGATGTACCGTCGGCGGGTGACATCCTCGCCGCCGTCGACGAGAAGCAGGCACGCTCGATTGCTGAGGCGCGTCTCGGCAACCAGCGGCGTGACCTCATCAAGTCGAAGAGCGTTTCGCTGGATGCGCTCTTCCAGCAGATCCAGCAGGGCGATATTAAGGATCTCAACATTGTCGTCAAGGCGGATGTGCAGGGTTCTGTTGAGGCACTGAATTCTGCACTTCTCGGACTCAACAAGAACGACGAAGTGCGCGTGAACATTGTACACTCAGGCGTCGGTGCGGTCAGCGAGTCGGATATCATGCTCGCAACGGCATCGAAGGCAATCGTCATTGCCTTCAACGTTCGCCCGGATGCAAATGCGCGGCGTCTCGCTGACACGGAGGATGTGGACATCCGTACCTACCGTGTCATCTACGATGCGCTGAACGATGTGAAGGACGCGATGAGCGGCATGCTGAAGCCAAAGTACAAGGAGGTCGTTCAGGGACGCGTCGAGATCCGGCAGGTCATGCGCTTCTCTAAGGCACTCGTTGCAGGCTCGTATGTGCTCGAAGGAAAGATCCACAACAACTCGAAGATCCGCATCCTGCGCGACAACATCGAACTCTTCGACGGGGAGATTGACTCCCTGCGCCGCTTCAAGGATGAGGTGAAGGAAGTCGCTGCCGGCTACGAATGCGGCATCTCCATTGTCGACTTCCGTGATTTTGCGGAGGGTGACATCATCGAGGCGTATACGATGGAGGAGATCGAGACCTCCATCGCAGAGGCGAACAAGGCGGCAGAGGAGAAGCGCGAGGCACAGGCTGCTGCTGCCGCAGCAGCGGAAGAAAATGCCGAATAAGAAATTTTGAATCGGTGCAGTCCTTTGCCCGTTGGGGCAGAGGACTGTGCCAATTTGTATAGAGAGAGGAGGCGCACCTTGGCAAAGGTTCGCGTTGAAAAACTACAGGAACTAATGAAGCAGGAAGTCAGTGACATCATCTTCAATGAACTCAAAGATCCCCGCATTGGATTTGTGACCGTGACCTCTGTCGCATGTACGGAGGATCTGCGTGAGGCGAAGATCTATGTCAGCGTTATGGGGGATGAGAAGAAGGCCCGCGATACGCTGTACGGGCTCAACAGTTCGCTCGGCTTTGTGCGCCGCGAGGTCGGCAGGCGCATTCGTCTGCGCTTTACGCCCGAGATCAGCTTTGCACTTGATACCTCGCTGAACTACAGCGATCACATCCAGCGTCTGCTGAATGAGATTCACGAGGATAAACCTGCGGGGGAAAAGGAGGAGACGGTATGAAGATCGCACTCGAACAGGCGGCGCAGATGGTCGCCGACGCGCAGACCGTTATCCTCACCTCGCACATCCGTCCCGATGGGGACAGCATCGGATCGACGCTCGGGCTGATGCACTATCTGAGAGAGCAGGGCAAGGATGCGCGTGTCCTGATTGATGATGAGATTCCCCGCACCTTTCGCATTCTGCCGGGGGTGGAGCAGATTGAGCGTCCTGCTGAGGGGATGCTCTATACTGCCGATCTCCTGATCGTCTGCGATGTGGAGCTGAAGCGTACAGGTGCGGTGCTCGATGCCGTCGATGCCGTGCGCGTGCTCAACATCGATCATCATGTGACGAACGATGAGGCGGCGGAGTATCTCTATCTGAATCCGGACTACGCCGCAACCTGTGAGATCATGCACGACCTCGTACACCTGATGGGCGGCAGCTTCTCGCTCGATGCCGCGACCTGCCTCTACACGGGGATGGCAACGGACACGGGCTTCTTCCGCTTCTCAAACACCACGCCGCATACGATGCGTGCGGCGGCAGACCTCATTGAAATCGGGGTAAAACCGAATATCATCGCGGTGGCGATGGAGCTGAAATCCTACGATGAAGTCATGGCGCAGGTACGCGCCATCAAGAACCTCGAGATGTTCTATGACGGCAGGGTGGCGGCGGTCTTTATCGACGAGGAAAAGGCGAAGGAAGTCACGACGACAGAGGGGCTGCTCGATGCCCTTCGCGTAATCGAGGGGACGCAGGTCGTCTTCTTCATGAAGTGGCTTGAAAAGGATGCTTACCGCGTCAGCATGCGCTCGAAGGGCACGAACGTCTCGCGCATTGCGCAGGGCTTCGGCGGCGGCGGGCATATCCGTGCGGCGGGCTGTACTCTGCACGGCTCCTTTGACGAGGCGAAGAAAACTATTCTCGCGGCGATTGGGGAGGAGCTGAACCGTTAAGACGTGGACGGCTTTATCAATGTACTGAAGCCCACGGGGCTTTCGTCGCACGATGTCGTTGACATTGTGCGGCGTATTTTTAAGCGGAAACGCGTGGGGCATGCGGGGACACTCGACCCTGCTGCGGCGGGCATCCTGCCCGTTGCGCTCGGACGCGCCGCGCGTCTCGTGGAGTATATGGAGGATGCGGACAAGTCCTACCGTACGGAGATCGCGTTCGGTTATACAACCGATACAGGGGATGTGTACGGCGATGTGATCGAGAGCGTTCCGTATCCCGTGCTTCCCTCAGAGGAGGAGATCCGGAGTGAGCTCGGGCGGTTTGTCGGAGAGATCAAGCAGATACCGCCCGCCTACTCTGCGGTCAAGGTTGGCGGTCAGCGTGCCTACGATCTCGCGCGGCAGGGGGAAAATGTGGAGATTCCGATACGCACGGTCACGATTTATCGGCTGGAGCTCGTGCACGTTGATTCTGCGCGTCGGCGTATCCTCGTCGATGTGGACTGTGCGAAGGGGACCTATATCCGCTCGCTCTGCACAGATATCGGTGCCTCACTCAGACTGCCCGCGACCATGCGCTTCCTCCTGCGCACGCGCGTCGGCGGTTTTCATCTCGCGGATTCGTATACGCTCGAGGAACTTGCAGAGGCGGGAGAGGCGGCTCTGTGCGCCCCTGACACTGCCCTCAATCTTCCTGTGTATGAACTCGATCCGCAGCGCGTAAAGGCATTCTACAGCGGACTCTCGACATCGGAGCGGCGCATGGAGCTTGCCGAGGGCTGCTACCGTGTGTATGCCGAGGGCGTTTTTCTTGGCATCGGACGCTATGATGCGGCATCGCGCGAAATGTACCCCGCAAAAGCATTTCCGCCGGTGTGAATAGTTCGGGGCCGTGTCCCTCGCGAACGCTTAGTTACGCAAGTGATCGCGTGCTCGTTCGCCTAAATACCTGCGGACTTCTTAAACGCGCTTCGCTTGAACGAAAGAAATCCGCAGGGGGCGAGTCGCCCGCTTTACTCACTTGCTTCACTAGGGTTCGCTTAGGGACATCGCCCCACTTACAAGAGCAAATATGTTCGGACTGCTGTTTTGTCGGCAGTCCTTTTATTTTGCGAAAATGCTTCTCTGTGCTATAATGGCAGGAATGACAAAGGAGGATAATTTACATGAAGATAGATGACATCATCCACGGCTTTCGCCTGATTTGCTCGGAGGAGATTGCGGAAGCGGATGGGCGGGGGCATACGTTTGTCCACGAGAAGACGGGCGCACGGCTTTTTTTTCTCGAAACCGAGGATGACAACAAGGTTTTTTCGATCAGCTTCCGCACGCCGCCCGTCGATGATACGGGTGTAGCGCACATCGTAGAGCATTCCGTACTCTGCGGCTCGCGCAAATATCCGCTGAAGGAGCCGTTCGTCGAGCTCGTGAAGGGCTCGCTCAATACGTTTCTCAACGCGATGACGTTCCCCGACAAGACGATGTATCCCGTCGCGAGCCGCAACGCACGAGACTTCCAGAACCTCATGGATGTCTATCTCGATGCGGTGTTCTACCCCGCGATGCGCACGAATCCGCAGGTGCTCATGCAGGAGGGCTGGCACTACGAACTCGAGGATGTCGATGCTCCTCTGCGTTACAGCGGCGTGGTCTACAATGAGATGAAGGGGGCACTCTCCGCGCCCGACGATCTGCTCGGCAGCCGCATCATGGCAGCACTCTATCCCGATACGACGTACGGCTGTGAGTCGGGCGGCGATCCCGAGGCGATCCCCACGCTCACGCAGGAGATGTTTCTCGATTTCCATGCACGTTATTATCATCCCTCGAACAGCTATATTTATCTCTACGGGGATATGGACATCGAGGAGAAGCTCGCCTACCTTGACCGTGCTTACCTCTCGCATTTCGAGCGGATTCCAGTGCCCTCGCGCATCGACCGTCAACAGGCGTTCGCAGGACGCATCGAAAAGACGCATTTCTATCCCATTGGGGCGGAGGAGCCGCTCGAGGAGAACAGCTTCCTCTCTCTGAACTGGGTGATCGGCGATACGTCTGACCGCAAACGTGTGATGGCACTTCAGATCCTCGATCATGCGCTGCTGAGGATGCAGGGAGCACCGCTGCGGCAGGCCCTCATCGATGCGGGACTTGGGCGTGACGTGGACTCGAACTACGAGAGTGATATCCTGCAGCCGCTCTTCAGCATCATTGTAAGCAAGTCGGAGACGTCACGTGCGGATGAGTTCGTCCGCATCGTCAATGAGACCCTGCGGAAACTTGCAGATGGTCAGCTCGATCACACGCTCGTGCAGGCATCGCTCAATACGCTTGAGTTCCGCCTGCGCGAGTCGGACTTTGGCTCCTCGCCGAAGGGGCTGATCTACGGTATCCGCATGATGAAGACGTGGCTCTACGATGGCGCACCTGCCGATTATCTGCGCTATGAGGATGTGCTTGCGGAGCTGAAGGATGGTCTGGAAAAGGGCTACTTCGAGCAGGTGATTCGGGAATCCTTCATCGAGAATCCGCATGAGGCTTTCGTGACGCTCGTGCCAAGCCGTACACTCGGGCAGGAGCGTGAGGCGGCACAGGCGGCGATCCTCGCTGAGAAAAAGGCGGCGATGAGCACCGATGAGATTGCGAAGGTGATGGATTCCTGCGCGGCACTCAAGGCGGCGCAGGAGGAGGCGGATTCGGAGGAGGCACTCGCGTCGATTCCAATCCTCACACGCTCCGACATCCGCGCCGAGGCGGAGCATCTGCCGCTCGAAATTCGCGATCTCGAAGGTTCGCAGATCCTTTATTCTGACATTGAGACGAACGGCATTGTCTATCTGAATTTCTACTTTCCGATGGCGGCGGTCGCGCAGGAGGATCTGCCCTATGCGTATCTTCTCGCCGAGATGTTCGGTGCGGTCGATACCGCGCGGCACAGCTATGCGGAGCTCGCGATGCTGCGCAGTCTCTACACGGGCGGCTTCGGCGCGGACATCGTTGCCTATACGCGTGCGGGTGAACCGGACTCGCTCGCGCCGCGCTTCAAGCTGCGTGCGAAGGTGCTGCGTGAGAATCTGCCGCGTCTCTTTGAGCTCCTCGCGGAGATCATGACGGAGAGTGATTTTTCGGGCGGAAAGCGTGTGCGGGAACTGATCGACGAGGAAAAGACGGGCATGGAGCTGTCACTGCAGCGTGCGGCAAATCAGGTTGTTGCGTCGCGCATCGCCGCCGATCTCATGCCCTCGGGTTGCTATGCCGAAGTGGGCGGGCTGCCGTTCCACGACTTCCTCCGCACGTTCAAGGATGATTTCACGGCGCGTCATACAGAGATGCAGGCGGCATTCGCACGGATTCTGCCGCAGATTTTCAATGCAAACGATCTGATGGTGAGCGTTACCGCACCTGCGGCGGACTACGCGGAGATTGCGGCAGGGCTGGTGTCGTTCCAAGAGAAACTGTCGTCCGAGGTATTCCCCGCAGCGCCGTATACGTGGGAGATTGCGCCGAAAAACGAGGGGCTGATGACACAGAGCCGTGTGCAGTATGTGGCGAAGGGCGCAAACTTTATCAAGCTGGGGTACGAATATACGGGGGTTCTGCGCGTGCTTGAGACGCTGCTGCGCTATGATTACTTCTGGACGCGGATTCGTGTGCAGGGGGGAGCGTACGGTGCGATGACGCAGTTCAACCGCAACGGCTTCATGATCTTTTCCTCTTATCGCGACCCGAACCTCGCAGAGACGTTCGACGTGCTCGATGAGACGGCGGACTATGTACGTTCGTTCAATGTGTCCGACCGCGAGATGGACAAGTTCATCATCGGGACGATGAGCAGCGTGGATGCGCCGCTTACGCCGCAGATGAAGGGCGATATTGCGGCGACGTTCCATCTGCGCGGCATCACATGGGAGGATCGCCAGCGTGCACGTGAGGAGATTCTCACGGCACGGCAGGAGGATGTGCGTGCACTTGCGCCGCTCGTTGAGGCGGCGATGCGTGAAAATGTCCGCTGCGTGCTCGGCGGTGAGGAGAAGATCCGCGCGAATGCTGCGCTCTTCGATGATATTCGTCCTGCGCTGCGGACGTGAATATTCTATAAAATTTTTGACTTTTCATGTCGTGCGTGGGATAATAGCAGAAGATAAATTGAAGGGGGAACCTGCCATGAAAAAGACAATTTTCCGTGGTGCCGGCGTTGCCATCATTACGCCGTTTACGGAGACGGGCGTGAACTATCCCGAACTCGGGCGCATTATCGAGGATCAGATCGCAGGCGGCACGGATGCGATCATCATCACGGGTACGACAGGTGAGTCTGCGACGATGACGGACGCGGAGCATCGCGAGGCGATTCGGTTTGCGGTGGAGAAGGTGGCGGGGCGCATTCCTGTTGTGGCAGGCACGGGCTCGAATGAGACCTCCTATGCGATCGAGCTTTCGAAGTACGCGGAGCAGGTTGGTGCGGATGCGCTTCTGCTTGTGACCCCGTACTACAATAAGTGTACGCAGAACGGACTCATTGCCCACTATACAAAGATCGCAGACAGCGTGAATATCCCCGCGATCCTCTATACGGTGCCCTCACGCACGGGCGTGAGCATCAAGACAGAGACTTATGCCGCGCTTTCCAAGCACCCACGCATTGTCGCGGTGAAGGAAGCGAGCGGCGATCTATCGGCGATCCTGCGTCTGCGCGCGGCGGTCGGTGATGAGCTCGCGGTCTACTCCGGCAACGACGATCAGATTGTGCCCATCCTCTCGCTCGGCGGTGCAGGCGTCATCTCCGTGCTTTCGAATGTTGCTCCAAAGGTGACGCACGACATCTGTCAGAACTATTTCGACGGGAACGTTGCGGAGGCGGCACGCCTCCAGATTGCATATGCCGATCTCATCGACGCGCTCTTCTGCGAGGTCAACCCCATCCCTGTCAAGACGGCAATGCGCCGCCTTGGCTACGATGCGGGACCGCTGCGCATGCCGCTCTCGGAGATGGAACCCGCGCACGCGGCACAGCTCGACGCGGCTCTGCGCGCACACGGCCTATTGAAATGAGTTCATAGGACGCTCTCCTCTTGTGTGGGACTGCCCTTCACGATGGGGGAGCGTTTTCCATTGCGGTACGGTGTCGGTGAAGAGGAATGAATCGGATTGAGGAGCGCCTTGCGCGGCAGAATGTGATCGTGCTCGACGGTGCACTTGCGACGGAGCTCGAGGCGCGCGGATTTTCTGTGAACGATGCGCTCTGGTCGGCAAAGGCGATCTTTGAGCGTCCCGACCTTGTACGTTCGGTACATCTCGACTATCTGCGCGCGGGTGCGGATGTCGTGACGAGCGCAAGCTATCAGGCGACGGTTGCAGGTTTCATGAAGCGGGGCTTCTCCGAAGAGGAGGCGGCTGCGCTGATAACGAAGTCCGTGCATCTGGCGCAGGAGGCACGGGATCTTTATTTGGCGGAACGTGGCGCAGATGGCGCTGTTCCTCTGGTCGCGGCATCGGTTGGTCCTTACGGGGCATATCTTGCGGACGGCTCGGAGTATCGCGGCGACTATGATATCGATGAGGATGCACTTACGACATTTCATGCGGAGCGACTGGCGCTGCTCGCGGCGGTGCAGCCGGATATCCTTGCCTGTGAGACCCTGCCATGTTTGGTGGAGGCACGTGCAATCGTGCGTGCTCTGCGGGAAAAGAGAGTTGACATTCCCGCATGGTTTTCGTTCTCGTGCCGTGATGGAGCGTACATCAGCGAAGGTACAGAGATTGCTGAATGTGCGCGGTTTCTAGACGGCGTGCCGGAGGCAGCAGCAATCGGGCTGAACTGTACGGCGCCTCAGTATGTCGAGGAACTGATCTGCGCGATTCGGCATGAGACGGCGAAGCCCATCCTCGTCTATCCGAACTCCGGCGAGCACTACGATACGTCGGATCAATCGTGGCATGGTACGGCGGAGGATTTCGGCACGACGGCGCAGCGCTGGTATGCGGCAGGGGCACGCCTCATCGGCGGCTGCTGCAGGACATCGCCGCGCATGATTGCGGAGATTGCCGCGTGGACAAAGAAAATGGAATGAGGTGATGGAAATGGGAGAAGAACGCACGGCGGTCGATTTGCCGCGTGCGGAGCGTGCCATGCGTGATTTTCTCACAGCGGTCGGTGTTGATCTCGCGGCACAGGGGATGGAGGAAACCCCTGCGCGCGCAGCAGCTCTCTATGCGGAACTCTTTGCGGGGCTGCACACGGATACGCGGGATCTCTGGTCGGATGTGCTGACGGAGGAGACAGATGGGCTCATTGCCGTGCGCGCCATTTCATTTCACTCTATTTGTGAACACCATCTGCTCCCATTCTTTGGAACGGCACATATTGTCTATCGCCCACACGCAGGACGCGTGGCGGGCTTTGGCGTATTCACGCGGCTCGTCGAACGCGTGGCGCGCCGCCCTCAACTGCAGGAGCGGCTGACGGCGGACATCGCGCGTGAGATCGAGCATGGGCTCGGAGCGGAAGGGGTACTCGTCATTGTCGATGCGCGGCAGCTCTGCATGACAATGCGCGGTGCACGTGCACACGGCACGCGGACGACCACCTCCGCGTGCCGGGGCATTTTCTGCGCAGATAAAACGATGGAATTACAGGCATGGCAGATGTTAGGAGAATGGGGCAGTGGAGAGAATATACCGCTTCCGTGACGGGAAGGAGCTGACGCTTGGCGGACGGACGCTTGTCATGGGGATTCTGAACGTGACGCCGGACTCGTTCTCGGACGGCGGGAAATGGAATACGCGCGACACGGCACTCCGCCATATGGAGGAGATGGTACAAGACGGAGCGGATATCATCGACCTCGGTGCGGAGTCGAGCCGCCCCGGCTTTGTGCCGATGGGCGCGGCGGAGGAGATGGAGCGTCTTATGCCGTTCCTCGAAACCGTGCTGGCGGAGTGTCCCGTACCTGTTTCCGTGGATACGTTCAAGGCGGAGACGGCACGCGCAGCGCTCTCTGCAGGCGCGCATATGCTGAATGATATCTGGGGGCTCCAATACGCAGAGGAGACGGGCGCAATGGCACGCGTCGCTGCGGAGGCGAATGTACCTGTTGTCGTTATGCATAACCAAAATGGAACGGAATATCAAGAGGATATCCTCGGGAAGATGCGTGTGTTCTTTGAACGCTCCTTTGCGCTTGCCGATGCGGCAGGGCTTTCGCGTGAGAAAATTATCCTCGACCCCGGCATTGGTTTCGGCAAGACGGCGGAGCAGAATATGCATGTCCTGCGGCGCATGGATGAACTCGTCTCGTATGACGGCGTGGAGTATCCTGTTCTTCTCGGGGCGAGCCGCAAGAGCTTTATCGGAGCAGCACTGGGGCTTCCCGTGGAAGAGCGCATGGAGGCGACGGGGGCGGCGTGCGTTCTCGGTATCGAGCGTGGCGCCGCCATTGTGCGCGTGCATGATGTGAAGCCGATTGCGCGCATGTGCCGCATGACGGACGCAATACTGGGGGCATAGTATGGATCGAATCTTTTTGCGCGGGATGCGGTTTATGGCTGCCCACGGTGTGCTCCCCCATGAGCAGAAAGTGCCGCAGCCGTTTGAGGTGGATGTGGAGCTTGGACTTGATCTGCACGCAGCAGGGGAGAGTGACGATCTTGCGGCAACGGTGAACTATGCCGCAGTCTGCGAGAGCGTACGGGATATCATCGAAGGTGCGCCAAAGCGACTGATTGAAGCACTCGCCGAGAAGATTGCGGATGATCTCCTGCGAGGCTTCGATCTGCTGCTTTGGGTATGTGTTACGGTGCATAAGCCCGCTGCACCGATTAACGGCATATTCTCGGATGTCGGCGTGACGATCCTGCGCCGCAGGAAAAATACCGAATGTTGACGGCATACATCGGGCTCGGGGCGAATCTCGGCGATCGTGGAGAGACGATGCGTGCGGCACTGCGGCGGATGGCGGCATGTCCCAATCTGTGCGTGGAGCAGGTGTCATGTTTTTATGAAACACCGCCGTGGGGAAAGACCGATCAGCCGTCGTTTCTCAATGCGGCGGCGTGCATTTCGTTTGACGGAACGCCGCATGAACTGCTCAGGGTGCTGCAGCGGATCGAGCACGATCTCGGCCGCGTGCGCCATGAACACTGGGGGGCACGGACGATTGACCTCGATATTCTGTATGTTGAGGATGTGGTGCTTTCGGATAAGGCGCTGACACTGCCGCATCCTTATCTCACAGCGCGTGCCTTTGTGCTCGTGCCGCTTGCGGAGATTGCGCCTGATTTACTCGTACAAGGGAAGCGTATTGTGCAGTGGCTCGCTGAAGCAGATCGGGACGGCATTGCACGTGCGCCCGAACTCTCCGCGCCGTATCCGCTCGAACTCATCGCTGCCTGTGATGAAGGAGGCGGCATTGGGCGAAACGGCGGTTTGCTCACATACTGTGCCGAGGATATGGCACATTTTCGTCGGACGACGATGGGCGGGATTGTCATTATGGGGCGGCGCACAATGGAGAGCCTGTCCGCACAGCAACCGCTTGCAGGGCGGGAGAATATTGTACTCTCGCGGACATTGGCGCATGCCGAAGGATTTCATATCGTGCGTGATCTTACGCAGATGTGGGCGCTGCTCGGCGTGCTGACGCAGGATGCGCTGCGTACGATCTTCACCATCGGCGGCGCGGCATGCTATCGTCTGTTTCTGCCATATGTCCGACGAGCCTACATAACGCGTCTCACGGGCACCTATGCGGCGGATGTATTTCTGCCGGCGCTCGATGGCTTTACTTTGACAGAGCGTCGGCGCGGAGAAGACTGTATCTTTGAAATCTACGAGAGAGTTTAGTATGGCAAAGGAAATTTTCAAGAACGATTGGCAGGAACTGCTTGCGGATGAGATGGCACAGCCGTATTATCGGGAACTGCGCGCCTTTCTCATCGAAGAGTATCGAACGAAGCGCATCTACCCCGATATGTTCGCAATCTTCAACGCGATGCACTATACGAGCTTTGCGGATACGAAGGTTGTCATCCTCGGACAGGATCCGTACCACGGCGACGGACAGGCCCATGGGCTCTCGTTCTCCGTGCAGGTCGGCATCGACCCGCCGCCGTCACTGCTCAATATCTACAAGGAGATGCAGGATGATCTCGGGATCATACCGCCTGCGCACGGCTGTCTTATTCCTTGGGCGAAGCAGGGCGTGCTGCTCCTCAACACAGTGCTGACCGTTCGTGCTCATGCGGCAGCGTCTCATCAGGGACACGGCTGGGAGCGGTTCACAGATCATATCATTCGGCTGCTCGGCGCACGCGAGCGTCCGCTCGCCTTTATCCTTTGGGGAAGCCCCGCACGGCGCAAGCGCAGCCTTATCACGAATCCGCGCCATCTCATCATCGAGTCGCCGCATCCGAGCCCGCTCTCGGCACATCGCGGCTTCTTCGGCAGCCGCCCGTTCTCACGCGTCAACGATTTTCTCACGGCGGCAGGCGAGAAACCAATCGAGTGGCAGCTGCCGCCGGCAAGTGAGATTGAGGCGTAGCTTTTAAAACGCATTCTAAGGAGAACTATATGAAAATAATGATATCACTGCGCAATATCTGTGTACTCGGACTGCTTGCTTGTCTCGGCGGCTGCGGCGCACCTGCCGAGACCTCGGCAGAGATGCCGCATGAAATCGTACAGCAGAATGTCCCTGTGCATGGACAGAAGGAAATCTATCTTGCAGGTGGCTGCTTCTGGGGGACGGAACTCTATGTCAGTCTGATCCACGGAGTTATTTCCGCAGAGAGCGGCTATGCGAACGGCCGCACATCGCACCCCTCATACCGTGAGGTATGCAGCGGGAGCGGTCATGCAGAGACGGTGCACATTGTCTACGATCCGCAGATTGTTTCTCTCGACGAGATACTGACGGCTTTTTACGATTCTATCGACCCGACAGCGATGGACCGGCAGGGCAATGACATCGGACGGCAGTATCGCTCCGGAATCTACTATGTGCCGAATGCGGACGGCAGTGAGAGTGCCGATGCGGCTGTGATCCGTGCCTCGCTCGATGCACTGCAGAAGAGGATCGGCAAGACGGTCGCCGTTGAGATGGGGCCGATTGTGAACTTCTATCGCGCGGAGGAGGATCATCAGAAATACCTTGAGAAGAATCCGAATGGATACTGCCATATCTCGCCTGCGCTCATTGCAAGAATGCGTGAAAAGTACGAGGCGGCAGAACGTGCAGAGGTGTCAAACGTGACACGCACTTACGAAAAACCATCGGATGCCGAACTCAAGGCGCGCCTGACGGGGATGCAGTACGCTGTCACGCAGGAGAAGGCGACGGAGCCGCCCTTCCGCAACGAGTACGATCACGAATTCCGCGAAGGCATCTACTGTGATATCACGACGGGTGAACCGCTTTTCATCTCCGCAGATAAGTATGATTCAGGATGCGGCTGGCCGGCGTTCTCGCGCCCGATCGACAGCGCTCTGATTGCCGAGCATGAGGATCGCTCGCACGGCATGGTGCGTACCGAGGTTACGGCGGCGAACAGCGGCGCGCATCTTGGGCACGTCTTTAACGATGGTCCTGCTGCAGCAGGGGGACTGCGTTACTGCATCAACAGTGCCTCCCTCCGCTTTATCCCGAAAGAGGATATGGAACGCGAGGGCTATGGGGACTATCTCTATCTGTTGGAGAAATAGTGTCATAGGAAAAGAATGGATAATTAAAGAATTATTCACTCTTTTCTTGACATGGCTTTGAATCAATGTTATCTTTACGATACGTGAAAAATTCATAGAGATTGGATTGGGTATCGTAAGATTTAATAGAGAATCCGGTATATGCCGGAGCGGTCACGCCACTGTAACAGGGAGTGATTCTGCACGCTGAACATTCAGCAGTCACTGGAGATGATATGTTTCTGGGAAGACGCAGAAGAGCGATGAACTGGAGCCAGGAGAACTGCCCAATCGACAATCACCGTTTGACCTGCGAGTGATGGGGATGGAGATTCAGACCGTTCTATTGTGTGTAAATTAAGCCCTTTTCTGCTTTAGCAGGAGGGGCTTTTTACTTGCCCTTATGCCTTAAGGTATTCCAAAATATGAACATGGTGCATGGAGAGCACGAAAGAGAAAGGTGATACAGGATTATGACAAAAGAGAAGAAGTGGACACTGGCGGTACTTGCGGCATTTGCCGGAGCGAGCTTTGTCGGGACGGCGTACGCTGCGGAGCAGGCGTCTACGGAACAAACGGAGACGCACGCGTTGAGTGATACCGTTGTAACGGCACAGCGACGTGAGAAGCGCGATCTCGATACGCCTGCAACGACGACGATCATCACAGCGAAGGAAATCGAGAAGGCAGGCTATCGCAACGTATTCGAGGCAATCGACCAGCAGATCGGCTCAACGAGTACATCGTACGGCGAAGCGGAGCAGGACATTCCGGACAAGCTCCAGCTCAATATGAATGTGATCTATACGGCGGGTAAAGATGACGTAGTGTCACTCGGCATTTACAACCTGCTGAACCGTGAAAACTACTCCAACCGCTACGGCAATCTCGACCTCGGGCGCAATTTCCGCCTGACCTATACGCATGCGTTCTAATGTGCAGCTCTGTGCATTTCTTCTGCTTCTCTCTCTCGCCGGCATGATTGCCGGCTGTGCGGGGGAGCGGAAGAATGCGTCAGAGCAATCTGTGTTTTATCGAGGGACGGATGATATGGGCATGGAGGTTGTCCTGCACGAGAAGCCGCAGCGCGTCGTCTCGCTTGGTCTTGCGACGGATGAGATTCTTCTTGCCATTGCGCCGCCCGAGCAGATTGCTGCACTTACCTCGTATTCGGATGACCCCGGACTATCCGCCATGACCGAGGAGGCAAAGGCGGTCTCGGTCAAACTCAAGGACAAGAGCCCCGAGCGCGTGCTCGCACTGCATCCCGACCTCGTCCTCACAACGGACGGCGTATCAAAGGAGGAGGTGGAGAGTCTGCGCGACCTCGGGCTGACGGTCTATGCTTCACGGACACCGAAGCGCATCGAGGGAGTTTTTACCCGCATCGAGGAGATCGGCAGGCTGACTGGGCAGGAGGAGAACGCCGCTGCACTAATTGCTGAAAAGCGTGCCCGTCTCGCCGATGTCGAGCGCCGCGTCGGGGACATCCCTGAGGCGGAGCGGCCGATCATTGTGGCTTTTGCGTTCAGCGGCGTATTCGGGCAGAAGGACGGCCTCTTTGACGATATGTGCCGCCATGCGTCTCTGCGCAACGGCGCCGCGCTCGTCGGACTGACGGCGGATACGCCCGTCTCGATGGAGCAGATTGTTGCGCTCGATCCGGATGTATTCCTCCTGCCGACATGGAGTGCGGAGGGGGAAAAGACGGAGGACTTTCGCCAAAAGCTCCGCAATGATCCTCTGTTCATGCATGTCAAGGCGGTGCGGGAGAATCATTTCTACACCGTGCCCGATACCTATCGTTACAGCGCGGGGCAGAACGCGATTGAGTGCGTCTATGAACTCGCACGTGCGGTCTACCCCGAGCGCTTTGCAGATGTGAAGTAAAGGAGACTGTGATGCCGCTGCGGATGTTGGTGCTGAGTCTCACGGGAGACTGCAATCTTGCGTGCCGCTACTGCTATGCATCCGGTCAAGACCGGAGCATGATGACATGGGAGACAGCGCGGCGTGCGATCGATCTCGCAGCGACGGGGGGAGCTCCCTTTATCCTTCAGTTCTCGGGTGGAGAGCCTCTGCTCGCCCTGCCACTCCTGCGGCAGATCGCGGACTACGTTCGCACCAATCACATACGGGTACGCATGGATCTGCAGACCAACGGGACTCTGATGACCGAGGAGACAGCAGATTTCCTGCACGGTGCGGACATCGGCATTGGCGTCAGCCTCGACGGCAGACCTACTGTTCACGATATGCTCCGCTGTTATCCTGACGGCAGGGGAACGTCGTCGGATGTTGTCGCCGGGATTCAGTGCCTCGCACAGCGCGGCATTGAGATCGGTCTGACCTGTGTTGTTACAGCGGAAAATGTTGGGGAACTCTCAGGCATCATAGAGATGGCATACTATCTCGGCAATGTGCGCCGCGTGGGCTTTGACCTCCTGCGCGGACAGGGGAGCGGCACTGCTGTCCGCCCCGCACGCGAGGAGGAGATGACACAGGCGATCGCAGAGGTCTTTGCGCGAAACGAACACCTTGGACGGCTGCACGGATATCGTATCGCGATTGCGCAGGAGGAGCAGGCGACGTGTCTTTCGCAGCGCACGGGCGACGGATTCTCACATTGTCATGCGATGAGCGGGGCAGGGGTGCACATTGACGCTGCGGGGCGCATCTTTGCGTGCTCCTCCTATGTCGGTGATGCGCGCTTTCTGCTCGGCGATGTGGAGCACGGGATCGACGTTCGGCGGCAGGTGGAGGTAGCACATGAGATGCAGGATGCCATGGCGTTTTGCAGGGTGTGTGCGGACTTTGCAGGATGCGGCGGCGCGTGCTATGCACGTTGGGCGGGGCAGGAACATTCTGCCCTGTCCAATGCCGAATGTGCACTGAAGCGATCTGCGATGATGGCGGCAGGCGTTTGAGGAAGTACCGATCAATGGAGCACATTTGCTTACGGGGATTTTTTCTGTCGGATGATGCCCCCATCTTGGCAGTTGATGAATAGATGTTGTTGTATCCGAATTTTAGGAGGAAAAATAAAATGACAAACTACATTTCAAAAAAGATTGTCATGAATGTGACAGCAGCACTTGCTTTTGGACTTGTATCTACGGGAGGAGGGCACACCTTTGCCGCAGATGCGGATTCGTCTACAAGTGAACATATGCTGAACGAAACCGTCGTTACAGCAACGCGTACACCCAATAAGGAACTGAAGACGGACGCGAATGTAACGGTGATTACGGGCAAGGACATCGAGCGACGTCATTATACGGATCTCACACAGGCACTGCGCGATGTACCGGGCGTTACCGTCAATCAGTATGCGCCGGCGGGATATAATAACAGCAGTAAATTTTATATCAACGGGTCAGAGGATGTGGTTCTTCTGATTGACGGTGTGAGGCAGAACTATGCGGGGGGCTTTTCTGCCTCCTTGGCATCTGCGATGAAGGATCTCGGCGGCATCGAGCGCATCGAGGTATTGCACGGCTCGGCATCGACCCTCTACGGCTCGGATGCAAAGGGCGGTGTCATCAATATCATAACGAAGAAAGCACAGGGGATGAAGACGACGCTCGGCATCGGCTACGGCAGCTACGGACGTCAGCAGTACAGCATCGCGAACGCCGGCGGTGAAAACGGCTGGGATTGGCGCGTGAAATACCAGAAGGATAAGAGCGGCGATTTCAAGGACGGACACGGCAATACGGTACCGTCCCGTCTGGATGCCGATTCGTTTAATCTTCATCTCGGCAAGGACTTGAGCAAAGCGTCCTATCTTGCTCTTAACTTCCGCTCCTACAAAGACTCGGATCACTATCAGGCACTCTATGAAAAGCAGCAGGGGCTCAATGTCAATCGCGGAAACTATGATTATTTGGATGGCGATTTGATCTGGAACGTGCAGATCGATGATACAACCAAGAATCAGATGAGTATTTCTCGCAGTAAATATGATTATGACATATTTACTCATAGTATATTTAACCCTGCAGGCTCCCTTTATGATTTCAGTGTTTGGACATGGAAATTCAGCGACCAATTTGACAAGAAGCTCGGCGATCATCTGTTGACAGCGGGCTTTGAATTCACAAAGGATGATACGACGATCAAGAACGGCAGCATTGTGAGTATTGATGATCGTACGCTTATCAACCGATCCTTCTATTTGCAGGATCAGTGGAGTATTCTTCCGACGCTGAAACTCACGGCAGGCATCCGCCATGACAGTAATTCTGCATTTGGGAGCCACAACAGCCCGAGCGTCAGCCTTGGCTACGACATTGATCCGGTGACGCATGCTTATGTTTCCTATAGCGAGTATTTTATCACACCGACACCAAATCAGCTCTATGCACCGATCTATGGGAATACAAATCTCAAACCGGAGTCCGGCAATACGAGGGAGATTGGCATAGCCCGGGATTTTGGCAAGGGCCTGAGCCTCACGGCAAGTTATTTCAAGCGTCATTCAAAGAATCGGATCGGCTACCATCCTATGACATATCAAAATATCAATGTCGGCGATGAGGACGCACACGGCTGGTCGCTGCAGCTGACCAAGCGTGTTGATTCCCATTGGCGTGCCCGCATTGGATACACGCAGACACATGTCGGCAAGACGGAGCAGAGAGGCGTTAACGCAGATGGCTACCTGCCCGAGGATCAGTGGAATATCGGCGTGGACTACCGCAACCGCGATTTTGATTCGTCTCTCCTTGCACGCGGGATCATCGGTCGGTCGGGACCCGTGAGAGGTGCATTCCCAACCGATAACTACTGGGTCGTCGATCTTGCTATGAACTACCAGATTGCCGATGCAACGAAGATCTATCTGAAGGCGAATAATATCTTCAACCAGTTCTATGCCGAGCACTCGAATGTAAAATTTGGTAGTCCCGGAGAGTGGTGGACGGCACCCGGACGCAACTTCATGATTGGTGTCGAGCAGAGTTTCTAACGATATAGGAATCGCTGAATTTATCAGTGCCACCTATAATACTGTGCAGAGGAAGCAAGGGAGGGGCTGTGGCAAGCTGATTGCCATAGCACCTTCCTTCCTCATGAAAGGAAATAGGAATGAAGAAGAGGGTAACATACCCCTTTGCTGCTATTGTTGGACAGGAGGAGATGAAGAAGGCGCTCCTTCTCAGCGTTGTCATGCCGTCGCTTGGCGGTGTGCTGATTAAGGGCGAGAAAGGGACGGCGAAATCCACTGCTGTCCGTGCTGCTGCAGCACTCCTGCCGAATCTGCGGGCGGTAACCGGCTGTGCCTGTCACTGTGATCCGTCGCTGCCGGATCTGTACTGTGATGCCTGCCGTGCAAGGCGGGGATTCGGAGAAGAGCTCACGGCAGAGGAAATTCCGATGCGTGTCGTGGAACTGCCCGTCAGCGCAACGGAGGACCGCGTGGTCGGAACGCTCGACATGGAGGCGGCGATTCAGCACGGGCGCAAGGAGTTCGAGCCGGGCATTCTGGCGGCGGCGAACCGCAACATCCTCTATGTAGATGAGATCAATCTGCTCGAGGATCATATCGTCGACATTCTGCTCGACTCTGCGGCGATGGGCGTTAATACCGTGGAGCGTGAGGGCATCTCCTATGCCCATCCGGCGCGCTTCGTTCTCGTTGGGACGATGAATCCGGAGGAGGGGGACATCCGCCCGCAGCTCCTCGATCGTTTTGCACTCTCCGTGACCGTTGCAGGCGAATGTGAAGCTGAGACGCGCGTTGAGGTGATTCGCCGCAGGATTGCCTATGAGCGCGATCCCGATGCCTTTGCTGAGGCCTATGCAGGCGCCCAGCAGGAGCTGCGTGAACAGATCACTGCGGCGCGTGCGCGTGTCGCCCACGTGGCGGCGCCGGATGAAATCCTCGGCTATGCAGCGCAGATCTCGTTGGCGCTCGGCGTCGACGGACACCGTGCGGATATTACGCTGATCAAGGCAGGCATTGCTCATGCAGCGCTTGCAGGACGCATGGCGGTGACGGCAGAGGATCTGCAGCGTGTCAGCCGCCTCGTCCTCGCACACCGTATGCGCCGCCGTCCTTTCGAGGAGGGGGCGGTTGACTGGAGTGCGGTGGATGCGATCTTGGGAGAACGTGCATAAATAGCTTTTCGGAGGAAAAAACTTGGATACTCCGCGTTATCCGCTGACTGCCGTTGTCGGGCAGGAGCACGCACGGTGCGCACTTTCGATTGCGCTCATCAACCCGCGAGCGGGAGGCCTCCTGATCTCCGGCACGCGGGGCACGGCAAAATCCGTTCTCGTTCGTGCGGCAGCACCGTTTACACCAGCCGGAAAAATTACGGAACTGCCGCTCGGAGCGTCGGAGGATATGATCTTCGGCACAATCGACATGGAGACGGCCCTGCAAAAAGGCGAGCGGCGCCTGCGGCACGGCCTGCTGCACCGTGCACGCAATACATTTCTCTATATGGACGAGGCCAACCTCCTGCGTGAGGATATTCTGTCCACGGTCCTGAAATGTGCGGGAGATGGTTCTTTTCGCCTCGAACGGGACGGGCTGTCGTTCATCGAGGAGGTTTCCTATACGCCTGTCGGCACGATGGATCCTGCAGAGGGGACGCTTCGCCCCGCTCTGTTGGATTCTTTCGGTATGTTTGTGACGATGGAGGAGGAGGGGGACGCGGCGCAGCGGAGCGAGATCGCCGCACGTGTACTCGCATACGAGCGTGATCCGGCATCCTTTCGTGCCTCCTATGCTGCGCAGGAGGAAGCATTCGGGGCGATGATCAGCCGTGCCCGCGCATTGCTGCCGCGCGTGGGGGTCCCGTCTGCCATTCTCCATTTTGCGGCAGCCTGTGCTGCGCGCGCATGTTGTGTCGGCAACCATGCGGAGATTTATCTCACCGAGGCGGCGCGTGCGATTGCAGCGCTCGCAGGAAGACCGTTCGTCATGCCGGCGGATGTGGAGGAGGCTGCGGAATTTGTGCTCGTGCATCGGATGAGCCGTCCGCAGGAGGAACAGCAGCCGCCCGATGATGGGAATGCACCGGAGCAGGGCCGGAATGAGATGCCGGATGAGCCGCAGGAATCACCTCCTCCGCAGGATGACGGAGGAGCGGAGGCTTCTCATGAATCCCCGTCGGAGAACGAACCCCAGGATTCCCCTCAGGATGGGGCGGACGATCCGTCCCGTCCTGAGGACGCAGATGCAGGGGAAGACGATCGCGTTGCAGCGCCGCTTGAAAACGTCATGGCGCGACTCTCGCTCCTCTCCATGACGATGCGTGCGCAGGTCGGAAAGAGCGGAAAGCGCGACATTGTTCAAACGCATACGGCGGACGGCCGCTGTCTGCGTACAGAACTGCCGCGCTCGGGCGGCCGCCTCGATCTCGCACTCTCTGCTACGCTGCGTGCGGCAGCCCCGTATCAGCGCGCGCGTCAGGGGACGCAGACGGTTGTGATTCGTCCTGAGGATGTGCGCGTTTGGGTGCGTGCGAAACGCTCGGCGGCAAATATCCTTTTTCTCGTCGATGCGAGCGGTTCGATGGGAGCACGCGAGCGCATGAGGATGGTGAAGGGAGCAATCCTTGCCCTCCTGCAGGAGGCATATCAAAAGCGCGACCGTGTGGGGCTGATTGCCTTTCGGCGGGATCGTGCGGAGACGCTCCTGCCGATGACGCGCAGTGTGGAGCTGGCGGAAAAGCAGCTGCGAGACCTGCCGATGGGCGGACGGACGCCGCTTGCCGAGGGCCTCGCCTGCGCTCTGCAAACGCTGCGTGAACTGGAACGCAGAGGCAGCGAGAAAACGGTACTCATCCTGATTACGGACGGGCGAACGAATACGGCGCGGGACGGAGATGACGGCGTACAGCGTGCCCTGCGTGCAGCAGAAGAGATCGCAGGCACGCAGGCGCTCACGCTTGTTCTTGATACGGAGCGCGGTGTGCCGCGGGTTGGGGCTGCACCGGAGATTGCCCGCCGCATGGAGGCTCGTTATTATACGTTGGAACAGCTCTCAGCTGAGGGGGTGCTCGAGATCGTTCGCGCATCCCGCAGGATGCAGGGATAAATCTGGCACATACAAAGGAGCAGACACGATGAGGATTGTACTCTATACCAACATTCTGCGTGTTACTGTGCTCGCACGCCGCTGCGCTTCCTATATGGAGGAACCCGAGGTGTGCGTCTGCCCTGTCAAGGGCATGGACGATTGGAATGCGATGCGCGCAGATGCGGATCTCCACCTCTTCCTCTGGATGGGCACAGGACTCGATAATGACTTTCTAAAGAAAGCATCGCGTGACCTGCAGAGAAAGAGAGTTCCCCATCTGATCGTCGTGGACAATGCCGATCATGATAAGGTGACATATGGGTTCTCGGAGGAGCAAATTCAGACGGCATGGGCATATTTTCGCTATGACGGCGAGGAGAATATGCGCAATCTTTTTTACTGGCTCGGCAGAGAGTTCGGAGGGCTTGCCTGCACAGCAGAGCCGCCGCGTCCGCTCACGTGGAACGGCGTCTATCATCCGGACTGGACGGGGGATCCCGAGGACATCGCGGGATATCTCGCCTCGCATTACCAGGAAGGGCGTCCGACGGTCGGGATGATATTTTATCGTTCGGAATGGATTACGGGGGACTTCACCTACCATACTGCGCTCGTTCGTGCAATCGAGGCGGAGGGGATGAACGCGGTCGCTGTGTTTTCCAATTCCTATCGTGACGAACGCGTAGAGTCGCCGACGCTGATGGATGCGATCCGCAAGTACTTCTGCAGGGATGGAAAGCCCTTTGTCGACGTGATCATCAGTACGATGAAGTTTTCCATCAAGGCAGGCGGCACGCGTATTGAGGACCTCTATGAACTCGGCGTGCCCATTCTTGAGGCGTATACGGTGCTTGCAGAAAAGGAGGAGTGGGAGCGCTCTCCGGCGGGACTTGACCCCATGGAGGTCTCGATGAGCGTCGCCATGCCGGAGTTTGACGGCGTGATCCATGGCGTACCGATTGCAGCGAAGGTGCGCGACGAAAGCGGTGAGGTCAGCTATGCAGCCCTCAATGAGCGCATGGAGCGGATCGCGTGCAAGGCACGCAAGTGGGCAGCGCTGCGGCATAAGCCAAACGCGGAGAAGAAGATTGCCATTGTTTTCCATAACTATCCGCCGACGAATGCGAACATCGGAAGCGCTGCGGGGTTGGATTCGCCGGAGAGCGTGCTTCGTCTGCTCACGGCAATGTGCACGGCGGGCTACCTCATGGATGAGATTCCGGAGAGCAGCAAGGCGTTTATGAAGCTGCTGACGGATCACGCGACAAATGACCGCCGCTTTATGAGCGCGGCACAGGCAAAGTCTGCGGACGGACAGCTGACGGCAGAGCAGTACCGCACATTTTTCACAGAGCTGCCGGAGCAGGTGCGATCACAGCTGACAAAGGACTGGGGCGATGCGCCCGGCGACGTGTTCAACTATGACGGGACCCTGCTCATCCCGGGCACGCTGAACGGGAATCTGTTCATCACGGTGCAGCCGCCGCGCGGGTTTGGTGAGGATCCGGGAAAGCTCCTGCATTCGCCCGATGCTGCACCGACGCATCACTACATCGGATGCTATCACTGGCTGCGCGATATCTGGAAGGCGGATGCCGTGATCCACGTCGGAACACACGGATCGCTGGAGTGGCTGCCGGGGAAGAGCACCGGCCTGTCCGATATCTGCTACCCGGATGTGTCGCTGGGCGATCTGCCGGACATCTATCCCTACTGGATCACGATCGTTGGGGAGGGGATTCAGGCGAAACGCCGCGGTGCGGCGTGCCTCATCAGCCATCTCTCCCCGCCGATGCAGCTGGCAGGAGGATTCGAGGAACTCGAAGAGCTCGAGCAGGCCCTTGATGAATACGTTCACTTCCGTGCGACGCAGCCGGACAATATCGAGGCTGTGCAGGATATCGTCCGTGAAAAGGCGGCTGCCTGTCATTTTGAGGATGAGATTGATGAGGGCGATGACTTCGACGATTATACGGCGCGCCTCCACAACTATGTGACAGACATCAAGAATATGCAGATCCGCACAGGCCTGCATATTCTCGGGCGCGCCCCCGAGGGAGAGGGACTGATCGACTTCCTGTGCGCGCTCGTGCGCATGGAGCACGGCGGGGAGAAATCCCTCGTTCGCCTGCTCGCCGCGCAGGCAGGCTATGACTATGAGGAGCTTCTCACGCACAGCGAGCGCATGACAGCAGATGAGATGACCTATGGCAGGAAGCTGGACGCGGTCGAGGCAGAGATGCGCGCGCTCATCTCCTTCCTTGCCGCATATGACTATGCACCGGAGGCGGTCGAGCAGGCAATGACACTTCCCGGGATTGCCGCTGCCTCTGCGGAGGCGCGTGCATCATTTTCCCATGCGCTGCACGAGATTGTGGAGAATATGGTGCCGCGTCTGCGCCGTACAGAGGGGGAGATTACGGAGACGCTGCGCGCGCTCACAGGCAGATACATTGAGCCAAGCCCTGCAGGCGCACCGACGACAAACGGCGTGGATGTGCTTCCGACGGGGCGGAATTTCTACGGCCTCGACCCGCGCTGTATGCCGACGCCTGCTGCTTGGGAGTACGGAAAACAGCTCGGTGATGCCCTCATAGAGCAGTATATCAGCGACGAGGGGCGCTATCCGGAGGCGGTCGGGATTGTCTTCTGGGCGGGCTCGAATATGCGCAGCCACGGGCAGTGCATCGCAGAGCTCTTCTATCTCATGGGGGTGCGTCCCATATGGCTGCGATCCTCGCAGCGTGTCTGCGGTCTCGAGATCATCCCCGTCGCCGAGCTCCAGCGGCCTCGTATCGATGTGACGGCACGCATCAGCGGACTGTTCCGCGATGCCGTTCCGAATGCGATACGCTGGGTCGATGAGGCGGTGCGCATGGTGCGCGACCTCGATGAGAGCGACGAGGAGAACTATGTGCGCAAGCACGTCCTCGCAGATACCGCCTGGCTCGAGGAGCAGGGGGAGGCGCAGGAGAGTGCATGGGAACGCGCCTCTGTGCGCATTTTTGGCGATCCTCCAGGAGCGTATGGTGCGGGCATTGCGAGTCTCCTCGAGTCGAAGGCATGGGAGACGCTCGACGATCTGGCGGCGGTCTATACGCGGTTCTCGGGAACCGCATACGGCGGTGATGGGTTTGCACGCGGTTATGATCCCGAGGTGTTTCAGCGCCGTATGGCGGGGCTCGATGTCACGGTCAAGAACGAGGACACACGTGAGACGCATATGTTCAGCTCGGACGACTACAACGCCTACCACGGCGGCATGATTGCGACCGTGCGGGCACTGACGGGCAAGGCTCCGCGCTCCTATACGGGCGACTCGAGCGACCGGCAGCGCATTGTCCTGCGCAGCGTCGCCGAGGAGGCGGCCCGCCTCTTCCGCGGGGAAGCGATGAATCCGAAGTTCATCGAGGGGATGAAGGAGCACGGCTATAAGGGTGCCTCTGATCTCGCGAACTATCTTGCGCACAGCTATCAATGGGATGCGACAAGCGGCGTGATGAAGGATTGGATGTACGAGGGCTACGCGCGCAAATATGTGCTGGACGCGGGCATGCAGGAGTGGATGCAGGATGTCAACCCGTGGGCGCTTCACCGCATGGCGGAAACACTGCTCGAGGCAGAGCAGCGCGGCCTATGGAGCGCCTCGAAGGAAACGCTTGCGGAGGTGCGCAGCCTCTATCTCTCCATTGAGGGTGATCTCGAGGAACGTTCGGAGGGGACCGTATGAGCTGCAAAAATCAACTCATGTCCTTTTTCATAGCGGTTCTCACCGTATGCTTTCTCACGGGCTGCGCTGACCTTTCCAATAACCAGGGAGGGGGTTATCAGGTTACGGATGTGGAGGGCACGGTCATCACGATCGCGCATAAGCCGCAGCGGATCCTGACCGTCAGTGCTGGTACGGATGAGCTGATGCTTGGCCTTGTGGAGCCGGAGCGCATGGCGGCGATCAATGAATCTCTCGCCGATCGGGAACATACGAATATTCCGTGGGTGTGTGACCGGATTCCGACGGTCATCCCCCGCAGCCCGTCGGTCGAGCAGATTGCGGCGCTGCATCCGGATCTTGTCATCGTGACGCCGTGGATGCCGCGCGAGAACATCGATGCCATCCGCGAGCTGAACGTGCCGGTTCTCGTCTGCAAGTCCGCTGCGACAATAGAGGATATTCACGATAATATCCGACTCTATGCAGCGGCTGTCGGCGAAGTGGAGCGCGGGGAGAAACTCGTCGGCATGATGGAGGAAAAGCTCGCGGAGATCCGTGCGAAGGTGGCAGAGGTTCCGGAGGAGAAGAAGCATAAGAGCATTGCACTCATCTCCATCATGGTGAACTACGGCGGCGCAGGCTGTACCTTTGACGAGCTCTGCCGCTGTACGGATTCGATCAACGCCAAGGCGGCGGCAGGCAATCGCATGGGGCAGGAGATGACGAAGGAGCAACTCGTCGCAGCGAATCCAGACTACCTCTTTTTCCCAAGCTATGAAGATGGTGCGACCAACGAGGAGAACTACGGACGTCAGTATCTGGAGGACCCCTCGCTTGCACAGATGACTGCCGTGCGGGAGCGACAGATCGGTCATCCGTGGGCGCGCTATGTTTACAATCTCTCGCAGGACATTGTGTATGGTATTCAGGAGACGGCGTGGATTCTCTACGGCGACGAGTTCAAACAGTCGCGGCATGAGTTTCTTACGGCCGTGGAATAAGGTGATCCTATGAAAAAAATTGCCTTCTACGGCAAGGGCGGCATCGGAAAGTCCACGACAGCCGCAAATGTATCTGCCGCGTTCTCTCGCATGGGACGGCGCGTCTGCCAGATCGGCTGTGATCCGAAGAATGACTCGACGCGCCTTCTGCTCGGCCGTATTGCGCCCTCCACGATCCTCGATCTGGAGCGGGAGAAAAAGGGAGCTGCGCTGACGCTCGCAGACCTCGTGCATGAAGGGTTCAGCGGCATTCGCTGCATTGAGGCCGGCGGGCCGGATCCCGGCGTTGGCTGTGCAGGGCGCGGGATTATCGTTGCGCTCGAGCGCCTCAAGGCACTGCATGCGTTTGATGACCTCGATGTCGTTCTCTACGATGTCCTCGGCGATGTGGTCTGCGGCGGCTTTGCCGTGCCCATCCGTGAGGGCTATGCCTCGGAGATATACATTGTTTCCTCGGGCGAGCTCATGTCGCTCTATGCGGCGAACAATATAGCAAAGGGCGTGCGCCGTTTCGCCGAGCGCGGTGCGGTGAAGCTCGGCGGCATCATCGGCAACGGCAGAGATGTTCTGCGTGAGCGAGAGCTGCTCGAGGCGTTTGCTGCACGTATCGGTACGCAGCTCATCACCTACATCCCGCGGTCGCGCGCTGTGCACGAGGCGGAGATTCATCGGCAGACGCTCATCGCCTATGCGCCCGACTCGGAGCAGGCGCAGCACTATACGGCACTCGCGCAGGCGATCGATACGAATGAGATGCTGACCGTTCCGACACCGATGGAGTTCGAGGAGCTCGAGGATCTGGTGGAGCGCTATGGGGATTGAGGTCAAGCGCGTCGGCGTCCGTCGGACGAACTGCAGCTGCAGCATGCCGGGTGTCTGGCGCGCGCTGTCCTTCGTGCGGGGTGCACTCGTTGTCTTTCACAGCCCGCGTCCGTGTGCGCATATTGCGCACGGCATGGATGTGAGCAGCTTTCACCGGCTGACGGCAGCGGGGACCTCCGTACGTCTCTCTTCTGTGCCGCTCCTGACAAGTGGCCTTGGGGAGAACGAGGCGATTTTCGGCGGCGAGGACCGACTGCGGGAGTGCATTCGTTTTGGCGCAGAGAAGTATCACCCGCAGGCCGTATTCATCGCAAACTCCTGCGTCAGCGGCGTGATCGGTGATGATACGAAGGCGATCGCGGAGGAGATGGAGGCGGAGCTCGGGATTCCTGTCATGGCGGTGTCTGCGCACGGATTCCTCGATGGAGAGTACTATGCGGGCTACCTCGATGCTGCACGTGCGCTCGTAGACCGCTTCATGCAGCCCGCAGAGCGAAAGGCGGGAACCGTTGCCCTCCTCGGTGACTGCGGAGGAATGCACGGAGAATACGTGAAGGAGCTGCGGCGACTGCTTGCCCTGCTCGATCTCAAGGTGACGGCGCAGTTCCCGTCGTATCTGGCACTCGATGAGATGCAGGCGGTGCCGGAGGCGGAGCTCATCATTCTCCTCGGACGTCGGATGGACGATGAGAAGCAGGCACAGCTGGCAGCACTCGCGGAGCATATGCATGAGCGCTTCGGCACGCCGTATCTCGCCGATGTTTATGCCGTCGGCGCGGAGGAGACAAAGACCTGGCTGCGCCGTGTCGGCGCACTCTGTCACCGAGAGGAGGCGGCAGAGCGTGCCATCGCATCGGAGGAGGCGGCTTTTTCCGCAGTTGTCGAGAAGGCGCGTGCTGATCTCGCGGGGCGAAGATGCGGGCTTGCGATTGGCCGCGACCTTACATGGTTTCAGCCGGAAATCATCCTGCGCCTGCTGAACAAGGCCGGCGTTGTGCTGTCCGGAATCGTGCTGCTGGACTGTTTTATGCCCGCACGGCGTGAAGTGATGGAGGAGGCACTGCGGTGTCTGACCGATGTCCCCATCTATTACGAGGGGGATGCGGCAGCGGATGAGATGCTGCATGCGGCAGACTTTGTTTTAACGACACATGAACTCGTTGATGCGAAGCTGCGCCAGCTTTTCCTCGCACTGCTGCCGTCGGTCGGATGGTCGATGGAGCGTCGTCTGCTGGACGATATGCGGCAGATACTGCACCGGCATGAGAGCAGAGGAGGGCTGATTTATGGGTGAGCGGGAGAAATCCTTCGACGATGTCTGTATGTGCACGGATACCTGTGCGCTTGCAGGCGCATCGGCCTTTTTTGCAGGGCTGCGGGATGCTGTCATTGTCGTCAACGGGCCTCTCTGGTGCTATTTCTTTGCGATGCGGCATATCGAGCACAGCCAAAGCACGATCTCACACCGTATGATCTGCACGCAGCTGGATAATGACGCCATTGTATTCGGCGCAGAGGAGTATCTGCGGGAGGCCCTCGCACCCTATGCAGCGGAGCCGCCCCCGCTGCTCGCGATCATCAGCAGCTGTGCAGCGGGGCTCATCGGCGACGACATTGAGGCGATTGCGCGCGGGGCAGGACTCTCCTGTCCGATCGCCGTGCTGGACAGCAGCGGTCTCGCAGGGAGTTTTGCCGATGGCTGGGATAAGGCTGCATGCGCCGTGCTTTCAGCATTTCTGCCTGAACAGCACGCGGGACAGGCGAATGCGGTCAATCTCATCGGCGTGACGAGTGCCTACTACAACGGGGAGAACGATGCGGACGAGCTTATGCGGCTTCTTGCGCTGGCGGGATACCGTGTCAATGCTGCTCTGGGCTGCGATATGTCTGCGGCGGATCTGAGCGGTCTGACGCAGGCAGCGCTGAATATTGTAGTGCATGACGAACTCGGGGGCGGTGCCGCCCGCCTGCTTGCGGAGACCTGCGGCATGCCCTGCATTGCACCTCTGCCTCCCTACGGCCGCGCGGGAACGCGGAAGTGGCTCGCAGAGATCGGACGTGTGCTGCCCGCTCCCCGTGCCGATGCTGCGGAAGAGGAGATCACGCGCGTTACGCGCGAGGACTTCCTGCGCATCAACGAGTGCAAAAGCCTCTGGGGAGAACTCCGCTATGAGACGGCACTCATCCGTGCGCCCCGCTCCACGGCTTGGGGGATCGCGCAGGCGCTGCGTACGGAGTGGGCAGATGTCTGTCATCTCGCCGTTGCGGCGGACGCTGAGGGCGTGCCGACAGCAACTCCGATTGCGGATGAGATCCTCGGTGAGACGGATGCCGTGCGCATCCGGGAGCTCCTCAACGGGTTGGATGGGGGGCTGCTGATCGGCAGCAGCAACGAGTCCGCACACATCAACCCGCGCACGGCTGCGTATTTTCCCGCAGCCTATCCCGTGCAGGATGCCCTGCACCTTTCGGATGCTCCATTTATGGGACTGCGCGGAGCGCGCCACATCGAGGAACGGCTGTGGAACGACAACATCCTGCAGCGTAAGGTTTTAATTTCTTAGAATGATTCTCAGGTAATCATTTTATGGTATAATGCAGTGATATTCAATGGAAAAGGAGAAATGTCGATGTTGAAAAAAGGAACTTTATTTTTCCTCCTCTGTGTGTTGAATGTACTGCTTACGGCATGCGGCGTTTCAGACAATGCACAGCAAAAACTTGCTGCCTACACGGTCACGGACATCGAAGGAACCGCAGTAGACTTTCCCGCGGCACCGGAGCGCATCATTACGCTCTCGATGAGCACGGACGAGGTCATGCTCGGGCTTGTTGAGCCTGCGCGCATTGCTGCAGTCAACAGCTTGCTCGATGATCCCGTGAGTTCCAACGTCACGGGTCTTGTCAAGGAGATCCCGCAGCGCATCGGCAATCCGACGGTGGAGGAGATTATGGCACTGCACCCTGATCTCGTTGTCGTTCCGGACTGGGGCGATCTCACGATGGTCCCCTCTCTGCGCGAGGCGGGGCTCAAAGTTGTCGTGTGCAAGGGTGCGCGGAATCTCGCAGAGATTCGTGAGACAATTACACTGCTCGCTGCGGCGGCAGGGGTCCCGGAGCGCGGGGAGAAGCTTCTCTCAATGATGGACGGCAAACTTGCCGAGATTCAGGAAAAGGTCGCAAAGATTCCGCAGGACGAGCGCAAGAGAGTTGTCCTCATCTCTCTCATGGGCGGCTATGGCGGACTTGGCAGCAGCTTTGACGAGGCGTGCCGGTATGCGGGCGTTGTCAACGGGCGTGCCGAGCTCGGCATTCGCGACTTTCAAGTGATGACGAAGGAACAGCTCGTTCAGATCGACCCGGACATCCTTTTTCTGCCGACGTACAATGATCGGGGGAACTATGATGTGGGCAAATTCCGTCGGGAATATTTGGGCGATCCGTCGCTCCAGACGATGAAGGCGATTCGAAATCAGGCATTTGCGGAGCCGTTTGAGGGGTATATATACAACTGTTCGCAGGACTTCGTATTTGGCGTGCAGGAGATTGCATACCGCGTCTATGGAGATGCGTTCAAGCAGGGCGAGGATGAGCACCTCTCTGCTGTGGAATAATGAGAAAGGAGGAAGCCCGTTGAGCGAGATGATTCGCGCGGATGAGGTTTACGCGGGATATAACGGCAAGGTCATTTTGGAGAATGTGTCATTCTCCGTGGGAGAGGGCGAGATCGTCGGGCTGATCGGTCCGAACGGCGCGGGCAAGAGTACACTGCTCAAGACACTGCGCGGCATCCTGCCCATGCTCTCCGGCACGGCGATGCTGATGGGGGACGACATCAACGCGCTCGCTGCAAAGGATTTTGCACGGCGCGCAGCATACCTTCAGCAGCATGTGGAAATGACGTTCGACTATACGGCGTGCGATATTGTACTCGCGGGGCGTTATCCTTATCTCTCATGGTGGAGTCAGGAAAAGGCGCATGATCTTGCGATTGCCGAGGCATGCATGGCATATACGGGCGTATCCGATCTTGCGGACAGTCCTCTGCACGCCATGTCGGGCGGACAGCGCCAGCGCGTTCTGCTCGCAAAGGTGCTTGCCCAGCAGACGCCGGTGCTTTTCCTCGATGAACCGGCGACAGGACTGGACATCATCTATCAGGAGGAGATTTTCCGCTTTTGCCGCGAACTCTGTACGGCGGGCAAGACAGTCCTGCTCGTTGCCCACGAATTGAGCCTCGCTGCACGTTTCTGCTCGCGGCTCCTGCTCATCGGGCGCGGCACACTCCTTGCTGACGGCCGTCCGCAGGAGGTGTTGACCGATGAACTCTTGTCGCAGGCATACGGCGCACCTGTGCGCGTGGTTGAGAATCCGCTCACGCATCACGCGGAGGTTTATACAGAGCCGCAGGAGAGCGGCGCGCGGAAACATCATCTGCTCGAGGTGATTCTCGGTGCATCGGGTGAGAGGGGGACGGAGACATGAAGCACGTATGGAGCACACGATTTTTTCTGTGTGCGCTCGGCGGAGCACTTCTCTTTGCCGTTGTTCTCTCGATGAGTTCGGGGCAGTATGACATCTCTATGGAGGCCGTCATAGCTTCCTTTGCCCATGCGGCAGGACTGCCGATCCTCACCGATGTCGTCGTTACGCCGGAGCAGGAGGCCGTGCTCTGGCACATCCGCCTCCCGCGTACGCTTGTCGGGCTGATGGTCGGTGCGGGGCTTGGCATCTCCGGCGCTGTCCTTCAGGGGATATTCAGCAACCCGCTCGCGGACCCCGGCATCATTGGCGTATCGAGCGGCGCCTCGGTCGGCGCCGTGCTCGCCATTGGCATGGGGGTAGCGGCGGGAAGTGTACTCTCTCTTCCTGCCTTTGCGTTTGCAGGGTCGATGCTTGCGGTGAGCCTCACTGTGTCCCTGTCGATGCGGCACGGCCGCATTCCCGTCATGACGCTTCTCCTCTCGGGTGTTGTCGTGGGGATGTTCCTCGCGGCGTGCACCGCAGCGATCCTTACCGTGATGAATGAGCAAAAGATGCAGCAGTATCTGTTCTGGACAATCGGCGGACTGGATTATCGCCGCTGGGATCACGTTTTGCTCGGCATCGGGCCGATCGGGTTCGGCGCGTCTGTTATGGTGCTTCTCGCACGGCATCTGAACCTGCTCGCATTCGGCGAGGTGGAGGCACGCGCGGCGGGGATGCCCGTGACGGCGTTTCGGCTGTTCTTTCTCGTGCTTGCCTCGCTCACAACGGCAGCCGGCGTCTGCATCAGCGGAAATATCGGATTCGTCGGGCTGGTCGTGCCGCATATGATGCGTCTCATTGTCGGGCCCGATCATCGGCGGCTCCTTCCGGCGAGTCTTCTCGCGGGGGCAGTGTTTCTTGTACTCTGCGATTCTGTAGGGCGCATCCTGCTCCATGGCATGGAGATTCGTGTCGGCATCATGACCGCATTTATCGGTACGCCGTATTTCCTGTATCTCCTGCGCAGGCACATGAAGACGGGAGGATGATATGGAGAGTGAAATGATTAAGAACAACGGAGAGCGTAAGGCTTTCGGCCTTTCCCTACTGGTACATTTCATCCTCTTTCTGGCCGCATCGGCGTTGGGCCTCTTCTCGATCGCGGAGCAGTCCGGGCAGAGGGCACCGATTGATGTTGTGCTTTACGATTCGGGCGGAGAAACGGGCAGTGAGGCGGGAGATGCTGCACCCGCGCCTGCTCCGGCGGTTACAATAGATGACATCGTCGTGGAGGATAAGACATTGCCGCAGCCTGAGGAAAGGCCGCAGCAGCCGCAGCGTAAGGCGCAGAATACTGCGCGCACAGCTCCTGCAGATGCAGAAACAGGCAGCGGACAAGCAGCGAATGGGGGCGGCGGCAATCCATCTGTCGGCACCGGAAGCGGAACAGGAACGGGAGACAGCAGCGGAGGAACCGGAAGCGGAACGCTGACTGCTCCGCCAAAGGAACGTGTGGAGGCGAGCCTTCGTTCAGAGGCTGCCCCCGACTATCCACAGGAACTGATCGATGATGATATAGAGGGGGTGGTTACAATCAAAATTCTAGTAGCATCCGATGGTTCCGTGGAGGATGTCAGCGTTGAGTCCTCATCAGGCTATCGTGCGATGGACAAGGCGGCAGTTGCTGCAGGCTGGCGGTTTCAGTTCAATCCGGGGGATAATGGACGGAGGGGTGTGTGGAAAAAGACATTTCGCTTTCAGTTGAATTGATGTTGTTTTTTAGAGGAGAATGTTAATGAAGATGTGGAATAAGAAGTTTCTTGCCGTGGCAGTCGCATTTTCGGCACTTACGGGGCAGGTTTATGCGGCGGAGACTGCGCATACGGGAGGAGAAGCAGATGAGCTGATGCCCACATACTCTCTTGGCGAGGTTGTTGTGACGGCGACACGAACGAAGAAAAAGGATATTGATGTGCCCGCAGCGACGACGGTCATCACGGCGAAGGAAATCAAGGACAGCGGGGCAGCGAATGCGTCAGATGTGCTATCGAAGGTCGACGGATTCGTCTATAAATCCTTCGGCCCCAACGGTGCGGCGATGGGAGCAATGACGAACGAAGTCAATGTGCGCGGCCTCAAGGGCGGTGCACTTGTACTCATGAACGGCAATCCGATCGCATGGCGCGGCAAATACAATCTCGATCAGATTCCGGCGAGTCAGATCGAGCGCGTCGAGATTGTCAAGGGCGGCGCCTCTGTGCTCTACGGAAGCGAGGCGATGAGCGGCGTTGTCAACATCATCACGAAGAAAAAGCATGCCAATGAGGTGCACGCGGGCTTCGGCAACTACGGACAGCGCAGCTACGGTGTAAGTGTCGGGGATGAACGCTTTGGGTTCTACTACAACTACGATAAGTTTGGGCGCAGGGACGGCGTAAGCTACACGGAGTATGCACAGGCTAGATTCCACGGGCAGACGCGTACAGATGTTTACGATATTCTCAAGCAGAATATGGGTGTGACTTATCATGTGAATCCGCGCCTTGATTTCCAGATTGGCTACTATGAGACGGAGGGGAAATATAAGCGAACCGTTACCGCCGTGGACAATACGCATGCCCCCACGCGTGCCCAGCATATCCACATCGGAGCGCCGTACAATCAGCGTAAATATGAAACGAAGCAGTATATTACGCAGCTCAACTATCGTGATACGGATTGGAAGGGGAGCCTTTTCTTCAATACCGGAACGCTGGAATTTATGGGACCGAGCTACTTTCACAGCAGAACAGGGGCAAAGACACCGAATGGCCGGTATCACACACGTGAAAAGAATACGACGTACGGCATCGACCTGCAGCGGACGTGGCAGGTGAATCCGAAGGCAACTGCGATCCTTGGATTTGATCTCGTACATGAGGTCTATGCGGAACTCGCCACGCCGGTGAGTGCTGATCATGCACGCTATACACGCAATAACTGGGGGGTATTCGGTCAATGGGAGCAGCGCTTTAATGAGAAAAACACGGGTATTTTCGGGCTGCGTGAAACATGGACGACGGGTGCCGCGCGCAGTCAGAACTATCACAATCTCAGTGCCTCGGGACAGTGGCTGCACAAGCTCAACGCCGAGAACAGCCTTTATTTGAACATCAGTCAATCCTTTGTCATGCCGACGTTTTCCCAGATGTACCCCAACAATGATCGGCAGATGGCTGCGCCGAACCTGCGCCCGCAGAAGGGCATTAGCTATGAGATCGGGTGGAAGCAGAAGCATGGGGGACATTCATGGAAGGCCGCGCTTTTCCATATGCGCGTTGCGGACAATATCACAGCAAAAGTAGATCGCAGGGGCGGACGTGCGGAATATCAGTATACGAACGAGGACTTCCGCAACATCGGACTGGAGCTCTCCAACGAGATCCAGGGCACGCACGGATTCTCCTACAACTGGGGGCTGACATGGCAGAACCCGCAGACGAAGAGCAATAAGAAGATGCTCGGATGGGAGCGCACCTTCGGCAGGATTCAGCTTACGGGCGGTGTCACCTACAAAAAGGATAAATGGACATCGTCGCTCTCGGCCTCCTATCTCGCCGATCGTGTGCAGTCGCCGTCCGATGCGCCGGCATATCGCTCGAAGCCGTATCTGCTCACAACGTGGAATACGACCTATGCGCCGAATGAGAACAGTGAACTCAGCCTCCGTATCGACAACGTGCTCAATCGTAATGACACCACGATGCACAGTGGATCGGCGTATTACGTTGCGCCGATCAACTATCTCCTCAGTTACAGCTGCAAGTTCTAGGGGCATTTATGCTTACACTGACGAATCTCTCCAATGCTGACTGCGATGTGGAGAACGTTCTCGAAAACGATACGGATGCCATTCCTGCCATCATGCGGGAGCACGAACTTGACGGCATTGAGTTCATGATCTGCGGACCGTGGGACCGTGTCATGCATCCTCCGCAATACATTAAGGGGGTGCACCTCCTGTTTTGGCCGTGCTGGCTGGATTTCTGGCGCGGCAACCGCGCGGCACTCATGGAGGAGTTCGGAAGCGAGGAGAATATCCGTGCCTACTACGGCTCTTTGCACGTCGGCGATTGGATCGCTGCGTGGAAGGAGAACCTGCGGCAGGCGGCAGAATGTCAGCCGCAGTATCTCGTCCTGCACGTCGCGCACAATCGCACATCCGAGATGTATAGGCGTGCATTTGCCGCGACGAATGAGGATGTCATTCGTGCGACGATCGAACTTGTGAATGAAATCGCGTGCGAAATCCCTGAGGGATGCAGACTCCTCTTTGAAAACCTCTGGTGGCCGGGGTTGACTTTTTGTCAGCCGCATCTGGCTGCCATGCTCTTGGAGAAGGTCAATTATCCCGCTGTTGGCTTTATGCTCGATACGGGGCATCTGATGAATACGAATCTTGATCTGCGGAGCGAAGCAGACGGCGCGGCGTATGTGACGAAGATCTATCAGAATCTCGGCGAGGTTGGGAAGCACGTCTATGGCTTACATCTGCACCGATCGCTTTCCGGTTCGTATGTACGGGAGATGATGCACCGCCATGCAGGCTCGTGCGATCCTCTGGGCTGGCAGACGGCGATGGACTATGTCGTGCGTGTGGATCGACATGAGCCGTTTCGGACAGAGGCGGCACGCCGTATCCTTGATGCTGTGCAGCCGGACTATCTCGTGCACGAGTTTTTGCAGCGTTCGCGTACGGATTGGGAGCAGAAAATTCGTATACAGCAGTGTGCGCTCGGTATTTTATAAAAGTGTCTCTGATAAAAGGACAGCTGCGTGCGAAAGGTATGCGGCTGTCCTTTCTTTTTGTTATCAATGCAATGAATCCTCAACTACCGCTTGCATATATGAGCGAATATGGTACAATAAGCCTACATAATTGAGCGTTAGTTTTTTGGAGGGAATGCAATGGTTGACAAGAATACGGGAGCACAGGATTTTGCAGGGACGATTCAGGAGATTGTCGCGGAGCATAAGAAGAACGAGCTCTTCACGAAGCTGCACGGCGGTGAGCCGTATGCCGCTGAGCTGAACGCGCTGATCGACTGTGTGAACGAGGAGCTGGAATACCAGAGGTTCCGTCTGCGCACGGTCAATGAGGCGGTCAAGTCCGGTATGTGGTATATGAAGATCAATCCGGATTTCAGTATTGCCTACGCGATCTGGTCGGATGAGTTTCGCCGTATGATCGGCTTCCGTGGCGAGTCGGACTTCCCGAACACGATCGAGTCGTGGAGCTCGCGTCTGCACCCCGATGATGTGGAGGGGACGTTTTCTTCCTTTAACGCCTGTATCCGCGATCTCAGCGGACGCACGATGTATAATGTGGACTACCGTCTCAAGATTCACGATGGCAGCTACCGTTGGTATCATGCCTCCGGCAATGTCGTACGCGACAAGAACGGGCATCCCGAGGAGATCATCGGGGTATTTGTTGACATTGACGCGGAGAAGAAAAAGCAGGAGGAAATTGAACAGAACACGCAGCGTAAGGAAAAGTTCTACGGTGAGCTTGAGACGATGCTCAGCAGCCTGTATGGGGCCATTGATGCGATTACTACGAGCGTGAGTCAGACGATGGAGCGCACAATGGAGATCTCAAACGTACAGGAGGAGATCACGAAGGCTGCGGAGGATACGCGCAGCCAGACGGAGAACACGCTCAAAATGTCCGAGCTTGTCATGACGATCTCGAAGCAGACGAACCTTCTCTCACTGAATGCCTCCATCGAGGCTGCACGCGCGGGCGAGGCAGGGCGCGGCTTCTCCGTTGTGGCGGAGGAGGTCAGAAAACTTGCCGACAGCAGCCGCGATGCCGCAAGTAAGATCTTCGAGGCGCTCGAATCCATGGAGAAGGCGGCAAGTCATATCACCGAGCGCATTAAGTCCATCAACGGACTGATTGAGAATCAGGCAGCGAACATGAAGGAGATCAGCGCCTCGGTCGAGGAGGCAAAGGCAATGTCGGACAGTATCGAGGCACTGTCCAAGAAGCTGTGATTTGCCCGTATCAGCATTGACCTGAAAACGACAGCGTCCCCCATAAGCAGCATCTTTCGGTGTGCTTATGGGGGAAATTTCTTATTTATTGAAATTAAGATGGGAATGAGAAGATGGCAAGTGGGATTACACTTCGTACCTATCAGCCAGGTGATCCGAGCAAGGTTTGTTATTTTCAATACGAACTCTACAGGCGTCAGTATGGCTTCAACGGATTTTATGAGCAGGAGATGCTGCGCGGAATGGCGGAGCTCTACGATGATTTGGAGGGGAGTCGGATGTGGATTGCCGAGCTTGACGGGAAGCTGATCGGCGATATTGCAGTCATCAAAAAGGGTGCGGACAGGGCACAGCTGCGTTGGCTCGGCGTAGATATGGATGTGCAGGGACACGGGCTTGGAAATAAACTGCTTGCGGAGGCAATCGCTTTTTGCCGCGAGAAAGGTTATCGCCACCTTTTTTTGGGTACGCTTGATCTATTGAAACCTGCACGTCATCTTTATGCTAAGTTTGGATTTCATCGGACGAAGAGCGAATCATACAACGAATGGGATAAAAACAGAGAGATGTGCCGTGAGATTTGGGAATGTGAATTAACATAATATAACTCTAAGTCGCAACATCAAATCGGACAGTAGAGTGTAACAGAATCAAAATTTATGAGAGAAGAGAGCTTTCAAGGCAGCATCGAAGCATTCTTGCGGAGTCTTATAGTCCAGAATCTTGCGTGGGAGCGTATTGATCCAATCCTCCACATGCTGTAATTCTTCCACCGCATAAGTTTGTCATATCCGTCCCCTTTTTCCAGACGGTGGTGTCAAGTTCCCAGTTTCCAAAGGTCCTGTACTCGGAACGATCGGGGCATGGCAGGCAATACTCTCACCGAGCGACCTGCCGTAGTTCTCTTTGTGATTCCGACGGTGTACCTTTTGTGGTAGAATGTGCTTGGGACATACAGAACCTCCTGGGATGTTTGGGCAGAGGTATTTTACGGCTTGATTCTGTGTATTCTGTCTTTTGATGTCTGATTTCATTTTACAATGAATCACCAATGAACCTTCCTTAAATACTAGTAACAATATTGACAAGACTGTCATCTAGTGATATTCTATTTTAGATAAAAATTTCATAGAGATTGGATTAGGTATCGAAGGATTTAATAGAGAATCCGGTATATGCCGGAGCGGTCCCGCCACTGTAACAGTGAGCAACCTGCAATATGTCACTGGGAGAGTACTTTCTTGGGAAGGCGCAGGTATGCGATGAACTGGAGCCAGGAGAACTGCCTGATTGACAATCACCGTTTGACCTGCGAGTGATGGGGAAGGGGATTCAGTTGTTGTTGACATCTGTCTTCCGGCGATGCACTAGTCAACAAAAACTGGACACAAAAACCTAAAAATTAGTCATTAGAATTGAGATACTGTACATATTCATCGAAGATGTGATACACAGAATATCCATGACCTCCATTCAAAGGACACGTATCAAGGAGCCGCACCTTCGTGCTTTGGCGCGAACTGCTCCCGATACTGCTTCGGCGTAAGGTATCCAAGGGCATATGCAGGGCGCTCCGCGTTGAAGAAGCGAATGTAGTCGGATACCTGAGCGGGGACATTCTCCGGCGAAGTAATATGGAAATCTGTAAAGAGTTCGGCCTTGATCCAACCATTAATCGCCTCCATCGCGGCATTGTCTGTCGGTGTGCCGGCTCTGGACATTGACCTGACAATGTTGTACATGGGCAGGAGTTCGTTGTAGCTCTTGGATGCGTAAACAGAGCCTTGATCGCTGTGCAGGATGAGCTTCTGATTCGGATACTGCTTCTTGAACGCAAGCACGTCCTGCAAGCCGTCGAGGTAGGTCATGCGATCGCCGCGCTTGGATGAGAGCGCGTGGGCAATGAGCTCGTCATTCCACAAATCCATATATAGTGTGAGCTCGTAGTATGTGCGCTCCACATAAAAAGCGGTCATATCACTCACCACACATTCCATGGGGCCGGTGATGTTGATTCCTGCAAGCAACAAGTTCGGATAGGTTCTGGACGGATCGCCCTCCTTCTTGTAGCTGTAATGTTTGCAAAGGCTCTTGATCCCTGCGATCTTACAGCATTTATGGGCATAGGGATCGGAAAATACGATTCCTTTGTCCAATCGGATCTTGGCATTCAGCCAGCGGTAGCCATGGGAGGGAAAGCGCCCATGGTATTCCTGAAACAATCCGATGCTCTGCACAAGCCGTTTCTTCTGTTCGGGTGGATGTTCCACGCTCTTCTTCCAGTTGTAGAAGCTGCTGCGTGGGATTCCGGTCTTTGTACAGAGCAGCCGGATGGGGAACTGTCCGGAAAGCTCCATGACTACTTGGTATTCTTCCTGCCGATAGGAATGAACGTCTTTTCCGCACCAACTCCTTCCACCAGATAACCTTTTTTTAAGCGTGCCTCTGTGATCCTTGCCATAACGAGGGCGTCGATGAGTTCTTCTTTCGTCATGGACTGGAGATCTTCCAGGCCGGTGGGAACTGGTATGGATTTGGTCTTGGCAAGACCCAAGCAGCTGCGCACACCCCTTTTCGGCGGGAGCTGGTTGGCATCCCGGTAGTGGCGCATGTAATCCCGTGCGGTCTGCTCGCTGATCCCATATTCTTCTGCTGCTTCATATCTCGTAAGCTCGCCGTCGTAGATCCGACGGCCTATGTCCAAACGTTGCTCCTTGGTGTACTTCACGTGGCAACCTCCTGTCTGCATCGGGAGATAGGCTGTCCGCTGCCTGTCATCCTGTGTACAGGATACTGCAAACAGTGTCCATTTTCTACCCCCTCTGTGTCCAGTTTTAGTTTACCACTTCAGCGAAGCCGGATTTTTGTGTTCTTATAACTAAAACGCCCCTTTCTGCACAGCAGAGAGGGGCGTTTATAAAATAACATGATATATTTTTGCGCGAGTGTTATACGATATGTAAAAGGAGTTGTTGAACTATGAGCAGATGGTTGCGTCTGGATCTTGACTGTCTGCGTGCGGTAGGCCTGTTTTGCATATTTATGCTTCTATTTGCTGTGGCAGGCTGTGCCACTCCAGAAAGACAGGATAAGACCTCTTATAGTGTCACCGATGCAGAAGGGACCGATGTTCCTATTTTGCATAAGCCGCAGCGGATTCTGACGATTGGTGCGAGTAGCGATGAGATGATGCTTGGTCTTGTGGAGCCAGAACGTATGGCTGCAATTAATGTGTCTCTTGCCAATACGGAGGATTCAAATATTCCATGGGTACGTGAGAGAATTTCGAATATTATTTCTCGCAATCCCTCTGTGGAGGAGATTGCAGCCTTACAGCCGGATCTCGTAGCTGTTCCGGAATGGCTGCCGAAGGAGAATGTCGATGCCATACGAGAATTGAATATACCTGTTGTTGTATTTAAATCGGCGGCGACAATAGGCGATATTCATGAAAATATTCGTCTCTTTGCAGCGGCAGTTGGTGAACCAGAGCGTGGGGAGATACTCATCGAGAAAATGGAAGAAAAACTCGCTCAGATCCATAAAAAAATTGCCTTAGTGCCTGAGGAGAAGAAGTATAAGAGCATTGCACTTATTTCTATTATGCCAAACTATGGCGGTGCAGGTTCTACCTTTGATGAACTCTGCCGTTATACAGATTCCGTTAATGCAAAGGCTGCGGCGGGGAACCATATGGGGCAGGAGATGACAAAAGAACAGCTCGTTGCTGCGAACCCTGACTATCTCTTCTTCCCCAGCCATGAGAACGAAAGTTCGCGGGAAGAAAATTTTGGCAAGCAGTATTTGGAGGATCCCTCTCTTGCACAGATGACTGCTATACAGGAACGAAGGATTGGGCATCCATGGGCGAGGTATACTTACAATATCTCTCAGGATATTGTGTTCGGCATACAGGAGACTGCATGGATTCTTTATGGCGATGAATTTCAACAGTCGCGGCAGGAGTTTTTGACTGCTGTGGAGTAGGAGGTCCCTTTGGATGAATTTGAGAGGTAGGCAAGGGACACCCTGCATGAGAATGTTGATGTTTGTACAAAAGTTTTGGTATGTTCATAATCATAGCTTCGCAGAAAGGCGGATATACATATGATCTTTTGGAATAGAAAATCACTGTTGACGGCAATTCTTGTCATGCTTTCTGCAGCTTCGACGGATGTATTTGCAGCTGAGGCAATGCATGACGAAGATGGTGCGAAAGAGGAGATGTCGACGCATTTTTTAGAGGAGGCCATCGTAACGGCGACGCGTTCGCAGAAAAAGGCTGTTGATGTGCCTGCATCGACGACGGTTATCACAGCGCAGGAGATTAAAGATAGCGGAGCTGCAAGTGCGGCCGCTGTCTTGCAGAAGGTCAACGGTTTTGCCTATAAGTCCTTTGGACCGAATGGTTCGTCCATCGGCTCGACGAATGAGCTTAATGTGCGCGGCTTTCGAGGTGGAATGCTCGTACTAATGAACGGAAATCCGATTTCTTGGCGAGGAAAATACAATCTGGATGCAATTCCCTCGTCCTATATTGAGCGTATTGAAATCGTCAAGGGAAGTGGTTCTGTTCTCTATGGCAGTGAGGCAGTGAGCGGCGTCGTCAATATCATCACCAAGAAGATCCCTGAAAACGAGGTGTATGCTGGCTTTGGAAATTACGGGCAGAGGGAATATGGCGTAAGCGCAGGAGATGGTCGTCTCGGCATCTACTACAACTACAGCAAGTGGGGCCGCAGGGACGGCGCTTCGTATACAAATGTAAATGCGAGGAATTTCAAAGGTGAAACACGCACGGATATTCACAACATTGAAAAGCAGAGCGCAGGGCTCAGCTATCAGATTAATCCGCGGTTCAATTTCCTGTTGAACTACTATGAGACAGAGGATACGTATCATCGCACTATTTCGAGTGTGCGGAGCAGTCTGCAGGGGCTGCGTGTCGGGGAGCCGTATTACGTGCGCAAATATGCGGTAAAGCGCTATACGACGCAGCTCAACTACAGCGACCGCGATTGGCAGAGCAGGTTCTATTTCAACACAGGGACAGCAGAGACATTCGGCCCTGTCTATATTTCGGCAGTTGGCAGACGCTCACCGCAAGGACAATATCAAAAGTATGAGAAGAATATGACGTATGGCATCGATTTGCAGCGGTCATGGAGAATGAACCGGTCTGATGCGATCGTTGGTTTGAATTTTGAGCGTGAGGACTATCATGAGCTGCCAGCATATTCGACAAGTCAGGGAAAGCATTACGCGCGCAGCAACTGGGGCGTATTTGGACAGTGGGAGCAACGTTTCGATAAACGTAATACCGGGATCTTTGGGCTGCGTGAGACATGGACAACGGGGGCAGCGAAGGATCAGAACTACCATAATCTGAGTGCATCTGCACAGTGGCTCCACAAACTTAACCACGACAGCAGTGTCTATCTGAACGTCAGTCAGTCGTTCGTTATGCCCACATTTGCGCAGATGTATGCAGAAAATGCGAGTCAGATTCCCGCACCGAACCTTAAGCCTCAGACCGGGATCAACTATGAGTTGGGCTGGAAACGAGAGCATGACGGACATGTATGGAAAGCAGCACTCTTTCATATGCGCGTCAAGGATAAGATTACAGCGAAGTGGGCAGGGAGTGCGTACCAGTATACCAATGAGGATTTTCGCAATACGGGTGTTGAGATCTCGAATGAGATTCGGAGGGAGCGTGGGTTCTCCTACCAATGGGGACTGACGTGGCAAAATCCTGAGACAAGAAGTTCTAATAATACATTTGGATGGAACCGCGTATTTGGAAAAGTTCAGCTCACAGGAGGTGTCGTCTACAAAAAGGGGAAGTGGATGTCCGCACTCAACGGATCCTATCTGGCATCGCGTGTTAAGTCTCCGTCGAGTGCACCTGCATACCGGACAAAGCCGTATCTGCTCACTACTTGGAATACAGTCTATGCGCCGGATTCATCGAGTGAGATCAGCTTTACAATTGAAAATGTCCTCAACCGCGACGATGTGACCACGCATACAGATGCTAACTATTATGTGGCCCCTATCAGTTATATGCTGAGTTATCGATATGCATTCTAAAGACATATATTTCTTTCGCATGATCGATATGTAAGTGAACAGCCTCTCGTGGCAGATTTTAAAATCTGCCACGAGAGGCTGTTCTGCTTTTTATTTTAGTATACGCTGATAAATTCAGCACCATCGTCTTGACACATCTTTTTCGTCCGCACAATACCAGCAAATCCTCCACCTAACCCTTGCTATGCGTCCAGTTTTCCTCCTCCTTCAGAAAAATCTACGCCAATCCGACGGATTTCATTTTATCCGTGATTCCTTAAGAGCCTGAATTTATTGACAGCGCTCTGTGATTGAAATATAATATGAAGAACGGCTATTTATGCAGGACTATAGGGGAGAATGGATGGGCTTATGACTTTTGATATGAATCTTGTGTTCAACTCATTCCCACTGCTGCTCATCGGCGCAGGGGTTACGATACAGATCACGGTGCTGTCGACGGCGATCGGCTTTGTGATCGGTCTGATCGTGGGGGTGGCGCGCATCTCGAATCTGCGCCTCCTGCGTATGCTCGCGGAGGTCTATGTGGAGTTCTTCCGCGGGACGCCGCTGCTCGTGCAGATCTTCCTTTTTTACTTTGCCCTGCCCGTCATCACTGGACAGCGGATTGACCCATTCATTGCGGCAATCTCAGCGTGCGGCATCAACTCGGGCGCGTATGTGGCGGAGATCTTCCGCGCGGGCATTCAGTCGGTCGACGACGGACAGATGGAGGCAGGGCGCTCTCTCGGCATGACGTGGCTGCAGACCATGCGCTACATTATCGTGCCGCAGGCGTTTAAGCGCGTCATTCCGCCGCTTGGCAATGAGTTTATCGCCATGCTGAAGGACTCATCTCTCGTGTCGGTCATTGGCTTCGAGGAGCTGACGCGGCGCGGGCAGCTCATCATTGCCAAGACCTATGGCTCATTTGAAATCTGGATGAGTGTCGCCGTCATCTATCTCGTGATGACGCTGACAATTTCGCGCTTTGTCGCATATCTGGAACGGAGGTATCGCGTCCATGATTGAGATTAAGGGACTTCGCAAGTCATTCGGCGCGGATGAGGTGCTGAAGGGCATCGATCTCTCCATTGATGAAAAGGAAGTTGTCGTTATCATCGGCCCCTCAGGGTCGGGCAAGAGCACTCTTCTGCGCTGCATGAACCACCTCGAAGAACCAACGGCGGGTGAAGTCATCGTCGACGGGATTACGCTCTCGAGTGAGGCAAATATCAACAAGGTACGTGAAGAGGTCGGCATGGTATTCCAGCGCTTCAACCTCTTTCCCCATATGACGGTGCTCCAGAACATCATGCTGGCACCGACAAAGGTCAAGCACGTCGCCCGTGACGAGGCGGAGAAGACGGCACGAGAGCTGCTCGCACGCGTGGGGCTGGCGGAAAAGGCGGATGCCTATCCGGACAATCTCTCAGGAGGGCAGCAGCAGCGCGTTGCGATTGCGCGTGCGCTCGCCATGCGCCCGAAGGTCATGCTCTTTGATGAGCCAACCTCGGCGCTTGATCCGGAGATGGTCGGAGAGGTGTTGGATGTCATGCGCGCACTTGCAAACGAGGGAATGACCATGGTCGTTGTCACGCATGAGATGGGCTTTGCCCGCGAAGTGGGCGACCGTCTGCTCTTCGTGGATGAGGGGCGTATCATCGAGTCGGGTGTGCCGCGCGAGGTGTTTGAGCATCCAAAGGAGGAGCGCACGCGCAGCTTCCTGTCGAAGGTGCTCTGATTGATGCGCCTGCGCGGGACTTTGATGCTGCTGGCAGCATCGTTTTTTTGGGGCACGACCTTTGTCGCTCAGATTCTCGGGATGGATGGGCTTGGCCCATATACCTATGCAGCCGCACGCTTTGCACTTGGCGTTCTCTTCATCGGAGCTCTGTGGCTTCTCTATCGCGACAAGCGTGCAGAGCAGAGGCGCGCGGGGACGTTTCGCTCGGGCTTTCGGGCAGGCATTCCCGTTGGTCTCGCGATGTTTATCGGCGTGACGCTCCAACAGGTCGCACTCCTCTACACAACGGCGGGTAAGACGGCGTTCATTACCACGGTCTATATTGTCCTCGTTCCGTTCGCCGCTGTCCTGCTTGGACAGCGTGTCCGCGCGGTGCAGTGGGGTGGTGCAATCCTTGCGTTTGCGGGAGTTTACTTCCTCTCCGCGCATGGGGAGATCACGATCAACACGGGCGATCTGCTCGTTCTCATCTGCTCCTTCTTTTGGATGGCGCAGATTCTGCTCATTGACCGTTATGCGCGCGCTGTCGATGCGATTGAGCTCTGTTTTATGCAGATGATTGTCTGTACAATTGGCAGTGCTGTCCTTGCTGTGATCTATGAGAGTTTCGCATGGATCGATATCTGGGGCGCGGCAATTCCGATCCTCTACGCCGGTCTGTTCTCCTGCGGGGTTGCCTATACCTGTCAGATTCTCGGACAGGCGTATGTAGAGCCAACACAGGCGGCGATCCTCATGTCGACGGAGGCGATCTTTGCCGCAGCAGCGGGGCGGCTCATCCTCGGGGAGACGATGAGCGGCGTTCAGCTGCTGGGCTGTGCGCTCCTCCTTGGCGGTGCGCTTATGGCACAGGTGCGCGGGACAGGAAAATCACAGAAAAACTGATGGAATCGTTACTTCGATGGGAGTATACATATGCCGGCAGCTGAAATTATCAAACCGAAAATCACGATCAAGGTGGTCGGCGTGGGCGGCGGCGGCAATAATATCGTGCGCTGCGTACGCGAGAAATACGATCTCGACATCACGCTTGTCGGCATCAACTCCGACCTGCGGCAGCTGAATACCCTGCACAAGCAGGGAATCGTGGTTCTGCCCATCGGAGAGAAGCTGACGAACGGACGCGGCACGGGCGGGCGCGTCGAGATTGGGGAGCAGGCGGCACGCGAGGAGGAGAAGGCGATCCGTGCGATGCTCGAGGGCTCTGATCTCGTTATCATCACAGCCACGATGGGCGGTGGATTCGGGACGGGGGCAGCGCCTGTTGTGGCGGAGATCGCTCGCGATATGGGGGTTCTCTCCATCGGTGTCGTCACCACGCCGTTTCACTTTGAGATGGCGCGCAAAATGCAGACTGCACAGGCAGGTGTTGTGCAGATGCAGGACCATACGGACGCATTTATTACGATTCACAACGATAATCTCCTTAAAATTGCGCCGGATCGGACGATGTCCTTCGTCGATGCCTTTGCTCTCGCGGATGAAGTGCTGCGACAGACGGTTGGCTGCGTGGCAGAGCTAATCCTGACGACGGGAGTCATCAATGTTGACTTTGCGGATGTCACAACGATCTTTCGTCAGAGCCCGTCGAGTGATGCGCTGCTCGCCATCGGCGTGGACGAGAGTCCGCAGAAGGCAGTGCGAAAGGCAATCGAAAGCCCGCTCCTCGACCGCGATGTCGTAGGGGCGCGCGGCGTTGTGGTCAACTTTACGGGCGACCCTCGGATGAGTCTGCGCGATATTGATGAGGCGGTGCACTACATTCATAGGAGCGCACATCCCGAGGTCAATGTCATTGTTGGTGTGGTCGTGCAGCAGGAGATGGAGGGCAGGGTGCAGGCAACACTGATTGCAACGGATTTTGATGACGGCTACACCCCGATAACAGAGGGGGGAGCGGATCAAGTGAAGCCTGTCGGATTGGTGTAGATTTTTGCGCTGACAGAGCAATAAACCGATTGCAGAGTGAAGCTCTGCGGGATTTGCCGACACAGGCAGAGTGAAAAGATGTCAGTATGTGAAAGGAGGAACGCAGATGAAAGAGCTCCTGCATGAGATGCACGCATGGATGAACGACTATATGCGTTCCTTCCGCACGGACGATCCCGATGTGATGCGTGGGATTCGTCTCAAAGAGATCCATACAGGTTATGTTACAGCGAATGCACGTGCACTTGCAAAGCATCTCGGATGCAGCGAACACGACACGGCACTCGCCGAGATCATCGGGCTCTTTCACGATGTGGGGCGGTTCCGACAATATGCTGTCTATCAGACGTTCAACGATGCGGCGTCGGAGGATCATGCGGAGCTCGGGCTAAAGGTGCTCGCGGAGGAAGTCGACTTTTTGGAGCGGCTCGTGACTGCGGATGCGGACATTGTGCGCTTTGCGATAAAATACCATAACAAAAAGGCAATCGCAGAGACGGACGATGAGCGAAAGCTGTTTTTCGCGAAGCTCATTCGCGACGCGGACAAGCTCGACATTTACCGCGTGCTGCTGCCGTTCCTCGCACACGATGGGGCGGAGAAAGCACCGAACTTTGTACCGTCGGATGCGGCGCAGGAGGTCAGCCCCGACTTCGTGGCGGACTTCGCGGCGGGACGGCAGGCGGACTACTATCGTCTGCGCACGCACGGCGACCGCAAGATTGTGCGGCTCATGTGGATCTATGACATCAACTTCATGTGGACGCTGCGGCGCATTGTGGAACGCGGCTATGTGGACGCCTTTATTGAGAGCCTTCCGGCGCAGGAGGGGATTGCCGAGGGTGTCGCACGTCTGCGCGCCTATATCGAACGGCTCTGCGCACAGAACGATTGATTGAACGTATACGGATCGAGGAGTAGGGACATGGCGGACGTAAAGACATCGAATTTTATCCGAAATATCATCGACGAGGATCTGCGTGCAGGACGGCACGCGGCGGGCATCCACACGCGCTTCCCGCCCGAGCCGAACGGCTACCTGCACGTCGGGCACGCAAAGTCCATCTGTCTCAACTTCGGCGTTGCCGAGGACTACAATGGTCTCTGCAATCTGCGCTTTGACGACACGAACCCGACGAAGGAGGATGTCGAGTATGTGGACTCCATTCAGGAGGATATTCGCTGGCTCGGCTTCTCGTGGGGGGATCGTCGCTTCTACGCGTCCGACTACTTTGAGCAGATGTATGAATATGCAGTCACATTGATAAAAAAGGGGCTCGCCTATGTGGACGACCTCTCGGCGGATGAGATCCGCGCTTATCGCGGAACACTGACCGAGGCAGGTGTGGAGAGTCCGTACCGCAATCGCTCTGTGGAGGAAAATCTCGATCTCTTCACGCGTATGCGTGCGGGGGAGTTCCCCGACGGTGCGCGCGTCCTGCGCGCGAAGATCGACATGGCATCGCCGAATCTTGTGATGCGCGACACGGTAATCTATCGCATTGCCCATGTGCCGCATCATCGGACGGGGGATGCGTGGTGCATCTACCCGATGTATGACTTCGCACATCCGATTTCGGATGCGATCGAGGGCATCACGCACTCGCTCTGCACGCTTGAGTTCGAGGAGCACCGTCCGTTCTATGACTGGCTGCTCGAGGCACTTGGCTTTCCTGCGGGCGAGCGTCCGCGTCAGATTGAGTTTGCACGGCTCAACCTCTCGGGGGCGATCACGAGCAAGCGCAAGCTGCGCCAGCTTGTCGAGGAGGGCCATGTGCGCGGCTGGGACGATCCGCGTATGCCGACCATCTCGGGCATGCGCCGCCGCGGCTATCCGCCTGCGGCCGTACGCGCGTTTTGTGAGGAGATCGGCGTCGCAAAGAGCAACAGCACGGTCGATAACGCTATGCTGGAGCACAGCGTCCGCGACGAGCTGAACTGCAATGCGCCGCGCGTCATGGCGGTGCTGCGCCCGCTGAAGCTGGTCATCACCAACTATCCCGCCGAGGGCGGGACGGAGTACTTGCTCGCCGAAAACAGCCCGACCCACGGCGGACAGCGTTATGTGCCGTTTGCCCGTGAGCTCTACATCGACCGTGAGGACTTTATGGAGGATGCGCCGAAGAAGTTCTTCCGTCTCAAACCGGGCGGTGAGGTGCGCCTCAAACACGCTTACATCATCAAGTGTGAAGAAGTTGTAAAGGATGATGCGGGGGAGATCATGGAGCTGCGCTGTACCTACGATCCCGAGACGCGGAGCGGCGGTACTGCGGCAGGCCGCAAGGTCAAGGGCACGATCCAGTGGGTTGCGGCAGAATACGCACTCACGGCGGAGGTACGGCTCTATGAGAGTCTGCTTCGCGACATCCCCGAAGGTGAGGAGGAGCCGGAGCATTTCATTGACGCACTGAATCCACACTCGCTCGAAATTTTGACAGATGCCAAGATTGAGCCGAGCGTCCGCCTCACGGCAGCAGGAGCGCACTACCAATTCCTGCGCGTCGGTTACTTTGTTGTTGACCCGGATACCACACCGGATCATATAGTGTTCAACCGCATTGTCGGGCTGAAGGACTCATGGAGCAAGATGAAATAGTCCTTTCCCGTTCATGCTGTGTGCCGCTCTATAAAGACGGTATAAGGAGGTTTGCTGTGGCAAAGATACCGAAGAACCGATCGGACAGCGATATGATGCAGGGGGTCGAGGAGGAGGAAACACTCTCAGAAATCCTGCTGCGGAAGGAACGGCAGGCTGAGGAACGCGCACGTCAGCAGGCGGCGCAGGAACCTCCCGCCGATCTTGTCCGCGCGGGGCTCTCCTCCGCACAGGCAGAAGAACTCGGTCGGGCGCTCTTGGAGCTGAAGCTGGCGCTGGCACAGGATGGTGTTCAACAGTATCGGCTCAAGATTCAGCGCAAGGATCGTCAGGTAATTATCACGGCGACGTGATGGATTTCTCACAGATGAGAAGAAGGATGTGAAATGATGGAAAATGCAACGATAGTGGCAATCGTCATCTTCGTTATTGCGTACGCGCTCATCATCTCCGAAAAGGTGCACCGCACCATCGTCGGACTGTTCGGCGCAATGCTCATGATACTCTGCGGCATCATTGAACAGGAGACTGCAGTCCACCATATTGACTTCAATACGTTGGGGCTCCTCATGGGTATGATGATCATTGTGAATATTACGAGCGAAACGGGACTTTTCAACTTTCTCGCTATTTGGGCAGCACAGAAGGTAAAGGCGCAGCCGATCGCGCTCCTCGTCGTGCTCTCGACCATCACGATGGTCTGCTCGGCCCTCCTCGACAACGTCACAACGGTTCTGCTGACCGTGCCCATTACCTTCAGCATTACCTCGCAGCTCAAGGTCGATGTCATGCCCTATCTCATCTCACAGATTCTCGCCTCGAACATCGGCGGCACGGCAACCCTCATCGGTGATCCGCCGAACATCATGATCGGCAGTGCGGTCGGACTTGACTTCATGGCATTTGTGGAAAATCTGACGATCATCTCAATAATTATCTTTATCTTGGTACAATTCATTCTTATCGCTCTCTACCACAAGGGGCTGCATACCCAGCCGGAGCTCCAGGACAAGATTATGCGTCTGCCTGCAGGGGCGCAGATCACGGATCACAGCCTTCTGAAGAAATGCCTTGCGGTTATCTTCCTCACCATCACACTCTTTGTTCTGCACGGCAGTCTCGGACTCGAATCTGCGACTGTTGCGCTCTCGGGTGCGGGCCTTCTGCTCCTCCTGACGGCGACGCGTGATGAGGAGACAATCGTCAAGGTGCTCTCCAAGATCGAGTGGCCGGCGATTTTCTTCTTCGGCGGCCTCTTCATCCTCGTCGGTGCACTCGTAGAGACGGGAGTGATTCGCATGCTCGCCGCCGAGGCAATCAAGGCGACGGGCGGCGATGTTGAAGCGACGGCGATCCTCATCCTCTGGATGAGCGCATTCGCATCGGCATTTATTGATAACATTCCGTTTGTGGCAACTCTGATCCCGCTTATTCAGGACATGGGACAGATGGGGCTCACGAACCTCGATCCGATGTGGTGGTCGCTTGCCCTCGGCGCGTGTCTTGGCGGCAATGGTACACTTATCGGCGCGAGCGCGAACGTTGTCGTTGCATCCATGTCGGCGCAGCGCGGACGTCCGATCTCCTTCATCGGCTTCATGAAGATCGCGCTCCCGATCATGACGTTTACCATCATTATCTCGAACATCTATATCTACATTCGCTATCTCTGAGCGGTATGATATCGGAATCCCCGACTGCTTTGGCGGTCGGGGATTTATTGCGGTCGTATGTGCTGTTCTAAGGAATCGCTGATAAAATGAAATCCGTCAAGATGACGGTGCTGAATGTATTAGTGCTTCTTTAAGAGAAAAGGGGGGATGGCGATGATTCTGCATACGGGAATGCGTACGGATATCCCTGCGTTCTATGCGCCGTGGTTCGTGAACCGTTTGTGTGCAGGCGAGGTCTGTGTACGCAATCCCTACGACAGTCAGCAGGTCACGCGCTATCTCCTCGACCCGCGCGTCGTCGATCTCATTGCATTCTGCACGAAGAATCCTGCGCCCATGCTCCCCCATATAGATCTTCTCGCACCGTTCGGGCAGTTCTGGTACGTTACCATTACGCCCTACGGAAGGGACATTGAACCGCATGTGTTGCCGTGGCAGGAGGTTGCCCGCTCCTTTCGGCAGCTGTCTGCAATCGTCGGTATACACCGCATTGGTTGGCGTTACGATCCCATCATCATCGACGAACGACATACGATTGACTGGCATCGGCAGCAATTCGCTCAGATGGCGGAGATGCTTGCGGGGGCGACGCAGATGGTTGTCATCAGCTTCCTCATGCGCTACGCCAAGACGCGGCGCAACTTTCCCACATCGCGTGATGTCACGCGTTCGGAGCGTCTGGAACTTGGCGCGTGTATTGTAGAGACAGCGAGAACGCATGGCATGACTGTCTATCCGTGCGGCGGCGGGGATGAACTCGCCGCATTCGGTGCGGATACGGGCGGCTGCATGACGCCGCGCATCTACGAACGTGCTCTCGGGAGGCAGATACGGTTCCCAAAATATCAGCGACAGCGCAAGGAATGCGACTGTTATCTCGGGGCGGACATCGGCGCGTACGACAGCTGCCCGCATCTCTGCCGCTACTGCTACGCAAATACGCATTTTACACGTGTCGCAAAGAACAGATGCCGGCACGATCCTGCTTCGTCCTTCCTCATCGGACACGCGGAGCCCGGTGACCGTGTGCATAACGCCGTGCAGGAGAGCTGGCTGAACATGCAGGAGAGACTGTTCTGAACGGAACGCTGCTTTTGTTCTATGAGGGCATCGCTGACAAAATGAAGTCCGTCCGATTGACGTAGATTTTTCGCCAAAGCGCAAGCATATGAGATGTGTTAAGATGGCACGGCTGAATTTATCAGTGACGCCTTATATTAAAAAATATCGTCATCCACTTCCGCTTTGCTTGACAGAACAGTGCCTGTTACAGCGTCGATCCGAAGCTTGTACTCCATGTTGCCTGCGTAGCATTTCACCTTGTAGAAGGGGCGAGAATCGGGCTGTATCGGTGCCTCGGAGGCAGCTGTGTACCCTGTCGGAGATGCTGGTGTCTGTTGCGGCAATGCCGTCGGTTCATGGTTCAAACGTGTTCCGTGATCTTCCCAATGGTGGTCATCGTGATCCCGTACGTCAAGATAGATCGGACGGAAATTCAGTTCTGACAGCGGCTTTCCAATTGCTTCTGCTGCAATCGTTCGAACGCTGTCCTCGTCCAGCAAGATGATGTTCCGCTGCGCTGCCTGTGCAGCAATCATCTCTGTGCGGGCCTGCTTCTCCATGAGGGAACGTGCCTCCACCTGCTGATGATTCCAGTATGCTCCGCCTGTTGTGACAACGCCGGCGAGCACAGCCGCCTTTTTCAGACGTGCCGGGGTGAATGCCTGCTTGACCTGATCTTTGAGATTCTGCACTTCCATGATGATTTCCTTCTCTGCCTTGCGGCATATTGTGTGTATTTCTGCTGCTGGGTAAATCATACGGAATAATTTTAAACAAAGTGTAAACACAAAAATAATTTTTTTTGAAAATTTTCCTTCTACGCAGATTTTTCGCCGTGTATCCGTTATAATGGCATATGTATTCCGGAAATGAAAGTGAGTTTTTGCCATGCATCTGCGTGATCTGTCGCTCAGAACCAAATTGTTGGTGACAAACGCTCTGATGGTTGTCATACCAATCTGTGTGCTCGTTGCCGTTGGTGCGGCGCTCTTTGGCGGACTCCGTCATACGGGTACATTAGCAGCAGGCACTTGCGCTCCTATGGCCTGAGACAGGCAAGGCACTTTTTGTGCAGTTTGCTTTGAGTTCGCTGCGCGCGGCATCTGAGAAAAAGAAATTCAAACTGAATCATGTGGCGAGTGACATCCATCTCCTCGAGGGGGCGGGTGTGCAGATTCTCGTCATGCAGAGGGATGAGGGGTACTTGACTGCGGAGGCGGATGAAGATGAGCTTCGCCGCATGGTTCAGCGTAAATGCGGCATGCATGGTGCGGCACTTGTATGGGACGGGGATGGCCTATTCTTTCGTTACGAAGGCGTGAAGAACGGCACAGTCATTATGGGAACCGGCATCGTTCCTCTGATGGGGGATGGTGCAGATCCGTTGATTCCGCCGTCCATGCGCGAAATAATCCTGAATGCCATATTTATCTTCCTCATTCTTATTGCCTCGGCAGGGATACTGCTTCTCGGGCGATATCTTGCGCGTCTCCTTTCGGAGCAGATACTCGCACCTCTCGAAGAAATGCGTGCTGCTGCGGTAGCGATCCAACGAGGTGAACTCGAGCATGCCCTGCCGCCGATGGGCAATGATGAGGTGGGGGCAACCTGCCGTGCGTTTGACGCTATGCGGAGCGACCTTGCACGCGCCCGCATGCGTGAGGAGCAGGAGGCAGTGCGGCGCAGGGAGCTCTTCATTGGGATTCTTCACGACATTGCAACGCCGCTGACGGCGATCAAGGGGTATGCAAGCGGTCTTCTTGACGGCGTAGCACATACGGCGGAGAAACAGCGTATCTATGCTGAACGCATTCAGCGTTCGGCAGCAACGATGGAGAGACTGACTGCACGCCTGCGCGAATTCCTGCGTCTGGAATCGGGACAGATGCCGCTTACATGGGAAACAATCTGTGCACGGGACTTCCTCGTGGAGACCATCCGTACGTATACGCCTGATTTCGTGGAACAGGGGCTGCATCTTGCGATGGAGGAAACAGAGATAGATGCATCCATTCGCATTGACCGTGAGGAGTTTGTCCGTGTACTCAAAAATCTATGGGAAAACAGCAGCAAATACCGACGCGGTGATTGCGTGCAAGTTCATATGTCACTTGCCGCAGAGGGATCTTTCCTTGCCATCCGATGCGATGATGACGGCGCCGGTGTCCGTGCGGAGGAGCGGATAAAACTCTTTGACAGTTTCTACCGTACGGATGCCGCACGCACGAATGTTGCGGCCGGCAGCGGGCTGGGGCTGGCGATTGTACGCCAGATCATGACCGTGTTTCGAGGAAGCGTGCGGGCGGAGGAGTCGCCTGACGGAGGCTTGCGCATCGTGCTTTTGCTGCCTATTGTTCCGCGTGAGGGAGGTATGGAATGAAGAAGGTGCTGCTTGTCGAGGATGATGGTGATATTGCAGAACTCGAGCGCGACTATCTCGAGGCGGACGGCTTTGCCGTCGATGTCTCGTCCGACGGCGACGAGGGAATGCGTCTTGCACGCACGGGAGACTACTGTCTGATTCTGCTGGATGTCATGCTGCCCAGTGCGGATGGCTTTGCAATTTGCCGTGCCGTTCGTAAGGAACGCGACATTCCGATCCTCATGGTCTCGGCGCGTCTCGAAGACGTGGATAAAATTCGCGCGCTCGGACTTGGCGCAGATGACTACATCGTGAAGCCGTTCAGCCCGAGTGAACTGGTTGCACGTGTCAAGGCACATATCGCGCGTTATGAGCGCCTGAAAGGAGATGTGCAGGAATCTATTCCCGCCCTGCACTTCGGTGCACTTGAAATACAGCCGCAGACGCATCGCATATTCGTCTCGGGGCGTGAGGTACGTCTTGCTGCACGCGAGTTTGAACTTCTTCTCTTCCTCGCGCAGCACCCCCAGATCGTATTCAGCAAGGAGACACTATATGACCGCGTCTGGAGTCTGGATGCCGTCGGCAGTACCTCCACGGTGTCCGTTCATATGAACCGCCTCCGCGAAAAGATCGAGACCGATCCTGCGAATCCATGCTGGCTTCAGACCGTCTGGGGCGCGGGTTACCGATTTAACAGCGAGGCAACAGGGAACATTTGAACGTGCGCGGAAGTTATCGAAAAAATGCTTGCACTTTATGAAAAACATCTGTATAATACAGAGCGTTGAAATCCGTTCCTCAAGACCTGATAGTCGTTCAATGAACGAGTGAAGCCTTGTTTATGCAATCAAGCTTTGCCGTACCATGATCTCAGTGAACGCTTTCCCAGTTCGGCGAATGGAGAGACTAACTATATTTTTTCAAGGGAGATTGTGGAAGAATGGCATTTGAAGACAAGACACTCGTATGCAAAGAATGCGGCGGCAGCTTCGTGTTCACGGCCGGTGAGCAGGAGTTCTATGCGGAGAAGGGCTTTGAGAACGAGCCGGCACGCTGCCGTGACTGCCGCGACAAGCGTCGCCGCGGTCGTGACGAGCAGAACAGCGGCGAGCGTCAGATGTTCCATGTGGTCTGTGCCGAGTGCGGCAAGGATACGGAAGTTCCGTTCGAGCCGAAGACGGATCGTCCGGTCTACTGCCGCGACTGCTTCAATGCGAAGCGCGCAGCACGTTTCTAAGGATTTTTAGGGGACTCTTAGTCCCTTTCATGGAGGGATTGCTGCCCTGTTGCGGCATCCCTCCTTTGATTTTATACCATTTGAGGAGGCTTCCCCATGAAACTGAAGAAATTGGCACTTGTTCTGACCGGTGCTCTCGTGAGTCTCGCGCTTGTCGGCTGCGGCGGCGGCGGTGATCAGGCGAAGCAGGAGGCAAAGGTGCTGCGCGTGGGTGCTGCGGTGGACTTTGCGCCGTTCGAGTTCCAGGATGAAGGACAGAAGGAGTATCAGGGCTTTGACATGGATCTCATCCGTGCGATTGCCAAGGAGATGGGCAGTGAGGCAGAGATCCAGAACATCGGCTTTGATGGTCTGATCCCTGCGCTTCAGGCGAAGAACATTGATGTCATCATCAGCGGCATGACGATCAATGATGAGCGCAAGCAGAAGGTGAACTTCTCCGATCCGTACTACCAGTCGGGTCTTACGATGATCGTCCGCAGCGATGAGGAAGCGATTAAGTCGTTCAAGGATCTGAAGGGGCATAAGGTCGCCGTTCAGATCGGTACGACGAGTGCGAACATGGTCAAGGAGATGGAGGGCGTTACGGTCACTGAGCTGAACACGCCCGCAGACTGCTTCATGGAGCTCAAGGCGCGCGGCGTGGATGCTGTCGTCAATGACCGCCCCGTCAACGACTATTACATCAAGCAGACGCAGGCGGTCGGTGTGAAGTCCCTCGAGGACAAGCTCTCTGCCGAGGACTACGGCATTGCGATGGCGAAGGACAATGCCGACCTCCAGAAGAAGGTCAACGAGGCCCTCAAGAAGCTGCATGAGAACGGCGAATACGACAAGATCTATCAGAAGTGGTTCGGAGCGAGCAAGTAAGGAATCACTGAATGACAAAAAGCCCCGCAGATGGAGAAAATCCGTCTGTGGGGCTTTTCTATGGTTACAATGAGAGAATGCGTGCCATATCTTCTGGCAGCAGGGACTCCACGGAGAGCCGTTCACCTGTGCGCGGATGCGTGAGGGTGAGCTGAGCTGAATGGAGTGCGTGGCGTGGGATGAGATCCGTCCTGCCGCCGTAGAGGTCATCTCCAAGCAGGGGATGTCCCAGATGGGCGAGGTGGACGCGGATTTGGTGCGTGCGCCCCGTCTCAAGATGCAGACGCAGAAGGGAATGATGTACATTCGTCCACTCCGTCCGATAATGTGTGCGCGCGGGCTTCCCGTCGGGAGCGACACGGCGCAGAATGATACTCGGCAGGGCGCGTGCTATCGGTGCGTCAATCGTGCCGATTGGCGGCGTAAGTGCTCCATCAATCAGTGCAAGATATTCGCGTGTAAGCGTATCCTGTTTTGCCATTTGATATTGCACCTCGGGATGCTTTGCGATGAGCAGCAGTCCTGTCGTATTGCGGTCGAGGCGGTGGCACGGATGAAAGTCGAGCGTCATGCCCCGTGCCTCGTAAAGCCCGCGCACGGCATTGGCGACGGTTCCGTGCGCTTCTCTTGTCGTCGGATGAACGAGCTGCCCCGCAGGCTTGTCAATGATAAGGAGATCTGCGTCCTCGTAAACAATCACAAGCGGAAGCTGCTCGGGGGTGACGGAGCTGACAATTGGCAGCTCATAGGAGACAATGTCACCCGTATGCAGCATGGTGCGCGCGGCAATTACAGGGAGGCCGTTCACGGCAAATGTGCCGCTGTGTTTGATGCGCTTCCACAGCCCTGAGGAAATCCCGCACGTATGCATAAGATACGCCTTAGCGGGGCATTCTGCCCCCTCCGGAAGCGTGACAATGTGCTCCGTCATTCGCTTCGCGTTTGCTCTGAACGGCGCAGGGCAAGGATGATGCGGAAGGAGATGGAGAGGATGACTGCGATTACGGTTGCAAGTGCCATGCCGCGCAGCGTGACCGTTCCAATCGTAAGGCTTGCAGTGGATACACCGAGCCCCATAACGATGGAGGTGAGGAGGAGGTTCATCGGGTTGTTGTAGTCCACCTTTGCCTCGACGAGGATGCGAATGCCCGAGGCGGCAATCACGCCGAAGAGCAGCATGGAGACACCGCCCATGACGGGAACGGGGATACTTTGGATGAGCGCGGCGAGCTTGCCGAGGCAGGAGAGCAGGATTGCAAAGATGGCGGCACCGCCGATGACCCATGTGGAGTAGACCTTTGTGATGGCCAGCACGCCGATGTTCTCACCGTAGGTTGTATTCGGCGTTGAGCCAAAGAAGCCGGAGAAGATTGTCGAAACGCCGTTGCCGAGGAGGGAGCGGTCTAGCCCCGGATCCTTAGCGAGGTTGCGCCCGACGATGTTGCCTGTGACAATGAGATGTCCGATGTGCTCCACGATGACGACGATGGAGGCAGGGAGAATGATGAGAATCGCACGCAGGTCGAACTCCGGCGTATAGATGGTCGGAATCGCAAACCATGGCGCACTCTCAACGTGCGAGAGATCGACAATGCCGACGGTGAATGCAATGACATAGCCTGCGACAACGCCGATGAGAATCGGGATGATGGAGAGGAAACCGCGGAATGCCATCGAGGCAAAGATGGTGATGGCAAGCGTTGCAATCGAGACGAAGATGGCGGTTGCATCCGTGTTTTCGCCCGTCAACCCCGCCATGTTTGCCGCCGTTGGCATCAGCTCCAGACCGATGACAGCGACAATCGCACCCATCGAGGCAGGCGGAAAGATCACGTCGATCCAGCTCGTCCCGATCGTGTGCACGATGAAGCTGACGATACAGAAAACGATACCGACGACGATGAAGCCGCCGAGTGCCGCCTCATAGCTGTATTGGGAGAGTACGAGGAAGACAGGGGAGAGAAAGGCGAAACTCGAGCCGAGGTACGCGGGAATCTTCCCCTTGCAGAGGATGAGGTAGAACAGTGTGCCGATGCCGTTGAAGAGCAGGACGGTCGCTGGATTGACGTGAAAGAGGATCGGCACGAGTACGGTCGAGCCAAACATGGCGAAAAGGTGCTGCAGGGACAGCGGGATGGTGGTCAGGAGCGGCGGACGCTCCGTTGTGTCAATCGTCTTTTGGGACATGATATCACTCCGTTTCAGATGGGTCAGGGCTGTCAGATGAATATAGCGGCGCTGCTATAGGCGTCCCTATGATACCATAGACGGCGGCGGGGAACAATTATGATTTCATGAGTGGATATTTTGCTTGCAGATTTTGACTGGATTCAGTAAGATGGTTCTACGAATGTGAATAAGGAAGTGAATGATGAAATATCCGATGAAACTGATTGCACCGCTGAAGGATTATCTCTGGGGCGGCACGCGGCTAAGGGATGAATACGGCAAAGAGACGCAGCTGACCCAGGTTGCCGAGAGCTGGGAACTCGCCTGCCATAAGGACGGCAAAAGTGTCATCGCAAACGGCGCAGCGGCAGGGCAGACCCTCGCAGATTGGCTCGCGGCGGCAGGTGTGGATGCGCTCGGCACGAATGCGGCGAAGTTTCCCTATTTTCCACTCCTTATTAAACTTATTGACGCACATGACAATCTCTCTGTGCAGGTGCACCCCTCTGATAATTATGCCCTGCGGGTCGAAGGGGAGTACGGAAAGACCGAGATGTGGTACATTGTGGACGCTGCGCCGGGGGCGGAACTGCTTTATGGCTTCCAACGGGAGATATCGCGGGAGGAATTTCAGCGGCGGATTGAGGACAATACCCTCCTTGATGTTGTGCAGCGTGTGCCCGTGCAGAAGGGGGATGTATTCTTCATTCCTGCTGGCACACTGCATGCAATCGGCAAGGGCATTCTTATCTGCGAGATTCAGCAGAATTCGAATACGACCTACCGTATCTATGACTATGGGCGCATTGGCGCAGACGGCAGACCGCGCGATCTCCATATCGAAAAGGCGCTCGAGGTGACGCATCTCGCTCCGGTCGAACCATATACAGTGTTTGGAACGGTGGTCGATATCTTTTTGGGAGCACGGGTTCGTCTCCTTGCCGCATGCGATTACTTTACGGTGTACCATCTCCGCGCTGCGGGGGAATGCACCCTCGCTGCGGGCGATGACTCCTTCCACTGCCTGACTGTACTCTCCGGCCATCTGACATTGCGTTCGGAACGTGGAGAGATCGAAGCATGGAAGGGTGAGAGCATATTCCTGCCGGCAGGACTGGGGGCCTATTCACTCACAGGTGTAGGGGAGCTGATTCTTAGTAAAATTTAATAGGAAATGTTACAGGTGAGGGCTTGACGGCTTTGCTATAATGAGACCATTAGGAGAACTTTTATTAGGGAAGCCGATTGGAAGGTGAGACTCATCGAATTTCATGCCTTAACGAAGGAAGACAAGCCCCTGCTTGATCAATATTTTTGTGCGAATTACTATGAGAATTCGCATTTTAACTTTACGAATCTCTATATGTGGCGCGAACCATTCCACGTTCATATTGCGGAGGAGGACGATGTTCTCTATGTGGTGAGTGAGTGGAAGGCACGCATTTCGGCGCTGCAGCCGTTTTGCGATCCTGCACGTTATCCCGCGGCGACGAAGAAGCTGCTCGCGTACTTCGAGGAGATTGAACAGCCCTTCCATATCTATGATATGGAGCGGGGGTATGCAGATTTCCTGCGTGATTGTACCTGCGCCGACTTCGAGGTAGTTGCTGACCGCGACAACTTTGACTATGTGTATCTCGCGGAAAAACTCATCAATCTCTCAGGGCGCAAGCTGCACTCAAAGAAGAACCATCTGAATGCGTTCCGCAAGGAGCATCCCGATGCAGAGTTTGTGCCGATCACGGATGAGATCGTCACCCTGTGCAAGCTCGAACTGAACAGCTGGTACAAGCAGCACCGTCAGGAGGACGGGACGGTCGATCCGTTCATCGGTTACGAGCGCACGGCGATCCTCGAAGTGCTGAACAACTTTGAGGACTTCGGGCTGAAGGGCGGCGCGATCCTCCTCGATGGGCGCGTCATCGCTTTTACCTTCGGCGAGCAGCTGAATACGGACACGGCGGTCATTCACGTGGAGAAGGCAGATCCTGAGCTGCGCGGCGCGTATCCTGCGATCAATCAGGGGTTTGTGGAGCACGCGTGGAGTGATATGACCTACATCAACCGTGAGGAGGATATGGGCATTGAGGGGCTGCGCAAGGCAAAGGAGTCCTACAAGCCCGAGAAGCTGATTGAGAAGTTTAATGCGACCTTGGTCGGATTTGCAAACTGCACGTGAATATGGTAAGATAGCACAACGCTAGGATAACGCAGGCTCGTCCTTCGCCCAACATAAGCGGCGAAGGACGTTCTTGTTTTATAAGGGTATTTTGACAATGCGGGGGGAACGATCATGAATCACACAAAGTACACGAAGGGGTATTATATGCCGCCCGAGATCCGTCTGGACTGGCTGCGCAAGGATGCGCCCGACAAGGCGCCGATCTGGTGCTCGGTCGATCTGCGCGACGGCAACCAGGCACTCATCATTCCAATGAGTCTGGACGAAAAGCTCGCGTTCTTTGATCTCCTCGTGCGTGTGGGATTCAAGGAGATCGAGGTTGGCTTCCCCGCCGCGTCGGAGACGGAGTACGAGTTCCTGCGCCGTCTCGTCGAGGACAATCTCATCCCCGACGATGTGACGGTGCAGGTACTGACGCAGGCACGTGAGCATATCATCCGAAAGACGTTTGATGCGCTGCGCGGCGTGAAGAACGCGATTGTGCATGTCTACAACCCCACGTCTGCAGCACAGCGCGAGCAGGTATTTGCACGATCAAAGGAGGAGATCCTCCAGATCGCCGTAGACGGCGCAAAGCTTCTCAAGAAGCTGACGGAGGAGGCGGGCGCGAACTATCGGTTTGAATACTCGCCCGAAAGCTTCACGGGCACGGAGCCGGAGTATGCGCTCGAGGTCTGCAATGCTGTGCTCGATGTGTGGCAGCCCACGCCCGACCGCAAGGCGATCATCAATCTTCCCTCGACGGTTCAAATGTCGATGTCACATGTCTACGGGATGCAGATTGCCTACGTCAACGAGCGGCTGAAATACCGTGACAGCGTCGTCCTCTCCCTCCACCCGCACAACGACCGCGGCTGCGGCGTAGCAGATGCGGAGATGGGGCTGCTCGCGGGTGCAGACCGTGTCGAGGGCACACTCTTCGGCAACGGGGAACGCACGGGCAACGTCGATATCATCACGGTCGCAATGAATATGTTTGCGCTCGGTGTCAATCCGAATCTCGACTTCTCCGATCTCCCGCACCTCGTCGAGGTCTATGAGCAGGTGACGCGCATGCAGGTCAACCCGCGCCAGCCGTACTCGGGCGCACTCGTCTTTGCCGCGTTCTCCGGCTCCCATCAGGATGCCATCGCCAAGGGCATGAAGCACTGGGATGAGAACAAGCCCAAGCACTGGTCACTGCCATACCTCTACATCGACCCGAAGGATATCGGGCGCACGTACGACGGCGATGTCATCCGCATCAACAGCCAGTCGGGCAGGGGCGGCGTCGGCTACATCATGGAGCACCAGTACGGCATCAGCATGCCGAAGAAGATGCGCGAGGACTTCAGCTATCGCGTGAAGTCCGTCTCCGACAGCGGGCACAAGGAGCTTATGCCGGATGAAATTTACAAGGTCTTTACGGATACATACGTCAATATCGTTTTCCCGTTCGAGCTTTCGGATTTCCATCTGAAAAAGCAGCCGGACGGCACGCGCATGGGGGACGTTCATCTGAAGGTGAACGGCGAGGAGCATATGTACGGGGCGCGCGGCAACGGGCGTCTGGACGCGATCTCGAACGCCATGCAGGAAAATCTTGGCCTGCACTATACGAACCTCACATACAGCGAGCATGCGCTTGAAATCGGGCAGACCTCGCGTGCCATCTCCTACATCAGCATCACAGGCAAGGACGGCAAGGTCTACTGGGGCGCGGGACTGGATACAGATATCATCACGTCGTCCATCCTTGCACTGTTCAGTGCGATCAATCGCATGAAGGCAGGACACTGAGTCGTGACGGACACGGTCGCCGAAAAACTGAAACTGCTGCCGGAGTCTCCGGGTGTCTACCTCATGAAGGATGCGCGCGGGAAGATCATCTACGTGGGCAAGGCAATCGTTCTAAAGAACCGTGTCCGACAGTACTTTCAGAGCAGCCGCAATCAGGCACCGAAGGTGCGTGCGATGGTTTCGCACATCGCCGACTTCGAAACCATCATGACGGCAAACGAAGTCGAGTCGCTGATACTCGAAGCGAATCTGATTAAGAAACATCGTCCGCGTTACAACATCCGCCTGAAGGACGACAAGAGTTACCCCTATGTCAAGGTGACAGTGCAGGAGGAATATCCGCGCGTCTTCATCACGCGGCGTGTCGTGCGTGATGGTGCGCGCTATTTCGGACCCTATACAAATGTGACAGCGCTGCGGGACAGCTTGAAGCTCCTGAAGCGCCTTTTTCCTATGCGCACGTGCCGTACGATGCCCGAGCGCCCCTGCCTGGAGTATCATATCAAGCGCTGCCTTGCACCCTGCGTGGGGAAGGTGACAGCGGAGGACTACGGTGCGATGATCCGCGCTGTTCTGCTCTTTTTGGAGGGACGGACGGACGATGTGGAGCGCGAGCTCGAGCATCGCATGAACCTTGCAGCAGAAGCCTATCACTTCGAGACAGCGGCACGGCTTCGCGATCAGCTCACGGCGGTGCGCAAGGCGGCGGAGCGGCAGAACATCGTTACGGGAGCAGGCGATCAGGACGCGATTGGCATGGCACGCTCGGCGGCGGGGGTCTGTGTGCAGATCTTTTTCATTCGCGGAGGCAAGATGATCGGGCGCGAGCATTTTCTCCTGCGCGGGAGCGAGGAGGAGAGTGATGCGGATATTTTGCGTGCGTTCCTCGAACAGTACTACAACCAGGCAACCTTTGTGCCGCGTGAGGTTCTGCTCCCGTGTGCGATTGATGCGGCGGGTCAGGAGATTATTGAGCGCTGGCTTGCGGAGAAGAAGGGCGGGGGAAAGGTTGTCCTACTTACGCCGCAGCGCGGCACAAAGCACGATATTGTCGAGATGGCGACGGGGAACGCGGAGAAATTTCTCACGGACGAGGAGACGCGCCGCAGCCTCGCCGATGAGCAGACGCTTGGCGCGGTCGAGGAGCTCGGGCGTTATCTCGGCCTTAGGAAGCTGCCGTATCGTATGGAGTGTTTCGACATCTCGCACAATCAGGGGCAGGAGACCGTTGCCTCGATGGTTGTGTTCGAGGGCGGGATGCCGAAGAAGTCGGACTATCGTCGCTTCAAGATCAAGAGTGCAGAGGGCAAGCCCGATGACTTCCTCTCCATGCGTGAAGTCACGACGCGGCGCTATGTGGGACTGCCGAAGGAGGAACTGCCCGATCTCATCATCATTGACGGCGGCAAGGGGCAGCTTTCCTCCGCACTTGAGATTATCCGAATCGAGGCGGGGCATAAGGAGGTGCCTGTTGTCGGGCTTGCCAAGCAGTTTGAATTAGTGTTTACGGAGGGGAACTCCGAGCCGGTCGAGCTCCCGCGCCGCAGCCCGTCCCTCTATCTCATTCAGCGCATCCGTGACGAGGCGCACCGCTTTGCAATCACATTTCATCGCAAGCTGCGCGGCAAGCGCAACCTCGTCTCCGTGCTCGACCACATCGTCGGTATTGGACCGAAGAGGCGGCAGAGTCTCTGGGCACACTTCGGAACACTGGACAAGATTAAGGCGGCTTCGGTCGATGAACTCGCCACTGTCCCCGGAATGAATCGCCCTTCGGCGGAAGCCATCGTTCATTTCTTCGAGGCTCAACGGGAACTTCGTGGGAAACAATAGAAAAGAGAGGATTCTCCCCCCAAAATGACGAACTGTATGATTGCTCTGCAGTTCTGATTATTGTAGAATAATCAAAAAGATTTGAAATTGATGACATCTCATTCTTGCAGAGATTTGTTACACTTGGTTTGATCCGCAGTGTACCGTGTCCTTTAGGAATCTGTTCTTAAGCAAATGGCGCGCGGCGGCTATCAAATAAATCCCCATTTCCCCCCATCCCCCATTCCCATATTTTCCCCTTCCAAGACCGTCACGCTATGTGGCGGTTTTCCTTTTGTATTAATTTGTATTTGACTTTATTTATAATTTTGCTTGACAGAAATAAGATTTATCCGTATTCTTTCTTTATAGTCTGAACATTACGGAAGACTGCTGTTTTCCTCGTTTGTCCACTGTGCTGCCGTATGGCAGGAGAGGGGGCTGAGCCTTGCATGAAGTGGTATCGGATCAGTTATCAAAAGCGCTTGCTTACCTATCTGCTCCTCGGCGGGCTTCTTCCTCTTCTCCTTGCTTCCGCGATGATTCTCTATGCGACGGACAGCGTCTATAAAAACAGGCAGGTGCGGGAGGGGCGCGCTGCGGTAGAGCAAATATCGTGCGCAATCGATGGATTTGTTGTGCACGAACAGCATCGAATGGATGCGCTTTTGGTACGCCCCGAGACCATTGCCTTTCTGCGCGGCACGCATGCGGATAGGGAAGATATTCACAGGATCCTCTCAGCATTCCAGGAAGAGTGCACCGCTGATACGGCAGGCTGTCTGTTCTCTGCGGACGGCAGCGAAATCATGGCGGCGGATAATCTGCCGTACGGCGATCGTCTGCCGGAACATCTGCACATGGGGCTGCTTGATCTCGCTGCAGCAGAGCAGGATTGGGTGATCTCTGCGACAGAGCACTGTGGTGTGAATCGTGGGGATACTGTCTTTTCGATGGCGCATGCGATTCGGCAGGAGGATGAACTCTTGGGCTTTGCCGTGGTCAATGTGCGGCGCGCAGCTCTCACGAAGCTTGTTCAGGATGTGCTGGACGGCAGCGCGGGGCAGATTATCTTAACGGACCGCAGCGGCGCTGTGATGATGGATGTGTTCAATCATGACGGGGCAGAACTTTCCCTCGAAAAGGCTGGCGGAGCATCGGAGACGGTCTTTCGTGACTGTGCGTATTCTTCGCCGGATACGGGCTTCACGGTTCATCTGCGCCAGCATTTGGATGCTGCCCCTCTGGACGATCTCTTTCGCCTTGTCCTCATGGTGGATGCCGTCGCACTTTGTGTGACGGCATACCTTGCCGCTCGATTGAGCCGCCATCTTTGGCGTCCGCTGCATACGCTGACGACGGCGATGCGGCGCGTGCGCAGTCACGATGATTTCTCCGTGAAGGTGGATGCACAGCGCAGCGACGAGATCGGTGAGTTGGCGCTCACATTCAACAGCCTGATCGAGCACATACGAACGCTCCTTGCAGAGAACCGTGCGCGTGAACGGACGCTGCGTGTGGCACAGGTGAAGTCCCTGACGGAGATGATTCGGCCGCATTTTATCTACAACACGCTGAATCTCATCAAGTGGAGTGCAAAGCTTGGTGACAGCGAGGGGGCGGCGGATACCGCCGTGCAGCTCGGTAAACTGCTGCGTGTTTCGGTGAGCATGAAGGATTATGTAACGGTGGCGGAGGAACTGAGCTTTCTCCGTACGTATCTGAGGATTCAACAGCGGCGCTACGAGGGGCGGCTGAAGGTGACCGTGCGTGTGGACTGCGCGGTCTATGGCTGCTACGTGCCAAAGCTGATCCTGCAGCCTCTTGTTGAGAATGCCATCCAGCATGGTATTGAAATGGCAGAGAGCGGCGGGAAGATCGCTGTTTCGGGGATGCAGGAGAACGGTCGCCTCGTCTTTCGCGTGAAGGACAACGGACGGGGGATGTCATCGGAGCGCCGGCGGGAGGTGCTTGCACGGCGGGATGACAACCACTTCGGGCTTTACAATGTACATATGCGTGCGGTCTTGAATGGGGATGAGGACTGCGGGATTACACTGCACAGCACGGAGGGAAAGGGGACGGAGGTAGTTCTGACACTGAAGCACTGGGAGGAGGCTCCTCGTTATGATTAAGGTGCTTATTATAGACGACGAACCTATGCAGCGGCAGGGCATTGTGCGGCTGACGCCGTGGAGTGACTTTGGCGCCGAGGTGATCGGCGCGGCGGGCAGCGGCATGGAGGGGATTCTCCTCGCACGCGAGCACCGCCCCGATGTGCTCATTGTGGACATCAAGATGCCGGGACTCTCGGGGCTCGAGGTGATCGCGCGTCTGCGCGAGGAACTCGAGGCGGAGTACATCATCCTGTCAGGCTATGGTGAGTTCGAGTATGCACAGCAGGCGATTTCTCTTGGCGTATGCGCTTACCTACTGAAGCCGCTCGACGATGAGGATCTGGCTTCTGCCATGAGGCTTGCGGCGGAGCACATCATGGAGCGGCGGCTTCACTTGCAGGCAGCGAAGGGAGCGGAGATCAACGGTACGCATCTCGATCTGCCGGAGGAAGAGCCGGTGCGCGGGTATCTTCTGCACGCCGTGCGCCACATGGAGGAGCATATGGCGGAGCCGATCACGGTGCGTGAGGTTGCGAATGAGCTCGGACTCAGCGTCAGCTATCTGCACAAGCTCTTTGCACGCTGCGGCACCTCGTTCAGTGCATATCTGACGGACTGTCGGCTGCGGCGTGCAGGACAGATGCTGCGCGAGGGGGATGAGAAAATCTATGCGGTTGCAGCTGCCTGCGGCTATCAGGATACGCGCTATTTCAGCAAGATTTTCCAAAAGCATATGGGGGTCAAGCCAACAGAATACCGACATAGAAAAAATCTATAAGAATTTTCTACGAAAGTACTGGAAAAATACAAAAAAATATTGTAATATAATAATTGTTATTGGGTAGTAATTCGAATACGGCTTATACTTCCCAATCACATCTGTGTGTTATATTATATTTCTGTGTATATATGAAGGAGGGCTTCCCATGAAGACATGGGTTTGTACAGTTTGCGGATGGATCTATGATGAGGCTGTGGGCGATGCTGATTACGATCTGGCTCCCGGTGTGGCGTTTGAGGATCTGCCGGAGGATTTTGTCTGCCCACTCTGCGGTGTGGACAAGTCCCTGTTCGAGCAGCAGGAATAACGACGATCTTTCCCAATATGACCCCGCGTGTGCGGGGTTTTTTTATGCCAATTTGTAAGGAGCCCTGAAAAACTTTGCTTTTCGGGGAAAAATCCCGTATAATGAACGGCATGTTTTGATAGTTCCTTACGTAGCGAGAGGATTTTTCTTTGGCAGAGCAAATTGAAATCAGCATTATTTTCGTTGTTTATATGCTCGTAATGATGGGGATCGGGGTCTATTATTACAGGCGCACACGCAATATGAGCGATTACTTTCTCGGGAATCGAAAGCTTGGTGCATGGGTGACCTCGATGAGCGCCGAGGCGTCGGATATGTCCGGATGGATGCTTATGGGACTGCCTGGGTTTGCGTATGTGGCAGGGCTCAATGCGGGGTGGATCGCGCTTGGGCTTGCCCTCGGGACATGGGCGAACTGGCGGTTCATTGCAGTGCGGCTGCGCATCTATACGGAACTGGCAAACAATTCACTGACGCTGCCGGATTTCTTTGAGAACCGTTTTTTTGCCACGTCGGGGGCGCTGCGCGTTGTTCCGGCGATCTTCATCCTGATCTTCTTCATCCTCTATACGTCGTCCGGCTTCGTTGCGGCGGGGCGTCTCTTCGAGACAATCTTTCAGCTGCCGTATTTGACGGCGCTGCTCGCGGGCGCAGGCGTTGTGGTTTTCTATACGCTGGTCGGCGGCTTCCTCGCTGTGTCGCGTACGGACTTTATCCAGGGCGTGATGATGTTCTTTGCCATTCTTGTCGTTCCTGTCGGCGCTGCGATTATGCTCGGCGGCTTCGGAGCGACGGCGGAATTGATCTACGCAGAGCATGCGTCGTTTTTCTCGCCGCTGACGAAGTCCGATGGATCGACGCTCGGCTTGATTGAGTTCATTTCGCTGATGGCGTGGGGTATCGGTTACTTCGGTCAGCCGCATATTCTCGTGCGCTTTATGGCAATCCGTCATGCGGAGGAACTTCCGCAGGCAACACGGATTGCAATGGCGTGGGTGGTGATCTCGCTCTCTGCCGCGATTCTGGTCGGTATGGTCGGCGCGGTCTATCTGCGCACACCGCTTGAGGGGACAGCGGCGGAGACAGTGTTCCTTGCGATGGCAGGAGAACTTTTCCCGCCAATCATTGCAGGGTTGATCCTTGCTGCTGTGCTCGCGGCGATCATGAGCACAGCATCGGCGCAGCTGCTTGTCGCAGCATCGGCATTCGCGCAGGATATCTATCGGCGCAGCTTTCGTCCGCATGCACAGCAGGTGGAGCTCGTCTGGGTGAGCCGCCTCTCGGTGCTCGTGATTGCAGCGGCGGCGATCTACCTCGGGCTGAGTCCGGACAACTTCATCCTCGATATGGTGGCATATGCATGGGCGGGGTTTGGCGCAGCGTTTGGGCCTGCGCTTCTCATGTGTCTCTTTTGGCGGCGCACGACGGAGCGCGGCGTGCTTGCGGGGATTGTGACAGGCGGTATGACAGTGCTCGTCTGGAAGCAGCTGGCGCTTTTTGGGCTCTATGAGATTGTGCCCGGCTTTGTGCTCGGACTCTTTGCAATCTGGGGGGTGAGCAAGCTGGACGCAGAGCCGGCGCCTGAGGTGATGGAGCTCTTTGATCGTGTGGGGCGGCAGTAGACTGTTGCACTTGTTACGACATAGGATGTTTTTCTGCGGTACAATGTGGTTTAAAATAGGAGGATACGATGGCATTTACGTTTACGCATGTGAATTTCAACGTGCTCGATCTTGCGCGCAGTATGGATTTTTATGAGAAGGCGTTCGGCTTTCGAGAGAAACGCCGCATGGAGGCAGAGGGGTTCACGCTCGTCTACCTATGGGACGGCGCGACGGACTTCGAGCTCGAGCTGACGTATCTGCATGAGCGTAAGGAGCCGTACAACCTTGGAGAGAAGGAATTCCACCTTGCGCTCTACACGGATGACTATGCAGCGGCGCATGCGAAACATGCAGAGATGGGGATTATCTGCTATGAGAATGCGGAGATGGGGATTTACTTCGTCGAAGACCCGGATGGCTACTGGGTCGAGGTTTTGCCAAAAAACATGTGACGAAAGCTATCGTTTCGTGTATAATAGGGAATGCATGAAATGATCCGTAAAAGAGGGTGACATTGTATGGGGAAGCTGCGAGTGCTGATCGTGGATGATTCAAAGATCAGCCGCGTGATGATTGCTGAAAACTTACGGGATACGGATTTCGAAGTCTGCGGTATGGCGGCGGATGCCGTCGAGGCGATGCGGCTCTACACAGAGCTGCGCCCGGATCTTGTGACGATGGATATGAATCTGCCGGATACGAATGGTCTGGAGTGCAGCAAGCGCATTCTTGAGGCTGATCCGGATGCAAAGATTTTAATGATCAGCGCGATGAAGGATCTGAACCTCATCACACAGGGAAAGGCGGCCGGGATTCGCGCGTTCCTGCAAAAACCGGTTGCGAAGTTAGACTTGGTGGATACGCTCCATCTGATTTGTGAGGCGGCGGCAAGCCGTGAGACGGTCTTTCGTGAACTCTACGCCAAGCCGTTCGGGCGCGGCCTCCAACAGGGGCTTGCGGGGCTGCTCGGCATGGAGGGTGAGGTTTCGATTGAGCCGTATGAATCGCGCTCACTCGATGTGAGCGGTGCTGCGGTCATCATCGGCATCACGGGCTTTACAACGGGACGTGCGATCCTCTACGTGGATGAGCCAGTGATCAAACTGTTCGCGATGCACATGCTCGGACGTACGACGGTGGAAGAGCTCGACGACGTCGAGGCGGTGGATGCCGTTGAGGAGGCTGCGAACATTCTTGCCGGACGTGCTGTCTCGAAGATCAACAATGTGCTTGAGGGAAAAGAACTGCGCCTGACACCGCCGGGAACGATTCACGGGGCGCAGGTGCATATTGTCAGCCCCCGTATGACGACGTTCTGTATCAGCGTGCGGCTGCCAATCGGAATGGTGCGAATGAATGTGGGCTTTGCAGAGGGAGAGTAGTCAATGGATGCAAAACTGATCAATCCTTTTGTGGATGCCTTTACAACGGTAATGCCGATGCTGGGCTTTCCGGAGCCGACGCGGACGAAACTCTACGCTGCTTCGAATCGTGTCAAGAGCCTTGGGGTATCGATGCTGGTCGGCTTTACGAAGCAGATCCGAGGGAATGTCGTCTACAATATGAGTGAGGATACGGCGAAGTTCATCGCCTCTCAGATGATGATGGGCATGCCGGTCGAAACCTTTGACGAGATGGCGCAGAGCGCGATCTCGGAGCTGAGCAATATGCTGACGGCACACACTGCAACGAATATCACGGGGTTGGGGCTCGATGTAGATATCTCTACGCCGTCACTAAGTGTAGGCAAGGATTTCGATGTCAAGATCAGCGACGGGCAGTATCTTGTCGTGGAGATGAATCTGAACGGTCAGCTGGTGGATCTCGCGATTGCTGTTGATCAGAACTAGGCTGTGCAGAACACTTTTTGTCGGAGGGTGTATTCGATGAAGGGTGCGGAGCAGGTACACGTCTTCCTCGATGGAAGACAGGTGGACGCTGCGGGCGAGGAGAGCCGCATTGCGCTGTCCGTTACCGGACGGCGTTTTTTGCGTGGTGAGAGTCGCTATGTGAGCTATGATGACGGCGAGCTGATCGAGGGTGAGACCATACCTACGGTGCTGCGGATCGGCACCTCCGGCATTATGCTGCAGCGGCGCGGTGTTGTACGCTGGACACAGCACTTTGCCGCAGGCGAGGAACGCACGGGCAATTACCGCACACCATATGGCATGTTCCTCATCAAGACGCTGACGCGGCGTTTGCGTATGCGTATGTTTTCTGACGGGCGGGAGGAGGCATACATCTTCTATACGCTCTATGTGGACGGCGTGCGGCAGAGTGACAACACACTGGAAATACGGATCGAGCCGATGTAAAGGAGAGTCAAGCAAGTTGGATATCAAACAGCAGATTGAGCAGGCGCTCATACGTGCCGTAGAGGCAGCTGTAGCTGTGGGGCAGCTGCCGGAGGGCGGCGCGCTTCCTTCCATTCTTCTGGAAGAGCCGCCGGAAAAGGAGCTCGGAGATTTTGCGACCAATTTTGCGATGCAGTCGGCACGTGTTTTTCGTCAGCCGCCGCAGAAGATCGCGGCAGCGATACAGGAACACCTGACGGGCGACTGGCTCGAACGAGCAGAGGTCGCGGGACCCGGCTTCCTCAATCTCTACCTCAAAAAAACGGTGCTTGCCGATACACTGCGCGCTGTGCTTGCTGCGGGGGAGACATTCGGCACACTGCCGCCCAATGGAGCCCCCCGCATTCAAGTGGAATACGTCAGTGCAAATCCGACGGGACCGCTGCACGTCGGACATGGGCGCGGCGCTGCCGTTGGGTCGGCGCTCGTGAAGCTGCTGCGTACGGCGGGTTATGCCGTGGACAGCGAGTACTATGTCAACGACGCGGGCAACCAGATGAATCTCCTTGCCGTGTCAGTAAATGCGCGCTATCTGGAACTTCTGGGAAAGCCTGTGGAGTTCCCGGAGAACGGCTACCACGGTGCGGATATCGTGGAGACGGCACAGCGCATCATTGACCGCGATGGGGACAAGTATCTTGCCCTGCCCGAGGAGGAACGTCTGCGGCTCTTTCAAGATGTCGCCTATCGTGAGAAGCTGGCGGCACTTGAGGAAGATCTGACGGATTTCGGCGTGACATTCGATCGCTGGTACAGCGAGCGCACACTCCATCCGGATGCTGTGCGCCGTGTGGTAGATGTTTTGTTGGAACGCGGCAAGGCATACGAGCAGGAGGGGGCGGTCTGGCTCCGCTCGACGGACTACGGCGACGACAAGGACCGCGTCATTTTCCGTGATAACGGTGTTCCGACCTATCTCGCGGCAGACATTGCCTACCACGCGGATAAATATGAGCGCGGCTACGGACGGCTCATCAATATCTGGGGCGCAGACCACCACGGCTATGTAGCACGCGTCAAGGCAGCGATGGCGGCGCTCGGACACGATCCCGAGAAACTCACGGTACTCCTGCTGCAGATGGTCAGCCTCTATCGGGGCGGTCAGGTTGTGAAGCTGAGCAAGCGCACGGGCGAGACGGTCACGCTGCGTGAGCTGATGGAGGAGGTCGGTGTCGACGCGGCGCGGTATTTTTTCCTCATGCGCTCACTCGACAGCCAGCTTGATTTCGATCTCGATCTTGCGACCAAGAAGTCCAATGAGAATCCCGTTTACTACATCCAGTATGCACATGCGCGCATTTCGAGCATCTTCCGTCAGGCGAACGAGGCGGGGATTGCTGTCAGGGACGGGAACGAGCTGGAGCTGCTGACGGATGAGACGGAGATTGCACTCATCAAGAAGATCGCTTCCTATCCCGAGGAGATTGCGCGCGCGGCAGAGGACTTTGCTCCGCAGCGCATCGCGCGGTATAGTCATGAGCTGGCAGGTGCGTTCCATTCGTTCTACAATAAATGCCGCATTGTCGGGCAGGAGCCGGCACTTGCCTCGGCGCGTCTTGCCCTTGTCCTTGCGACAGGACGCGCGATCCGCAACAGCCTGGGAGTGCTCGGCGTCACGGCACCGGAGAAGATGTAATCGTTCACAGGAAAGGAGCGTATCTATGGATTTTGAACATATGTCGGAAGTGGATGTCGCCTATCACATCCTCACGCAGAAAAAAGAGCCGATCCACTACAAGGATCTCATTCTCGAGGTGATCGAGGCCAAACACAAACCTGTACAGTCGCTTGCGATGGCGATCTCCGAAATCTATACGATGATGAATATGGACAGCCGCTTTCATTATGAGGGTGAAAGCAAATGGGGCCTGATGGAGTGGGTTCCCCCCGAGGTCAAGCGCTCCTCGTCCCGTTCCTCAGGAGCGGCAGCGAAGACGGCCATCACGAAGGAAGCGGCACGCAAGAAGAAACTCGAGAGCATTCAGAACTGATCTAGGTCGAGCGGAGGAACGGCATGGCAAAGTATATTTTCGTCACGGGCGGCGTGGTTTCATCGTTGGGCAAGGGCATTACGGCAGCCTCGCTCGGTCGACTGCTCAAAAGTCGTGGGCTGAAGGTCACCATCCAGAAATTTGACCCCTACATCAACATTGATCCCGGTACGATGAGTCCCTACCAACACGGCGAGGTGTTCGTTACAGACGACGGGGCGGAGACGGATCTTGATCTCGGGCACTACGAGCGCTTCATCGACATCAATCTCACGAAGCGCTCGAACATCACCACGGGCAAGGTCTACGCCACCGTGCTCAACAAGGAGCGTCACGGGGACTACCTCGGCTCGACGGTGCAGGTGATCCCGCATATTACGAATGAGATCAAGCAGAGAGTTTACGATGTGGCAAAGGCAGACAATGCCGACGTCGTCATCACTGAGATCGGCGGAACGGTCGGCGATATCGAGAGTCTGCCCTTCCTCGAGGCAATCCGTCAGGTCAAGAAGGAGGTCGGGAAGAACGACGCGCTCTACATCCATGTAACGCTGCTTCCCTACATCGGGGCGGCAGGCGAGCTCAAGACGAAGCCGACCCAGCACAGCGTCAAGGAGCTGCGCGCCATCGGCATTCAGCCGGATATCCTCGTCTGCCGCACGGAGCAGCCGATTTCGCGCGAGATGAAGGAGAAGATTGCGCTCTTCTGCGATGTGGATGCCGATGCTGTCATCGAGAACCGCACTGCACCGACGATCTACGAAGTTCCTCTCATGATGCAGCAGGAGGGGCTCGACCGCATCGTGCTCGAAAAGATGGCGATGACGTTTGATCCCTCCAATATGGAGGCGTGGGAGAAGATGGTCTTTAAGATCAACCATCCCGCAAAAAAGGTGAAGATTGCCGTTGTCGGCAAATACGTTGCACTGCCGGATGCTTATATGTCTGTGACGGAGGCGCTTCATCACGGCGGTATTGATCAGGATGCACAGGTGAAGATTGCGTGGATCAATGCGGAGGAACTTGAGGAGCCAAATGCGGATCTCGATGAACTCTTTGCGGGCTGCAAGGGAATTCTCGTGCCCGGCGGCTTCGGTGACCGCGGAGTCGAGGGAAAGATCCGCGCGATTGAGTATGCGCGCGAGCACGAGATTCCGTTCCTCGGACTCTGTCTCGGCATGCAGTGCGCGGTCATCGAGTTTGCACGCCATGTGGCGGGGCTTACGAACGCACACAGCACGGAGTTCGCAGCGGAGACACCGCATCCTGTCATTGCCCTGATGGAGGATCAGCAGGACGTGGAGGAGAAGGGCGGTACGATGCGCCTCGGTGCGTATCCCTGTGTTCTCGCGGACGGTTCACACTCGCGTGAGGAGTACGGTGCGGGCGAGATCAGCGAGCGTCATCGCCATCGCTTTGAATTCAACAATGCCTACCGTACGCAGCTTGAGGAGAAGGGGCTGGTGATTGCGGGCACAAGTCCGGACAACCGCCTCGTGGAGGTCGTGGAGATCGCGGAGCACCCGTGGTTCGTCGCCTCGCAGTTCCATCCGGAGCTCAAGTCGCGGCCCAATCATCCGCATCCCCTCTTCGCGGGATTTGTGCGTGCAGCGCTCGCTGCGGCTCCCAAATGAACGTGCTCTTTTCCATACTGCGTGCGGATCGTTCCGTGCGTGCGCTCTCAGAAACGCTCGATGCTGCGCCTCAGCAGATTCTTGCACACGGCTTTTCCGGCTCTATGAAGCACGCCGCTGCTGCTGCCGCCTATGATGCCAACCCACGTCCGCTCGCCATCGTGACGAGTGGGCGCGAGGCGTTGCGCGCGTGGCAGGAAGATCTGGCGGCACTGCTGCCGGAGGCGGATGTCTATGAGCTGCCGGAACTGGACCGCATGGACTTTGCCGCGCATGGTGCGGCGAAGGGGCTGGAACGCTCAGCACAGCGCATGAATATCCTCGCACGACTGCTGCGCTGCGAACCGATTATCGTGCTCGCGGACATCGGGGCGGCGGCACAGAGAGGATTGAGTACGGCAGAGTTTTCACGAGCAGCGCTCTCTCTGCGGCTCGGGGAGAGTCTTCCGCGCGAGTACCTGCTCGAACGGCTGAGTACACTCGGCTACGAGCACGCGGCAGAGGTGGAGCACGTCGGTCAGTTTAGTGTACGCGGCGGCATCGTCGACATCTTTCCGATCAATGCGCTCTCACCGATCCGCGTGGAATTCTTCGACGCGGAGATCGACTCCATGCGTGAGTACGATCCTCTGACGAAACGTTCCATCAAGAATATCAGCACGGCTTCCGTCATGCCGCTGCGTGCAGCGGATGATGAGGGGGAGGCGTGCTTTTTGACGTATCTCAGCGGCGAGGGCGTGACCATCTTCGACGAGCCGCTGCGTCTCATCGCGGCACTTGCGGATGCGGAGCAGGAGGATGAGGTGCGCGCAGCGCGTCTGTTCTCATGGGAGGAGTTGGTTGCCGCAGGAGCAGCAGGGCATGAAATCTTTGCCTCGCTGATGAGCCGAACCGTCCCCGCATGTACGCCTGCAGCGCTCATCAGCTTTCAGATGGTGCCTATGACAGCGTTCCAGCGGCAGTTTGCACTGCTTGAGAGCGAGCTGCGCCGCTATCTTGCGGATGGGGTTCAGGTGCTCATCCTCGCGGGCGGTGTAGAGCGGGCGAATGCCGTGCGCGATATGCTGACGGGGTGGAAGATACCCGCCGTTCTCCTGCGCAGGGAGGGTGAGGAGCACAGGGAAGCCGTTGCGGTTGCATCGGGGGCTCTGCGTGCGGGCTTCGAACTGAGTGCGGCGCACATTGCCGTGCTCACAGAGCAGGACATCTTTGGGCGGCATAAGGTGAAACTGCGGCGCACGGCGTCGGCAGGTGAACGCATACGGCACTTTCGCGAGATTGCCCCCGGTGACTATGTCGTGCATGTCTCGCACGGCATCGGGAAATATCTCGGCGTGGAGACGCTCGAGGTCGCGGGCATTCACCGCGACTATCTGCGCATCCAATACGGCGGAGACGACAAGCTGTTCGTACCGACGGATCAGGTCGGCCTACTGCAAAAGTACATTGGCTCGGAGGGGGCTGCGCCGCGCCTGCACCGCATGGGGACGGCGGATTGGGCACGTGCGCGCGCGAAGGCGCAGAAATCCGTGGAGGATATCGCCGATCATCTGCTCGAGATCTATGCACAGCGACAGCTTGCACACGGACATGCCTTCACGCCCGACGATGCGATGCAGCGGGAGTTTGAGGAGGCGTTTCCGTATGAGGAGACGGCAGATCAGCTGCGTGCCGTCACGGAGATCAAACGCGACATGGAGAGTGACAAGCCCATGGACCGTCTGCTCTGCGGCGATGTCGGCTTCGGCAAGACGGAGATCGCCGTGCGCGCGGCATTCAAAGCGGCAATGGATGGCTTTCAAGTAGCTGTGCTTGTGCCGACAACGGTGCTTGCGCAGCAGCATTACCAGACCTTTGCCGCACGATTTGCAGAGTTTGCGCCGAAGGTGGACGTGGTCTGCCGCTTCCGCTCGCTGCGCGAGCAGGCGGCGACGCTGCGCGATGTGGTACGCGGACGCGTGGACATCCTCATCGGGACACATGCGATCCTCAACCGGAGGCGCGTGCGCTTTCAGAACCTCGGACTCCTGATTGTGGACGAGGAACAGCGGTTTGGGGTTACGCAGAAGGAGAGGATCAAGGAATTCGCGTCGGGGGTTGATGTGCTGACCCTCTCAGCGACACCGATTCCGCGCACGCTGCATATGTCGCTTGCGGGGGCGCGTGACATGAGCATCATTGAGACACCGCCTGCCGACCGCCTGCCTGTACAGTCCTATGTTGTGGAGAGCAGCGATGCGACGATCCGCGGTGCGATCGAGCGTGAACTGGCGCGCGGGGGACAGGTCTACTTTATCTACAATCGTGTGGAGAGCATCGACCGCATGCGTGAACACTTGCTGCGGCTGGTGCCGGAGGCACGTATTGCCTCGGCACATGGGCAGATGAACGAGGATATCCTTGAGCAGGTCATGATGGACTTCTATGAGGGGCATTATGACATCCTGCTCGCGACCAGCATCATCGAAAATGGCATTGACGTTGCCAATGCGAACACGATCATCATCTACGATGCTGACCGCTTCGGTCTCTCGCAGCTGTATCAGATGCGTGGACGTGTCGGCCGCTCGGCGAAGATGGCGTTTGCCTACTTCACCTATCGGCGCGACAAGGTGCTCAGCGAGACAGCAGAAAAGCGTCTCCAGGCGATGAAGGAGTTCGCGCAGCTCGGTTCAGGCTTTAAGATTGCCATGCGTGATCTCGAGATCCGTGGGGCAGGGAGCCTCCTCGGTGCGCAGCAGCATGGACATATTGCGGGTGTCGGCTTTGAGATGTACGTCAAACTGCTGGAAGAAGCCGTGGCACGCAAAAAGGGCGAGGCACCTGCGCCGCCGCCCGTGGAGACGGTGATCGACCTGCCCGTAGAGGCATATCTCGACGGCGGGTATATTGATGATGCCATGCACAAGATCGAGATCTATCAGAAGATTGCCGCTGTGCGTACAAATGAGGATCTGGATGCGCTGCTCGATGAGCTGATTGACCGCTTTGGCGAGCCGACAGCACCTGTACTCGCGCTGCTCGACATCGCGCGGATCAAGAACTATGCGCGCAGGTTCGGCGCGCGCAGCATCACGGCAAAGGGAGACGTACTGGATCTTGCACTGCCTGAGGGTGAGAAGCTGTCGTTTCCGGCACTCATGCGCCTTGATCGTGGCTTTGGGAGGCGCATTGGATCGCTGCCCGAGGGTGACGGTTATCGCATCCGCCTTCAGCCGAAGGAGAGCAGGGAGATATTGGATACAGTACTGGAAATTGTGCGGATGGCAAGTGGGGAGTGAAAGAATGGCAGATTATAAACTGACTGTGGGGGGACTCGGTCCCGGGGATGCAGGGCTGATCACGCGCGAGACATGGGGGCGTATTGAGGCGTCGCAGCACATCCTGCTGCGTACACGTATTCATCCGACAGTGGAGGCACTGGACGCGGCAGGAATTTCGTATGAGACCTACGATGCTTTTTACGAGAATGCCGAGGACTTTGACGAGCTCTATGAGCACATTGCAGATGACCTGTTGGCACGCGCCTCTGAGATGGATGTGCTCTATCTTGTCCCAGGCAGCCCCTTCGTCGCGGAACGCACGGTGCAGCTGCTGCGTGAGCGGGCGATGGAGGAGGGAGGCTCGCTCGAGATCCTGCCCGGAATGAGCTTTTTGGAGCCGCTCTTTGCGGCACTCAGTCTCGATCCTGTGAACGGGCTGTCGATCGTGAATGCGATGGATGAGGACGCGGTTGCCTCACCGCCGGCCCAGGATCTCATCATCACGCAGCTCTATTCGCGTGAACTCGCATCCGATTTGAAAATCATCCTGATGGAGCATTTTCCGGATACGCAGGAAGTTATCTACTTGCATCATCTGGCGCTGCCCGACCAACGCGTGCGGCGGATTCCTCTCTTTGAGCTCGATTGGCAGGAAGATATTGATCATTTGACTACAATTTTCATTCCGTATACCTCGCTTTTTTGGGAAAATGGATAAAAAAACCTGTGTTTTTTGGAAAAAAATGCTTTTTTTTTGAATTTCCCCCTTGATTTTTCTAGGTAATTCTGTTAAATTCTCTCATGACAGTGCGACCCCCTGTGGTCGCTAAGAAAATGGATCATATCTAAAGGAGGATGCTACTTTGAACAAGCAGGAATTGGTCGCAAACGTAGCAGAGCAGGCAAGTCTCACGAAGAAGGACGCGGAAAAGGCAGTCAATGCCGTTTTTGAGTCGATCAAGAACGCTCTTTCCGAGGGTGACAGAATTCAGCTGATCGGCTTCGGTACCTTCGAGGTGAAGGGGCGTAAGGCGCGCAAGGGGCGCAATCCGCAGACAGGCAAGGAGATCGATATTCCGGCTTCCAAGACGCCTGTGTTCAAGGCTGGCAAGGCTCTGAAGGACTCTGTGAACTGATTTTGTGCCACGACCGGGCTTCCTACGGGGAGTCCGGTTTTTTCGTCTGTTGGTGGGATGGATATGGAAAAGTCGATTTTCGCTGTCGATGCCTTTGTTGGGAAAAGTATTCTGATCTCGGGCGGAACCTCTGGGATCGGTGCAGCGGCGGCAGAGATCTTTCTCGCGTGCGGCGCGTGTGTTGTGCTCATGGGGCGCGATGAGCAGCGCGGGCACGGTGCACTTGCGGCACTTGCGGCAGGGGAGCGGGCACGTTTTATTGCGGGTGATGTGTGTGTGGCAGCGGACTGCGCACACGCCGTGGAGGAAGCTGTACGTGCATTTGGCGGGGTAGATGTTCTTGTCAACTCTGCCGGCATCTATGCAGAGGGCGCGCTGGACGATCTCACAGAGGAGACCCTCGACGAACTCATCGCGACGAACATCAAGGGCACATTCCGTCTGACCCAGGCGGCACTGCCGCCGCTGCGCGCTGCGCGCGGCACCATTGTGAACGTTGCATCGGATGCAGGGCTGCACGGCAACTATTTCTGTGCGGCGTATGCGGCGACCAAGGGGGCGGTCATTGCCTTTACGCGTTCCCTTGCGCTCGAACTGGCACATGACCATGTACGTGTGAATGCCGTTGCACCTGCCGATGTCCTGACACCGCTGACGGAGCAGCAGTTTTCGCCGTATTTGCCTCGCACGGAACAGCTGCGGGAGATGGCTGCCCACTATCCTCTGGGACGCATTGGAACGCCCGAGGAAGCCGCCGCCGTGATCGCATTTCTTGCGTCACCTGCGGCTGCGTGGGTGACGGGGAGTATCTACACGGTAGACGGCGGGCTGACAGCGTAGTGTAAAAAAATTTTGTTTCGCGCAGAAAATTATGATACAATAGCACTGATTGTACGAGGAGGTGGCGCATGGAGCGTGCCCGTATTCTCATCTTGACGGCATCCATCGGGTCCGGGCACACGCGTGCGGCAGAGGCGATCCGTGCAGCGCTTGCGGCGCACCCACAGGCGGAAGATGTGCAGGTGGATGTGGTCGACTTTATGGCGCGTGAAGTCTCCATGATTCACTACCTGATGAAGCGCATCTATCTGACGATGCTGCGCTTTGTACCCGATCTCTACGATGTGTTCTTTCGCATTGCGGGGAAGAATGCGAGCGGCGGTATTGTGCGCGGCGCATTTGCGCAGGTGATGATGCGCACTGTGGGGCGCATGATACAGGCGTATAAGCCGGATCTCGTCGTGGCAACCCATCCGTTTCCGGAGGGGGCGGCGGCACTTTGGCGTGGACGTCACGGTGGTTCTTTTGCTCTTGCAGCACTCCTGACGGACTATGCACTGCACGCAATCTGGTTGGTACGCGGCGTGGATCTGTACTTCGTCGCAACGGATGCGATGGCGACGGCAATGGCTGCACGCGGCTTTGATCCCTGTGCTGTGTATGCAACGGGTATTCCGATCACGCGAACATCGCAACTGATGGAGAGGCAGGCGGCACAGGAGACGGTTGGTCTGCAGGGCGATCTTCCGACGCTGCTCCTTATGGGCGGTGGGCTTGGACTTGGAGGAATGGATCGGACGCTCGCAGCACTTGAGACGGTGGAGCAGCGGCTTGCCATCCTCGTCGCGGCGGGGCACAATGCCGCCCTTGAGGCACATGCGAGTGCACTTGCACGTACCTCACGTCATGACATCCGCGTCTTTTCCTATACAGACCAGATTCCTGCGCTCATGCGGGCGGCGGATCTCCTCATTACGAAGCCGGGGGGACTGACGATCAGCGAGGCGTTTGCGGCAGGTTTGCCGCTCCTGCTGCACGATCCAATCCCAGGGCCTGAGACAGAGAACGCCATCTATGCGACGCGGTGTGGGGCGGCTGTGTGGCTGCATTCGGGGGAGCGCATGGCTCCTGCGGTGGAGGAGATTTTGGCGCATCGGATTCCGGAGATGCGCAGAGCGGCGCGTGACTGTGCATGTGAGGATGCAGCACAGCGCGTGGCGGAGATACTCATGGAGAGCCTGACAAGGAGGAGAGGGGCTGCGTATGGCGCGAAAAAAGACGTCTAGACGGCCGCGTTGGTTCGTCATTACGGTGCTGCTCATACTGGGCTATTTTGGCTCGATGATTGTATCGCAGGGGCTGTATCTCTCCCATGTGCACGAGGACCAGATGCTCGCAACGGAGCGGCTTACGGCGGCACAGGCGGAAAATGACCGCCTGCGTGCAGAGAAGGCACGTTTGGGGGAACTGGCGTACATCGAGAAACTTGCACGCGAGGAGCTTGGCATGACGGGAGAAGGGGAGCTTCCGTATGCGCCCGGAAAGCGTGCAAACGGGAACTGAGAATTTCTTGACATAGGATATCGTTGCCCTGTATAATGAGCGGGTAAAATGAAGAGTGGGGGCGACCCCGGCGGTTTGTAGTTGAAGGGAAGAGTTGTATTGGCCATCGAAGTTGGCAGTGTAGTAGAGGGCGTCGTAACGGGCATTACTAATTTTGGCGCCTTTGTCGAGCTCCCCGAGGGAAAGACCGGTCTTATCCATATCTCAGAGGTTGCTGATGTCTATGTGAATGATGTGCATGATTTTCTCAGAGAGCGGGATTCGGTCAAGGTCAAGGTGCTTACCGTGGATGACCGCGGAAAGATCGGGCTTTCCATCAAGGCGCTTCAGGACAAGCCCGAAGCGCCCGCACAGCCGACTGCGGCTCCCGCACGCCCGTCGCGTCCCCCGCGTGATATGCGCCGCACTGCCGCCACGAGGCAGATGGGCTCGCCTTCTTTTGAGGATAAGTTGTCGCGTTTCCTGAAGGACAGCGATGAACGGCTGACGGATCTGCGCCGCAAGACGGACTCGAAGCGGGGCGGACGCGGATCGCGCCGTGGCTGATCACAGGGAAGTGCTGATGTCGAAGTGATGGGACGCACCGTGCGCCTGTCCAAATGAGGATAACGAAGGGCACTCCATGCGGAGTGCTTTTTTTGTATCAGGAGCAGATTTTGCAGAAACATGTGGAACGAGTTCTGCGCGCGCAGAGCTTTTTCAGCCCCGCGTGTACGCTCATCGTCGCCTGTTCGGGCGGTACGGATTCACTCGCGCTGCTGGACGTATTGGAACGTCTGCGGGCGGCGGGCGGAGCGGAGCTCGTCTGCGCTCACTACGAACACGGGATTCGTGGGGCAGATTCGATTGCAGATGCACACTTTGTAGAGGAGTTCTGTGCTGCACGCGCGATTTCGTGCGTGTGCGCGGCGGGGGATGTGCCAGTTTATGCGCGCAAGCATAGGCTTTCCATCGAGGCGGCGGCGCGCATCTGCCGCTATGACTTCCTGCACCGTGTGCGCGCGGAGCGCGGCGGTGACGCGATTGTCCTCGCACATCATGCGGACGATCTCGCCGAGACCGTCCTCCTGCGCATCCTGCGCGGAACTGGACCTGCGGGGCTTGCGGCGATGCGTGTGTGGGACGGGCTGCACCTGCGCCCTCTGCTTTCTGTCAAACGGATGCAGATTGAGGAGTATGCTGCAGAGCGGGGGCTGTCTCCGCGGCATGATGCGACAAACGACGCGATGGATGCGCGGCGTAACCGCGTGCGCCGCGCACTGCTGCCCGCACTCGCACACGACTACAATCCGGCGGTGCGAGAGGCACTGACGCGGCTCAGTACACTTGCTGCTGAGGAGGACGCATACCTCGCGAAGCTTGCTGAGGACGCATATGTACGCGCCGTATGTCCCGAAGGACTCGCCCTTGCCGTGCTGCGTGATCTTCACCCCGCAATGCAGCGGCGCGTGCTGCGCCTCTTCTGGACACGGGAGACGGGGATGGCACAGGATTTTTCCTATCTTCACGAAGAGCGTCTGCGTGCACTCATTACCGCAAAGGGGACAGCACGTACTGAGATGCCGGGCGGGTGGCATGCCGCTGCTCGTTATGGTGTCCTTGCACTTGTATGCACGCCTATGGCACAGCGCTCTGCGGAAAAAAGTGAAATTTTGCTTCCCTTAGGCGACGAATATGTTATAATAAATTTTCAGGGCATGACGTTTCATGTCAGGTGTCTGACGCATATGACAGCGGATGATTTGCGCAGGATGGAACGTCGGGAGGCGGTCTATGCCGACCTCGCTCAGATGCCGCCGCTTGTCCTTCGGACGCGGCGCGCCGGAGACTATATACAGCTGCCCATTGGGCGCAGGAAAATCAAGGATGTTTTCATTGACGATAAAATTCCGCGTGAAGATAGGGATAACATCCCTCTTGTTGCGGCTGCGGGGACACATGAGATTTTCTGGATGGTCGGTGGCCGACGCAGTGTGCGTGCACCGGTCACCGCGTCCAGCAGCGATATTTTGAGCATTGCATTTGTGAAGGAGACGATAGCCAGATGATGAGCGATGATATTGAGCGCATTTCCTTTTCAGCAGATGAGATTCGCGCGCGTGTGCAGGAACTCGGTGCGGAGATTGCACGTGATTATCAGGACGCGTCGGAGACCGTCTACTGTGTCGGGATACTGAAGGGTGCAGCCGTATTCTTCACCGACCTCGTGCGCGCCATCGACCATCCCGTTGCCTTTGACTTTATGATTGTTTCCAGCTATGGCGAGGCAACTGTCTCAAGCGGGCAGGTAAAGATTCTGAAAGATCTCGATTTCTCGATCGAGAATAAGCACGTGATCATCATCGAGGATATCATTGACTCAGGTACGACGATGCACTACCTCAAGCAGATGCTGCAGGGGCGTCACCCCAAGAGCATCAAGATCTGTGCGCTGCTGTCAAAGCCCTCGCGACGCGTGGCACCCGTGGAGATCGACTACCTCGGGCATGAGGTACCGGATGAATTCCTCGTGGGCTACGGTCTGGACTATGCGGAGAAATACCGGAACCTCCCCTACATTGGGGTGCTGAAGCGTTCCGTTTACGAATGATGCGGAGGAGGTAGGACTTGAATCAATCAATCCTTAGAAATCTTGCTTTTTATGCGCTGATGTTCTTTGTCGTGTGGACGGTTGCCGACTATATGTCGGGCAATCATCAGGCACCGCAGGCAACGGCGCTTGGCTACAGCGACTTCAACGCGAAGGTGACGGCGGGCGAAGTGGATAAGGTCGTCATTGTCCAAAACAATATTCGCGGCACACTCACAGATGGGACGGAGTTCACGACGATTGCGCCCGATGCGCCGAACAGTGATCACGACCTCTACAAACGGCTCGCAGACAAGGGGATCACGATCTCGGCCGAGAATCCGCCCGAGCCGCCGTGGTGGCAGACGATGCTCACCTCGCTCATTCCCATTGCGATTCTCATCGGCTTTTGGTTCTTCATCATGCAGCAGTCCCAGATGGGCGGCGGCCGCATGATGAACTTCGGCAAGTCACGCGTGCGCCTGATGGTCAGCGATAAGAAGAAGGTGACGTTTGCCGATGTCGCGGGTGCGGATGAGGCGAAGCAGGAGCTTGAGGAGGTCGTTGAATTCTTAAAGACCCCGGATAAATTCAACGAACTCGGTGCACGCATCCCGAAGGGTGTGCTGCTCTTCGGTCCTCCGGGTACGGGTAAGACCCTCCTTGCAAAGGCGGTTGCTGGTGAGGCGGGTGTCCAGTTCTTTACTATCAGTGGTTCCGACTTCGTCGAGATGTTCGTCGGTGTCGGTGCTTCGCGTGTACGTGACCTCTTCGAACAGGCGAAGAAGTCCGCACCATGTATTGTGTTCATCGATGAGATCGACGCGGTTGGCCGTCAGCGCGGGGCAGGGCTCGGCGGCGGGCACGACGAGCGCGAACAGACACTCAATCAGCTGCTCGTTGAGATGGACGGTTTCGCCTCGAACGAGGGCATCATCATCATCGCGGCGACCAACCGCCCCGATGTTCTCGATCCCGCACTCCTGCGCCCCGGTCGCTTCGATCGTCAGATCGTCGTGGACAAGCCGGACGTGCGCGGCCGTGAGGCAATCCTCAAAGTGCATACGAAGGGCAAGCCCATCGCAGACGATGCCAATCTCGATGTGCTTGCGCGCCGTACTCCTGGATTTACGGGTGCCGATCTCAGCAACCTCGTCAACGAGGCGGCTCTCCTTGCTGCGCGCCGAAACAAGAAGAAGATCTACATGGCGGAGATGGAGGAGGCGATCGAGCGCGTGCTTGCGGGACCTGAGCGCAAATCCCACGTCATGACGGACGAGGAGAAGCGTCTCACGGCATACCACGAGGGTGGACATACACTCGTTGGGATGCTGCTCGAGCACGCGGATCCCGTGCACAAGGTTACGATTATTCCGCGCGGGCGTGCGGGCGGCTATATGCTCTCCCTGCCGAAGGAGGATCGCTCCTACCGTACGCGCTCGGAACTCTTTGACCGCATTAAGGTCGCACTTGGCGGACGCGTTGCGGAGGAGGTCGTGCTTGGTGAGATCAGCACGGGCGCTTCGAGCGATATACAGAAGGCGACGCAGATCATTCGCAGCATGATTATGCAGTACGGCATGAGCGAGACGATCGGTCCTGTTGCCTACGGCGAGGAGAACCATCAGGTATTCCTCGGGCGTGACTTCAACCGCGACCGCAACTACTCCGAGGAGGTCGCGGGCGAGATCGACCGTGAGGTGCGCCGCTACATCGAGGAGGCGTACGAGGCATGTCGTGTTATCATCACCGAAAATCGCGACAAGCTCGATCTCATCGCGAACGCACTGCTTGAGCGTGAGACGCTGAACGCGGCTGAACTCGAGGAACTGATGAAAAAGGGTACAATCAGCGACAAGGATAAAGATGACAATGTGGACGAAACGGGGAAACCGCTACCGATTCCCGTCGATGTTGTGATTGACGACTCCACGCAGACGAGCGAGGAGGCGGAGCGTGCCGCAGAGGAACGCCCCGCGCCCGTTCCGACAACGGAGCCGAAATTTAATCTGACTCAGTGGAATAAATAAAAAGCAGTCAAGGCACTGCTGCATGAACGAGGTGCAGCAGTGCCTTTTCTTTAGAGAAGATGAGATTTTTACGATAATGAATATATGGAGGGAATGGTATGAAGATTGTTATTCTTGCAGGTGGACTTGGTACGCGTATTAGTGAGGAATCTGCGCTTCGACCTAAGCCTATGATTGAAATTGGAGGAAAACCGATTCTCTGGCATATCATGAAGATCTATTCGCATTATGGATTTCATGAATTCATTATCTGTCTCGGCTACAAGGGCTATATGATCAAGGAGTATTTCGCCGACTACTATCTGCACACCTCAGATGTTACCTTCGATTTCACGCAGGGAAACAGCATGACGGTGCATAACAATGTATCGGAGCCGTGGAAGGTGACGCTTGTGGATACGGGGCTCAATGCGCAGACGGGATGCCGTATTAAACGCATTCAAAAGTATGTGGGTGACGAGACCTTTATGCTGACTTATGGTGATGGGGTGAGTGATATTGACTTGCATGCACTTGTCCGAACACATAATGCGAAGCAGGATCGTGCACTCGTAACGATGACGGCGATTCAGCCGGGGGGCAGATTCGGCGTTTTGGATATCGAATCCTCGACTAATGAGATCAGTCGTTTTGTTGAAAAGGCAAAGGAGGATGGCGGCTGGATCAATGGCGGCTTTATGGTAGTCGAGCCGGCGGTCTTTGACTATCTCCAGGATGAGGAGCGATGCATTTTTGAGACGGAGCCGCTTGAGACGATTGCGAAGAACGGCGGGCTTCATGCGTATAAGCATGCGGGGTTCTGGCAGTGCATGGATACACAGCGTGATAAGGGGAAGTTGGAGACTCTATGGGAGAGCGGTGATGCTCCGTGGAAGTTATGGTAGTCGTCAAGGGGATGATTTGAAATCTCATTGATGCTATTTGTGGAAAGGTGAAGAAACTATGGCAAAGCTGAGTATAATCATCCCCGTATACAATATGAATGTACAAGTCAACCAATGCCTTTTGACGATACGCAAGACTGTTCGGCTGCCGTATGAGGTGGTCATTGTCGATGACGGATCATTGGCGGATGAACGTGTCACGGCGCCTGTTGCAGGGGATGATGTCCGTGTGATCCACTGTGAGGAGCACCGTGGCTTTTCCCATGCGGTGAATATGGGAATTCGAGCCTCTGTGGGAGAGGTGTTGCTCTTTCTCCATGCGGATGTCCTGCTTGCGCCGCATACGGCAGAGGATATGCTGGATGCTCTGATCGGTGATGCTGCATTGGGGGCCGTGTGCGCAGTCGCACCATCCGTGTATAAACGGGCGCAGCTGTTGCCGGATACTCCCTATCAAAGTTGGGACTCGTATGTGGCGGTGGCAGAAGAGATTCGGACAGAAGGCGGCGGTCCTCATCCGGAACTTGTCGCAGAGATGATTGCCCTTATGGTACGCCGTGATGTTCTTGATGCTGCCGGATTTTTGGATGAAACATATTCTGTTCCGGCACTTGCAGCATATGACTACACTCTGCGCATGACGAGAGCAGGCTATGGTATTGCATCACTTCCGAATGTATATATTCACCACAATGATGGTCTTCAGGATGCTGAGGAATATGAGCGTATATGCGAGAGGGAACGCACACTTTTTCACAATAAGTGGGGGCTTTCGCTCAACTATTCTTTTGGGATACGTTCGGATCTTTTCCCGCTGATGGATCTGTCACAGGAGGGACTGCGTATTCTTGAGATCGGCTGTGCCTGTGGAGCAACTCTGCGGGAGATCGGAATGCAGAACCCCACAGCAAAACTTTATGGGGTAGAGCTGAATGAGCGTGCGGCGGCGATCGCAGCACCATTTGCCAAGATCCTCTCTATGAACGTGGAAAAGCTTGAACTCACGGATATTCCAGAGCGATTTGACTACATTATCATGGGAGATGTGATCGAGCATCTCTTGGATCCGTGGGCTGCAGTTCAGAATATGCGGGAGCTTCTCATTCCGGGTGGGGCGATTATCGCGAGCATTCCAAACGTGGCGCATATCAGTAATCTTTACAATACACTCAATGGCTTGTGGACATATCAGGATATGGGATTGCTTGACCGTACACACTTTCGGTTCTTTACGAAATATGAGATTGTTAAACTCTTTAAAGATGCAGGTTTAGTGATTGATGAACTCCGATTAAACATACTTGATATTCCGGAAAACCTGCAGAATCTCCGAAGCGAGCTTCTTTTACTCAAAACAATCAATGTAGCCGCTGAGGATCTGGATGCCTATCAATGGTTTGTACGGGCGAAGCGCACGTAGAAGAGCCGTATTCATATTTTTCGATATTTTTGTGGCAGGAAGCCGTTATCTGCGCTATAATGGGGCGGATAACGGCTTTTTTGTTTGGAGTGATACGATGAGCAGCGATGTGTTGGAGCTCCTGCGGGCGGCGGGCGGCTATATCTCGGGCGAAAAGATGGCGGAGCGGCTCGGTGTGACGCGTGCAGCAGTGTGGAAAAAGATTGCTGCGCTCCGCAATGCGGGCTATGATATCTCAAGTGCACCGCGCAGCGGCTATGTGCTGCGCTCCGCACCGGACCGTCTGATCGAGACAGAGATCAGACGTAATCTTGATACACGGCTCATCGGGCAAAAGATTATTTGCTATGATGCAGTGGACTCGACGAATCTTGTGCTCAAGGATCTCGCACGTGCGGGGGCGGAGGACGGGACAGTGGTGGTCGCTGACAGTCAGGGGACGGGGCGTGGGCGCATGGAGCGTGCGTTTTTCTCGCCGCCGGGCAAGGGGATCTGGGCAAGCATCCTGCTGCGTCCGACATTCCTGCCGCAGGACGCTCCGAAGTGTACGCTGATGGCAGCGGTCGCGGTCGCACGTGCAATGGAGCGATTCGGACTGCGCGCGGCGATCAAGTGGCCGAACGACATCATGCACGACGGCCGCAAGTTGGTCGGCATCCTCACGGAGATGAGCGCGGAGATGGATCGCGTGAACTATGTCGTGATCGGTGTCGGCATCAACGTGAACATTGCACCCGAAGATTTTCCAGAGGAATTGAGAACAATCGCGACCTCACTGATGCAGATGAAGGGCGAGCCGCTGCCGCGCGTGGTATTTTTGCAGGAACTCCTGCGTGCACTTGATGAGCTTTATGCAGATGTGCAGTCCGAGGGCTTTGCACCTGTACTTGCGGCGTGGAGAGAATACGCGGTGACGCTCGGACAGACGGTACGTGTGATTGCACCCGCGGGCGAGGAGTTCGAAGGAGTTGCGGCGGATATCGATGCAGAGGGAGCACTGCTCATTGACACAGCTCAGGGGCGGCGGCGTGTATTGGCGGGGGATGTCTCGATTCGACCCAAGAAATGTGTTTCATAGGTCTGTCATAGACCGTATAAGATAGTACGGAGGAAAGAACTTGCTGCTAGTACTGGACATTGGCAACAGCAACATCGTCATGGGCGCATACGAGGGAAAAAAACTCCTGCGGCACTGGCGCATCTCGACGGATCGGCAGAAGACGGGCGACGAATACGGTATTCTGTTCAATGAATTGTTTCGTTATCAAGGCATTGAGATGTCCGATATCAAGGCAATCATTATCTCCTCGGTTGTACCGCCGCTTGTCGTTCCCCTGCGAAAGATGTGCGAGCGCTACTTCCGCATCCGCCCGCTGATCGTTGGGCCAGGCATACGAACTGGTATACGTCTGAACTACGAAAATCCGCGCGCCATCGGTGCTGACCGCATTGTAAATGTCATCGGCGCACACGAGCAATTCGGCGGGCCGCTCATTGTCATCGACATCGGGACGGCGACGACGTTCGACATCGTGGCGGAGAACGGGGACTTCCTCGGCGGCGTCATCGCGCCGGGGCTTGGCTCAAGTGCAGAGGCGCTCTTTCAGCGTGCGGCGCAGCTGCCGCGCATCGAACTCGTGCCGCCGAAGACAGTGGTATGCCGCAGCACGATTCAGGGCATGCAGGCGGGCATTATCTACGGTTACGTCGGGCAGATTGACGAGATCGTGCGCCGCATCAAGGCGGAGCTTGCGATGGAGATGAAAGTTGTCGCGACGGGCGGCTTTGCCCGTATGGTGGCAAAGGAGTCGCAGACGATCGACAAGGTCGATCACTTCCTGACGCTTACGGGGCTGCGCGTTCTCTACGAGCGAAATCAGCCGTGAACTCGATGATAAAGCCGATGAAGCTTGGAACGTTTACCTTCGATAATCCTGTCTTTCTTGCGCCGATGGCGGGGGTGACAGACACGGCGTACCGCATCATCGCGCACGATATGGGCTGCCCGCTTGCGTTTGCGGAGATGGTGAGCAGTCAGGGCATCCACTACCGCAACGAACACACAATGAGGATGCTCCGCACGGAGGAGGGTGAGCGTCCGATTGCGATGCAGATCTTTGCGAAGTCGGCGGCGATGGCGGCGGAAGCCGCCGCCTACGTCGAGGAGATCGGCACGGCAGACATTCTGGACTTCAACATGGGATGTCCTGCACCGAAGGTCGTGAAGAACGGCGAAGGCTCGGCACTTATGCGTGATCCGAAAAAAGCGGAGGAGATATTAACAGCAATTCGCCGCGCGACGAAGCTGCCGTTTACAGTGAAGATGCGGCTTGGTTGGGACGATTCCTCGCGCAATGCCGTGGAGCTTGCGCGGATGGCGGAGGCAGTCGGCGTGGATGCGGTCGCTGTACATGGACGCACGCGCGAGCAGTTCTACAGCGGAAATGCGGACTATGCGGCGATTGCAGAAGTCAAACGGGCTGTGAATATTCCCGTGATCGTGAGCGGGGATATTCGTCGGCCCTCTGATCTCGCGCGTGCGCTCGACATTACGGGCGCAGATGCGGTGATGATCGGCCGCGGGGCGCAGGGGAATCCGTGGATCTTCCCGCAGCTCATTCACTGGCTGCATACGGGGGAGGAGCTGTCCCCGCCGACACTCATAGAGCGCGCCCGGGTGATCCTGCGGCACCTCGATCTGCTCGTTGGATACAAAGGGGAATATGTAGGCATCCGCGAGATGCGAAAACACGCAGCATGGTACACGCGTGGTCTTGCGGGCAGCGCAGAGCTGCGCGAGCGATTCAACCGTGCGGCATCAAAGGATGAATTTGTAAACATTCTGCGCGAAGCGTGGGAGATATAGAAAGGAACCATCATGAGTGATGATAAGAAGACATCGGTCTGGTCGAAGTACACAGAGAAGGAGCGTGCGGCGGTAAACGAGCTCGCACGCGGCTACATTGATTTTCTCTCGGACTGCAAGACGGAGCGCGAGAGCGTAACGGAGGCGGTACGTCTGGCGCAGTCGGCGGGCTACCGTGATCTTGCAGATATCATCGCACGGGGGGAGAAGCTCGCAGCGGGGGACAAAGTCTACGCCGTCAATATGAAGAAGGCAATTGTGCTCTTTCATATCGGGACGGAGCCTATGGAGTGCGGCATGAACATTCTCGGTGCGCACATCGATACCTGCCGTCTTGATGTGAAGCAGAACCCTCTGTATGAGGATAATGGGCTGGCGTATTTTGATACGCACTACTACGGCGGCATCAAGAAGTACCAGTGGGTGACGATTCCACTTGCACTGCACGGCGTTGTGGCCAAGAAGGACGGCACTGTGGTGGAGATTGCGCTCGGCGAGAAGGCGGACGATCCCGTGTTCTGCGTGACCGATCTCCTCGTGCATCTCTCGCAGGAGCAACTTGAGAAAAAGGCATCAAAGGTCATCGAGGGCGAGAAGCTGGACGTGCTCATCGGCGGCTATGCACTCAAAAAAGACGACAAGGAATCCGTCAAGGACGGGATTCTCGCACTCCTCAAGGAGCACTATGACATCGCCGAGGAGGACTTCAACTCGGCGGAGTTGACGCTCGTTCCGGCGGGGCGTGCGCGGGAGCTTGGCTTTGACCGCAGCATGGTGCTTGGCTACGGGCAGGATGACCGCGTCTGCTCCTATACCGCACTCTGCTCCATGCTTGAGACGGTTGTACCAAAGCGTACGGCGTGCTGTCTGCTCGTGGACAAGGAGGAAATCGGCAGCGTCGGTGCAACGGGGATGCAGTCGCGCTTCTTTGAAAATATGGTCGCCGAGGTCCTCTCCGCCTGCGGGCAGTATACGGAGATCGCACTGCGCCGCACGCTTGCACACTCGAAGATGCTCTCCTCGGATGTGTCGAGCGCTTACGACGGGCTCTATGCGGACGCGTTCGAGAAAAAAAATGTTGCCTACCTCGGGCGCGGCATGGTGTTCAACAAGTTCACGGGTGCACGCGGCAAGTCCGGCTCGAGTGACGCGAGCGCGGAGTACCTCGGCGAGCTGCGCCGCATGATGGACGAAAATGGCGTCAGCTATCAGCTCGCAGAGCTCGGGCGCGTCGACCTCGGCGGCGGCGGTACGATTGCCTACATAATGGCGCGCTACGGTATGGATGTGATCGACAACGGTGTCGCTGTCATGAGTATGCACGCGCCGTGGGAGGTCACGAGCAAGGTTGATATCTACGAAATGAAGAAGGGCTACGACGTGTTCCTGCGGAACGCATAAGTGCCCCATCACCGCTTACGCGGTTCTCCTCCCCCGCAGCAACGGGGGAGGCTTTATTTGGAAAGGAGCATTCTATGGTCTCAGAGCAGATGTACGCACTCGGCACGAAGAAATCCACGATTCGCACGATCTTTGAATACGGGCAGAAGCGTGCGGCGGAGGTCGGCGCGGAGAATGTCTTTGACTTCAGCCTCGGGAATCCGAACGTGTCTGCGCCGACATTCATTCAGGAAGCGGCAGTGGACATCCTGACACACAGTGACCCGACGGAGGTACACGGCTATACGATTGCGCCCGGAAAACCGCAGGTGCGTGAGATCCTTGCCGCCGACATCAAAAAAAGATTTGGTTTGGAAGTCACAGGGAAAAATCTTTTTCTTACGGCGGGGGCGGCGGCATCCGTGACAATCGCATTCAAGGCATTGACGGAAACGGGAGATGAATTTGTCACGATTGCGCCGTTCTTCCCCGAGTATCGTGTCTTTGTCGAGGCGTGTGGAGGGCGGCTTGTCATCGTGCCCGCAAAGACGGACGATTTTCAGATTGACTTTGCCGCACTTGAGACGGCAATCACGCCGCACACGAAAGCCGTTATCATAAATTCGCCGAACAATCCGAGCGGTGCAGTTTACAGCGAGGAGACCATTCGGCGGCTTGCGGAACTCCTGCGTGCAAAGGAGCAGACGTATGGACACCCGATTTTTATCATTGCGGACGAGCCCTATCGTGAGATTGTCTACGATGGTCTGACCGTTCCGTGCATTCCTCTCTACTATGACAACACGATTGTCTGCTACTCCTACAGCAAGTCCTTTTCTCTGCCGGGCGAGCGCATCGGCTATATCGTCGTCCCGGATACCGCTGCGGATTTTTCACGCGTCTACGGTGCAATGGCAGGTGCAGCGCGTGTCCTTACACATGTCAACGCGCCCTCACTCTGGCAGCTTGTCATTGCACGCTGTGCGGGAAAGGCTGCTGATCTGAGTACATACGCACATAATGCAAAGCTGCTCTACGAAGGGCTGACGGCAGCTGGGTTTGAATGTATGCGTCCGCAGGGGGCGTTCTATCTCTTTCCAAAGGCACTTGAAGAGGACGATGCGGCGTTCTGTGCACGCGCACGTGAGTTCGATCTGCTGCTTGTACCGGGCGCGGACTTCGGCTGTCCAGGGTATTTCCGTGCGGCGTACTGCGTGCGTACGGAGATGATTGAGCGTGCACTGCCGCACTTTCAAGAGTTGAGAAAAACTTACAAAGAAATACATGAATGAAGTTCGTTAATGATGGCTTCATTAAAAAGGTGTATTGACAATCACTCTCCTCAGAGCTATACTTAATATCGATTTACACTTCGCAAGGGTTATCATTATCGAATGATATGCCACGAGTCTATCGGGAATTACGCGCGTTTTCATACGTTTGACAAGGAAGGTGTTCTTTTTGACCAGTGCTGAACTCTTTGAAAAAGGCGGACCGGTAATGTACCTGCTGCTCCTGTGCTCGCTCACGGTGGCAGCGATTGCTATCGACCGTTTTTTGCTCTATCGTCGTGCATCGCAGGGGGCACGTGCGCTTGAAGCGGATGTTGCCGCCGCGCTTCGGAAGAAGAAGCTGGATGAGGTCGCACCCGCTGTGAAGGGCAAGGACAACATGGTTGCCCATCTCATACAGAGTGCGGTTGATGCGCGTGCGGCAGGGGAGGATGTTCCCATGACGCTTGAGGCGGTCTACGGTGAGGCGGCAATGCTTCTGCGTGCACGTCTCAACTATCTTTCAACGATTGTCACGCTTGCACCGCTGCTCGGTCTCTTGGGTACAATCTCGGGTATGATCCAGTCCTTCAGCGTGTTCAACCTGCAGGCAGGGCAGCCGATGGCGATTACGGGCGGCATCGGAGAGGCACTGATTGCAACGGCGACGGGACTTCTTGTCGCGATCTTTGCACTTGTTGTGCACACCTACTTCGCACAGCGCATGGACATGATGCTGACACTGCTCGAAAAGACGATGAATACCCTGCTCGCGGGGTTCGCCGCGAATGATGGAGGGCATTCTCATGCGTCGTAATTTTCATGATGTGCGTGAGCCGCTCGTCATGATTATCCCGATGATCGACATTATGCTCTTTCTGCTCGTTTTCTTCATGCTCAGTACGATGTATATGGTGAATGCGAGCACAGTGCAGGTCAGTCTCCCACAAGCGGCGAGTGCACAGCAGGACACGCGTCCGCACATCGTATCCATTACGGTGACGGAGGACGGCAAGGTTCTCTTTGACCGCGATGAGGAGCCGACACGGGAACTTACGGCGCGGGTCAAGACGCAGCTCGAAGATGATCCCGATACGGTCTTTGTCGTACGCGGCGACCGCAAGGCGGACTACCAGTTCGTCGTCACCGTCTTTGATGCGCTCAAGGAAGCGGGGACGCGCCATGTGTCCATCGCGACGGAGACGGGAGGGGTCTGAGTGCAGTATCAGACACATTGGCGTCTCGCCTTTGTCCTCGCGTTCTTCTTTCACATCATTGCGTGGCTCTTTCTGACGATTCTCATTCCGCACGTCTTCAAAGCACTTGAAGCACCTCCGCAGGAGGAGCCGATGGAGTGGGTCGAACTCGCGGATGATCCAGGACCTCCCGAGGAGGAGCAGGCGGAGCAGCCTCCTCCGCCCCCTCCGCCCCCGCCTGAACCCGAGCAGGTCGAAGAAGAACCGGCCGTGGTCGAGGCGGAGGTCCCGGAGGAAGCCATCACCGAGATTATGAAGGAAGTCGAGGAAACGCCGGAAAAGGAGGAGCCTAAGGTTCTTCGATCCGGCGAGGGGAAGCAGATCGGCATGCCTGGCAAGATTCTGCATGCGGAGCAGCCGCCCTATGGTGTCATTCAGTTCAAAGGACGCATTGCCGTCTCGGCACGCATCGGTACGGACGGCAAGGTCATCAGCACCCGCATCCAGGTCTCCTCCGGAAATGCGCTCTATGATCGGATGGCACGACGCATTGTCGAGAAGCAGTGGAAATTCGAGCCTGCGAAGGATATGAACGGGCAGCCGATGGAATCCGACATGCAGTGTCCTGTTTATTTCAACATGAAGCCTGCACGCAATATTAAATAATGTGCATGTGCTGGAAGAAGGGGAGGAAATAAGCAATCTCATGAGAAAACTCTTTATGTTTATTACGGCACTCTTTCTGCTCCTGCCTGCAGCATCCACGAATGCGGCGCAGACGTGGCAGCAGATCCACGACCACATTGCCGCTGAGATGAATAATGTCTATACGATCTATCAATCAGGCAATGCGGAGGGGGCAAAGGATGCCGTCAATGATATCTACTATGGCATCTATGAAAAGGATGGTCTGGAGAGTGCCGTACGCAGCGGGATCTCCTCCAAGAGTGCGAATCTCACGGAGTACCAGTTCTACACACTGAAAAAGGCGATCCGCGCAGGTGCGCCGCAGTCCGAGGTAGAAGCCGAGGGAAAAAAACTTCTTGATATGGTTCAGGCGGAAGTGACAACCCTCGAGACAGCGGGGGTGCAGTCGGGCGGTTGGGGCATGTTCCTGCAGGCGTTCCTGATCCTTCTGCGTGAGGGCGTTGAGGCGATCCTCGTGCTCGTCGGCATCATTGCCTATCTCGGACGCGCCGGTCATGAGAAGGAACTCTCCACGGTCTATAACTGGGCGATTGCGGGCGTTATTGCAAGCTTTGTCTCGGCTTATCTCTTTGTTGAAGTTCTTGATAATACGGCGACGACGGGCTCCGGACGTGAGATCATTGAGGGCTGTACAGCACTCTTCGCTGTGCTTGTTCTCCTCGGCACATCCGCATGGATGGGCGGCAAGTCCAACGCAAAGGCGTGGAAATCCTACATTGACAAGCAGGTTAAGCTGACGCTTTCGACGGGAAAATCACGTGCGCTCGGTTTCGCCGTATTTCTCGCCGTCTATCGCGAGGGCGCAGAGGTCATTCTCTTCTATCAGGCGCTCTTCAACAACGCCATCGGCGATGTCGATATGATCTGGGGCGGATTTGTCGCTGCGTGTGCGGCACTTGCTCTGCTTTTCTTCCTCATGCAGCGCGGTGCACTGCGCATCCCGATCGGTCCGTTCTTCAAGGTGACGAGCGCGTTCATGTTCATCCTCGCAGTCACGTTCCTTGGCGGCGGGCTCAAGGAACTGCAGGAGGCTGATGTGATCTCCACTTCGGTCATCGAGGCGGTTCCCGTGCCGAGCATCGACTTGCTCGGGCTTTATCCCACCTATGAAACCATTGTGCCGCAGCTTTTGCTGATTGCAGCGGCTGTCGCGATGGTATCATATAGAAAGCGCTCTGCTGCGGCAGAGGCGTGAGTTTTTTCCTCGCAAGAGGGAGCAGTGTTCATCTTTGTAAGGAGGATTATCCCATGAAGAAATCCAGTCTCAGCATGCTCAAGAAGGCGCTTGCCATTGGCGCCGTCGCATTCTCTACGTTTGCGATCAATGCGAACGTCAGTGAAGCTGCATTCGAGGAGTTCCCGATCGGCGACGAGATTGAGGATACGACGAACCACTTCAAGGTTGCGCTCGTGTACTTCCAGCCGGTCACGATGGAGCCCGCCGGCATGAGCCTCCCGGCAGATCAGGCGGATATCCACATTGAGACGGATATCCATGCGACCGAGGGCAACGAGTGCGGCTTCGGTGTCGGCGAGTGGATTCCCTATCTGACGGTGCACTACAAGTTCACGAAGCGTGAGACGGGCGAGAGCATCGAGGGCGTGTTCATGCCGATGAGCGCAGACGACGGTCCGCACTACGGCGCGAATGTCAAGATGCTTGGCGCAGGCACCTATGACTGCGAGTTCTCGATCGACAGCCCCGCACGTCAGAACTACATGCTCCACACCGATAAGGAGACGGGCGTTCCGGGTCATTTCTGGACCGAGCCGGTCAAGATGAGCTGGGTGTTCAACTACGTTCCGCGTAAGTGGTAATTTCAGCTACTCCCGGACGATGACGGCGTGGGATTCCTGTGCCGCACAATGTCCTGCCGGAATTAGAATGGCTGCCGTCCTTCGGGGACGGCGGCTTTTCTAGTAGGAAAGGGTTATTACAATGTTACAGGCGTTTCTACAACAATTGGTGCCGGCGCTCGAAGAGAGCATCAAGCTCGCCGTGCCGCTCGGTATTCTGCTTGCAATCATTCTGCCCCTGCCGAATCAAAGCATTCGCCATACGTTTGTGCGCGTTTTGAAATGGGGCTTTTTCCTCTCGCTCTTTATGACTGCCGTGCGTGTCGGCACAAAGTCCGCAGTCAACCGCGAGATTTTCGAGAGCATGGCAATCGGTGTCGATCTCGTGGGCGCGCTCGTTCTCTGTACGATCCTCCTGCGCAGCCTGCATCGCGAATGGACCTCAAAGGAGGAGCGCGTCTTCCGCCTCGGAACAGGGGCTCTTGCGCTTGGCATCTTCCTCTATCACGGGTTGGAGCTTTGGCTGATCCCCGTTGCTACGGTTCAGGTTGCGATGGGGGATTATTTCACACTCATTTTCTTTGTGAAGATGCTCGGCTTTTTCGGCGGCATCTTCCTCGGCTTCCTCTCAGGGTATCTGGCGTATCATGCGGCAGCTGCCCTCAACCACGGGCGTCTCGTTTTCGTCTTTACTGTGCAGATGGCGGCGACTGCCGTGCAGCAGGTCATATTCGTCATGACGGTTATGATGGCGCGGCAGGTGTTTGGTGCAGAAAGTCTCATTTCTTTCATGGCATCGTTCATCGACAATCAGAACAAGATCATCTATGCGATTTACTTCGTTTCGATTCTCGTGCCTGTCACGCTCTTTCTGCAGCCGCGTCCCGAGCGTCCCGCTTGGGCAAATCCAGCGCAGTACCGTCAGCTGCTCGCCCGTGCGATTCGGCGCAAGCGCTGGGGATCGGGGCTGCTTGCAATGCTCGTCCTGACAATCCTCATATCGAGCGTCGGCGGTTGGTATGCGAACAAGAAGGAACAGCTTGTCCCTGCCGTTGCAGTCAAGGCGGAGGACGGTCTTGTGCAGATTCCGCTCGAGGAGGTTTCGGACGGCCATCTCCACCGTTATGCCTTCCGTGCCTCAGATGGGACGGAGGTGCGTGTCATCATCGTACAGAAGGGCGGCTCTGCGTTCGGTGTGGGTCTTGATGCGTGTGAGATCTGCGGACCGACGGGGTACCTCGAGCGCGACGGACAGATCGTCTGCCGCCTCTGCGATGTCGTCATGAACAAGGCGACGATCGGCCTTCCCGGCGGCTGCAACCCGATCCCCGTGGAGTACCGTGTGGCAAACGGTGCGGTGCAGATCGCAGGGGATACGCTTGAAGCGGCACGCATTCACTTCCGGTGACGGCATGAGAGGAGGAAAGCCATGTTTTGGCAAATGGTAAAAGGGGCGCTCATCCGTCAGCGCGGGAGGTTCATCCTCATCGCACTGACGGTCGCCCTTGGCGTTTCGCTCGCGACTGCCATGCTGAATGTCATGTTCGACATTGGCGAGAAGGTCAATCAGGAGCTGAAGGCATTCGGTGCGAACATCACGGTAACACCGCGCAACTCGATGGTGCTCAAGGATCTCTACGGCGTGGAAACCACGAAGAGTACACATCGTGAATACCTCGAAGAATCGGATCTCGGCAATATCAAGACGATTTTCTGGACGAACAATATCGTTGCGTTCTCACCGTCATTGACGACGAACATCACGCTCGCGGACGGCGAGACGGTTCCGTTCTTCGGCACATGGTTTGAGCACACGCTCACGCTGCCGACGGATGAGGTCTACACCACGGGCGTGAAGTTCATGAAGTCGTGGTGGCACGTCGACGGTGACTGGGCGGACGATGCGCAGACGAATCAGGTGCTCGTGGGTACGAAGCTTGCACAGAAGCTCGGCGTGTCGGCGGGCAGTACACTCTCGTACAAGAAGCCGGACGGTTCGGATGACACGCTGACGGTCACCGGCATCCTTTCGGGCGGCGGCGATGAGGAGAATCAGATCGTCGGCTCACTTGCTCTTGCGCAGAATCTTGCAAACGCTGCGGGGAAGATCGATCAGGTCGAGGTCAGTGCGATGACGACACCGGAGAATGATCTTGCACGCAAGGCGGCAGAGAATCCGAAGTCGCTCTCACAGGCAGAGTATGACATCTGGTACTGTACCTCATATGTCGGATCGATCGCCTATCAGATCGAGGAGGTCATGCAGAATGCGGCGGCGCATCCCGTGCGCCAGATCGCAGAGTCCGAGGGGAAGATCCTCGACAAGACACAGCTTCTCATGCTTCTCATCACGGTGCTCTCGTTGCTCTCATCGAGCCTCGGTGTCAGCAACCTCATCAGCGCGAACATCATGGAGCGCAGCCGTGAGCTCGGACTTCTCAAGGCTCTCGGTGCGACGAATCTCGCGGTCGTGCTCTCCGTACTCGCGGAGATCTTTATCGCGGGGATTATGGGCGGCATCCTCGGCTATGTTGTTGGGCTTGGCTTTGCCCAGCTCATCGGCGAGAACGTTTTTGGCTCGGGCATTGCGGTCAATCCGTACGTCATTCCGATTATTGCCGTACTCATGTCGCTCGTGCTCATTATCGGGAGTGTGCCCGCGATTCGTATGCTTCTGTCGCTGCAGCCGGCAGAGGTTCTCTATGGCAGGTGATGAATGATGAATCGATATAAAATGTTCTTTATCATGGTCGCCAATTCCCTGCTGCGTCGGCGCGCACGCATGGCAATCGCCCTGCTCGCCGTAGCCATCGGGGCGACGATCATATCGGGCATGATCACGGTTTACAAGGAAGTCCCCGAACAGATGGGGCGTGCGTTCCGCGCCTACGGTGCGAACCTCCTCATTCTGCCGGGTACGGATACGGGCACAATGCAGGAAAGCTCGATTGCCGCTGTGCGCAAGTCCCTCTCGGGCTATGAGATCATCGGCATTACACCGTTCCTTTACGATACGCTTCTCATCAACCATCAGACGGTGATGGCGGGGGGGACGGATTTTACAGTCCTGCAGGAGGTCAGCCCGTATTGGCAGATTCGCGGCGATTGGCCGACAGCAGGGGAGAAGGAGATCCTGCTCGGTGCGGAGTTTGCGGCAAAGCTGCGTGTGAATCCCGGTGATACGATTACCGTTTCGGGCGGCGAGGGAACGATTGTGAGTGATTACCGCGTGTCCGGCATTGTTCGCACGGGCGGTAACGAGGAGAACTTTGTCTTTGTCTCCCTGCCAGATATGCAGAGCATGAAGGAACGTCCCGGCGAGCTGAGTCTCGCGCAGGTCTCCGTTGTCGCGGGGCAGGATGAGTTGACGCGCGCAGAGGAGAAAATTCGCACAGATGTACCTGGCGTTCAGCCCCAGCTCGTCAAGCAGATTGCCCAGTCAGAGGGCACGGTGCTCGGGAAACTGCAGGCACTCGTGCTCATTGTCACCGTTGTTGTCCTTGTCTTGACGCTGATCTGTGTCTCGACCACGATGATGGCGATTGTGACGGAGCGTCGCCGCGAGATCGGTCTGAAGAAGGCACTCGGTGCGGATAACCGCCACATTGTTGCGGAGTTTTTCGGAGAAGGGTGTCTCCTCGGCTTTCTCGGCGGCGTGCTCGGCTCGGGCTTTGGCTATCTCTTTGCCCAGAGTGTCAGCGTCAACGTATTCGGGCGCGGCATCGAGTTCTCGGCGACCATTGTCGTCGTCGCGCTTGTCATGTCCATCTTTGTCACGGGGCTTGCATCACTCCTGCCCGTGCGCATTGCGACGAATGTAGATCCCGCGATTATCCTGCGCGGCGAATGAGGAGGAATAACGCATGAGTTTGCTTGAACTGCGGCACGTTTCCAAGGCGTACAATGAAAAGGTGCTCGCTCTGGACGATGTCAATCTGAAGGTTGAAAAAGGCGAATGGCTTGCGGTCATGGGCCCCTCCGGCTCGGGCAAGTCGACGCTCATGAACATCATCGGCTGTATGGACAGTGCAACGAGCGGTGAGGTCATCCTCGACGGTGAGGTGCTGACGGACGCGACACCCGAGGAGCTGACGCGCTATCGCCGCGACAAGATCGGCATCGTCTTTCAGCAGTTCCACATGATCCCGTATCTGACGGCGGTCGAGAATATCATGGTCGCGCAGTACTACCACAGCATGCCTGACCGTGACGAGGCGATGGCGGCACTCGAGCGCGTCGGACTTGCCGACCGTGCGAGCCATCTGCCGAGCCAGCTCTCGGGCGGTGAACAGCAGCGTGTCTGCATCGCGCGTGCCCTCATCAACTACCCTGTCCTCATCCTTGCGGACGAGCCGACGGGCAACCTCGACGAGCAGAACCAAAAACTCGTCATGAAGATCTTCCATGAGCTGCACGATGAGGGGCACACGATCCTCACCGTTACGCACTCTGCCGAGGTCGGCGAGGAGGCGCAGCGCTGCGTTATCATCGAACATGGTCATATGCGTGAAAGGACGGCGTGACGATGAAGAAAATGGCATTGGGACTTGTTGTACTTCTTTCGATTGGGGGGATGATCACAGGCTGCGGCGATGAGAAAAAGGACGCACCAAAAAGTGATGCGAAGCCCGCTGCAGAGGCGGTGTCCGTCGACCTGACGGGTGCGAAGGACGGCACATATGCGGCGGACAGCTCCGAGCATGCACAGCTTGGGCATTCGCACGTCGAGCTTACAATTGAAAACGGTGCGATCACGAAGGTCGTTCATACGGGCTTTGACAAGGACGGCAAGGTAAAGGACGAGAATTACGGCGCAGACAAGCCCGAGGGGGTCCGCAAGAAGGCGCAGAACGCCTATAAGGCAATCGGCTCGTATGCAAGCCAACTGGAGAGCAAGAAGGATCTCGCGAAGGTCGACGCCATCGCGGGCGCAACCGTCAGCTACGACCAGTTTAACGAGGCTGTCGCAAAGGCAGTCGAAGCGGCGAAGAAGTAAAGAATACAAAGCCAAAGAAGAAGCTGTCATACATCATGTATGGCGGCTTCTTTTTGTCTGTGGTACAATAGGAAACATAGTTGCAGTTAGGAGGAAATCATATGATAGACGATGCAAAATTATTGGAGACGGTCATTTCAGAATTTGAGGCACTGACGCACATTCCGCGTCCTTCGGGGCATGAGAAAGCCGTCAGCGACTATCTGAAGAAACGGTTCGAGGAGATCGGCTGTACGGTGACGCAGGACGAGGCGCTGAACATCATCGCGGAACTCCCCGCGACGAAGGGCTGCGAGGCTGCACCGCGTACGATCCTGCAGGGACACATGGACATGGTCTGTGTTGCGAAGCCGGGCGTAATCTACGATCCAGTCAAAGATCCAATCAAAATGATTCGGACAGAGGAAGCACTGACCGCGAACGGCACGAGTCTCGGCGGTGACGACGGCATCGGTGTTGCGGAAATTTTGACCGCGATGCAGTATACGGAGGAACACGGATCGCTGCGCGCGATCATCACGGTCGACGAGGAGCAGGGGATGTCCGGCGCACGCCGTCTGGATGCCGCACATCTGGCGAACGCACGATTCCTCATCAACTGTGATTCCGAGGACTATCATATCATGACCGTCGGCAGTGCGGGCAGCGTCAATCTCAACTTCTCACGTTCACTGTCGCGCAGAGAGTCGGAGCTGCCCGCCTACCGCATCGCGGTCGAAGGTCTCCTTGGTGGGCACTCGGGTGAGCGCATTGGTGACGGGCGCGGCAACGCGATCCGTGCGCTTGCACTTGCACTGCAGGCGCTCGAAGAGCGCGGAAAAATCGAGATTGTCACGTTCATGGGCGGCACGGCACGCAACGCGATTCCGCCGACGGCGGAGGCGATCATTCGCTCCGGGCTCGGTGAGCGCGAAATTGTGGACGTACTCGTGGCGGAAGAAAAGCGTTTTCACGCGCTTTACGGAACGGCAGATCCTGCAATGAAGTTTGCGTTTGCAACCGTGGAGAATGCAGGGCGTGTGATCGACGAAGCGGAAAAACGTGACCTCATTGATCTTCTCACGCTTCTGCGTACGGGCGTGCATGATATGTCGCATCTCCATGCGGACAAGGTGGAGACTTCGGCGAACCTCGGCGTTCTCGGCATGGATGAACATGAGGTACACGTCCAGTATTTCCCGCGCTCCTCTGTGAATGAGCGTCTGGATGAAATCATCATGATGGTGCGGACGATGGCGGCGCGGACGAACTTCATCCTCAACGTGGGGGCACAATCGCCCGCATGGCGCGAGCGCGAAGAGAGCAGACTCGCGCAGATTATGGGTGAGGTCTATGCCGTGCAGAACGGCGGCGCACAGATGACGGTCGAGAGCATTCATGCGGGACTTGAGACAAGCTGGCACGCGTCGAAAAATCCGTCGCTCGACATGGTGTCGATCGGCGTGACGACAACGGGGATCCATACACCTGACGAGCGTGTCGATGTCACGACGATTGTTCCGGAGGCGAAGCTGATGATGGAGACGCTGCGCCGCATTGCACAGGAGAAAGCGTAATCTGCACGATTCCAACATGGATATTCTCAATTAGTTTTTCTTCTCTATAGAAAAAACTTGTCATGTGTGCTATACTATTCTCATTGATTGTGATTATATATTGGAGAGTTAGCATATAACTAACGCACATGGAGGGAAATAGTATGGCAGAGACCTATACGATGGAGGACCTGAAAAAACGCCTGCAGGCAACGCAGCGCAAGATGACGCCGCAGCGCCAGATCGTGCTGCAGGTGATCCTCGATCATCCGAGCGAGCATCTGAGTGCGGAGAAGATTTATGATATCCTGCGCGGCACGGAGTCGGAGATCGGGCTCGCAACGGTCTATCGCAGTCTCGAAATTCTCGTGTCGCTCGGCATCCTGCAGAAGATCGAATTCGGCAAGGAGTTCGATAAGCGCAACAAGGGATCGTATTCCTATGAGCTGAATCCGATTGACCCGAATCAGCACTTCCATCACCATCTCATTTGTACGGAGTGCAAGGAGATCTCGGAGTTTGAGGAGGATATGCTCGATCATTTGGAAGAGGATATCTTTAAGAAGACGGGCTTTAAGGTCGAGAATCATCAGGCGAAATTCTTCGGTATCTGCAATAAATGTCAGGAGAAGCAGAAAAAGGCGTGAAGATCCGGTCGCTTACCATCAACAGCAGAGCCGAGGTCATTGTCAAAATCGTCCGCGAGGTATTGATGCTCTTCAAGGTGGAGATCGTCGGGCGGACAGGGGAGGCGGATTACGCCCAGCTGTCGGTGGTGAACCGTCAGTCGGGCTGTGAGCCGCCTTCTGTCATGACCGAGGTCTTTCTCTTTGCCAATGACGGGGCGTGCGAGAAATACGCATTTTCTGCGGACGGCAAGGCGGACGAAGTTCCGCGTGCTGCCGTGCACCGTATCGTGAAGCGGAATGTCTACGAATTCTTTCGTACGCGATTTGTTCTGTCGCCTGCGCCGTGGGGCATTCTTCACGGAGTACGCCCGACGAAGATCGTGCATCGCTGGCTGCGCAGCGGCATGAGCCCCGGGGCAATCGTTCGACGTCTGCAGGAGGACTATGACTGCAGCGCGGGCAAGGCACGGCTTATCACGGATGTTGCCGTGCGTCAGCTGCCGTTTCTCGCGCAGGGAAATGCGCGGACCGTGAGTATCTACGTCGGCATTCCGTTCTGTCTCTCGCGCTGTCTCTACTGCTCCTTTCCGTCGAATTTGCTTCCCTCGGAGAAGAAGCTGCGCGCCTTTATGGATGTGCTCGCGCGTGACCTCGATGCGGCGGAAGAGGATGTGCGTGCTTTAGGGCTTACGGTGCAGAGCATTTACATCGGCGGAGGAACGCCGACCAGTTTGCCGAATGATTTTTTTGCCGAAATGCTCAAAATGGTATATAATGCCTTTTATGGGTCAAACATTGCCGAGTTCACAGTGGAAGCAGGACGTCCCGACAGCATGAGTGCGGAGAAGATTGCTGCGATGCGAGGGCATGCCGTGACGCGCGTCAGTGTCAATCCACAGTCAATGCAGGCGGCAACGCTGGAACGCATCGGCCGCCACCACAGCCCCGCGGACGTCGTGCGTATGGTGCATGAGCTTCGCGCGGCAATGAACGTGCACATCAATATGGATGTGATTCTCGGGCTGCCGGGAGAAACGGCAGCGGATGTGGAGCGGACGATGGCGGCGGTGACGGCACTTGCGCCCGACGATATCACGCTCCATGCACTTGCCTTGAAGCGCGGCTCGAATCTCCGGCTGAAAATGGAGACGGAGCATGTTGAACTCCCCTCCGATACGGAGACGCTGCGCATGAGTGAGGCCGCTGTGCATGCGGTGGAGGAGAGGGGCTACCGTCCGTACTATCTCTATCGGCAGGGTTATATGAGCGGCGATCTCGAGAATGTCGGCTATGCACGCGCAGGCGCGGAGAGCATCTACAACATCCAGATTATGGAGGAGCGCCAGACGATCATCGGCATCGGCGGTGCCGCTACGACGAAGGTACTGGGGATTCGCAGCGGGCGTATGCGCTCGGTGTTCAACGCGAAGGATCTTGTGACTTATCTGCGCGATATTGATATCTATATTGAGAAACGCCGTGCGCTCCTGCGTGCGGAATACGAGGAGGAAACGCCCTGATGCTGACGAATGCGCCACGGGGGACGAAGGATATACTGCCCGATGCAGTGAGGGCGTGGACATATGTGGAGAATGTCATCCACGATCTTTGTGCCCGCTATGGCTATCATGAGATCCGCACGCCGGTCTTCGAGCATACGGAGCTGTTCCAGCGCGGCATCGGCGACGGTACGGATGTCGTGGACAAGGAGATGTATACCTTTACCGACCGCGGCGACCGCAGCCTGACGCTGCGCCCTGAGAATACGGCATCAGCCGTGCGCGCGTACCTGCAGAACAAACTCTATGCGGATGGGGGGCTGCAAAAGCTCTTCTACATCGGCTCGATGTTTCGCTACGACCGCCCGCAGGCAGGGCGCATGCGTGAGTTCCACCAGTTTGGCGTGGAGGCAATCGGCGGGGAAAGCCCAGCCGTGGACGCTGAGGCGATTCTGCTCGCGTATGACTTCCTCACGGCACTCGGGCTCAAGGGTCTGACACTTAAGCTGAACTCTGTGGGCTGTCCGACCTGCCGTCCCGTCTATCGTGAGTGTTTGCAGGCGTATTTCAAGGAGCATCTGAAGGATTTGTGCGGCGACTGTCAGGAGCGCTACACGCGGAGTCCCCTGCGGATTCTCGACTGCAAGGCGGACGCGGAGAAGCCGTTTATGGCAGGTGCACCTGCGATTACGGACTGCCTCTGTGAGGAATGTTCCTCGCATTTTGAGGCAGTGCAGAATCATCTGCGGGCGGCCGGCGTATCCTATGAACTCGATTCGCGTCTCGTGCGTGGGCTCGACTACTACACGCGGACGGCGTTCGAGATCGCCTATCCGCCGCTCGGCGCACAGAGTGCCGTTGCGGGCGGTGGACGCTATGACGGACTTGTCGAGGAGCTCGGCGGGAATCCGACCCCTGCGGTCGGGTTTGCGGCAGGGCTTGAGCGCGTTCTGCTCGCGCTAGAACAGCAGAATCTTCTGCCCGAGCGTCCCCCTGCGGCGGATGTCTTTCTCATCGCACTCGGGGAGGCGGCGGCAGCGGCTGCGTTTCCGCTGCTGCATGAACTGCGCGGCGGCGGTGTGCGCTCTCTAATGGACTATGCGGGGCGCAGCATGAAGGCGCAGATGAAGCAGGCGAACAAATCCGGCGCACGCTATGCCGTGATCCTCGGAGAGGAGGAGATCGCGAGGCATGAGGCGGTTGTGCGGGATATGATGGAGAGCACGCAGGAGACATATTCTCTTGACGATATGGTAAAACGATTGATTTCTGAGGTGAAGGGCTGAGATGGAAACGATGCAGGGACTTAAACGGACACATGACTGCGGCACGCTTCGTAAGGAGCAGGTCGGCGGAGAGGTAACGCTGTGCGGCTGGGTGTCGCGCCGCCGCGACCACGGCGGACTAATCTTTGTCGATATGCGCGACCGCTCGGGATTTGTGCAGATCGTCTTTGACGAGGCGGCGATGGCAGCGGGGACGTTCCACGAGGCGGAGACGCTGCGCTCGGAGTTCGTCATCTGTGTGCGCGGCACGGTGCGTGCCCGCAGCGCGGAGACGGTGAACCCGAACATGGAGACGGGTGAGGTTGAGGTCGTCGTCAATGAGCTGCGGATTCTGAACAAGGCGAAGACGCCGCCGTTCTACATTCAGGACGGCATCGACGTGGATGAGATGATCCGTCTGCGCTATCGCTATCTCGACCTGCGCCGTCCCGAGATGCAGGCGAATATTATGCTGCGCCACCGCGTGACGAAGATCATGCGCGATTTCTTCGATCGGAACGGCTTCCTTGAGATCGAGACCCCGATGCTCTGCAAGAGTACGCCCGAGGGGGCACGCGACTTCCTCGTGCCGAGCCGCCTCAATGCGGGCGAGTTCTACGCACTGCCGCAGTCGCCGCAGATATTCAAGCAGCTCCTCATGGTCTCGGGCTTTGAGAAGTATTTCCAGATTGTACGTTGTTTCCGCGACGAGGATCTGCGTGCCGATCGTCAGCCCGAATTCACGCAGCTCGATATTGAGATGTCCTTTATGGATCAGGACTCCATCCTCACGCTGATGGAGGAGATGGTGAAGGAGCTCTTTGACAAGAGCATGGGCATCAAGGTCGAAACGCCGTTCCGCCGTATGGGCTGGGACGAGGCGATGGAGCGTTTCGGCTCGGACAAGCCCGATCTGCGCTTCGGAATGGAACTGCAGGACATCACGGACTACGTCGGCGGCTCGGAGTTCAAGGTATTTAACGCCGTCATGGAGGCGGGCGGACGCGTCAAGGTCATCAATGTCGAGGGCTATGCAAACATTCCGCGCCGCGAGCTCGACGATCTTGTGCTGTATGTGCAGAACTACGGTGCGAAGGGACTTGCGTGGATTCAGTACACAGAGGAGGGCGTAAAGTCGCCCTTCAAGAAGTTCTATTCGGATGAGACGTTCGAGACGATCAAGAACGCTGTCGGCGCAAAGACGGGCGACCTCCTGCTCGTTGTCGCCGACCAGCCCGCCGTCGTGGCACAGGCACTCGGCGAACTGCGCCTTGAGATGGGCCGCCGCCGCAACCTGATGAATCCCGACGAACTGTCCTTCTTCTGGGTCGTGGACTTCCCGATGTTCGAGTACAGTGCGGAGGAGAAGCGCTACAAGGCAATGCACCATCCGTTCACGGCACCGCGCGATGAGGACATCCCGCTGCTCACGACCGATCCCGGGCGTGTCAAGGCGAATGCTTATGACATGGTGCTGAACGGGGTCGAGATTGGCGGCGGCAGCCTGCGTATCTATCGCAGTGATCTGCAGGAGCAGGTCTTTGAGACACTCGGCTTTGCACCGGAGGAGGCACGTGAGCGTTTCGGCTTTATGATGAATGCGTTCGAGTACGGCACACCGCCGCATGGCGGACTTGCGTTCGGTCTGGATCGCCTTGTTATGATTATGGCGAAGCGCCGCAGCATCCGCGATGTCATTCCGTTCCCGAAGACGCAGAGCGCGTCGGATGTCATGTGCGAGGCACCGTCGCCGGTCGACGAGAAGCAGCTGCGTGAGCTCTATATCCGTACGGCTGTGCCGAAGAAAAAGGCGGAGAATCCTGCACAGTAAGAATTGAAAAGAGGAGGGCGTCCGTTGATGGCGCTCTCTTTTCACGATATTTGGAGGGAATACTCCTTGAGTGAACGGGTTAATATACTGGGCGTGCATGTCGATGCGGTCACGATGACGGAGGCGGTTGCCGCCGTGCGTTCCTATATGGACGAGCGTGCGGGCGTGATGATTGCCACGGCGAATGCGGAGATGATTATGCGTGCGACGCATGACCCCGAACTGTGCGACATCCTCAATGCTGCGGCACTCGTCGTGGCGGACGGGGCGGGGACAGTCTGGGCGGCGCGACACCTCGGGCATCGGATGCCGGAGCGCGTGGCGGGCTATGACCTCGCGCAGGAACTGCTGCGTGCGGCTCCCTCAGAGGGGCGGCGCATCTACTTCTTCGGCTCTGCGCCCGGTGTTGCGGAGAAGGCAAAGGCAAAGGCAGAGAAGCTGTACCCCGGCATTGAGATTGTCGGCGTACGCGATGGCTACTTCAAGCCGGAGGACAATGCGGCGATCATTGAGGAGATCAAGGCGGCGAAGCCTGACCTCCTGCTGGTTGCACTTGGCGTGCCGAAGCAGGAGAAGTGGATTGCCGCACATCTGACGGAGCTCGGCGTGCCCGTTGCCATCGGTGTCGGCGGGACGCTCGACGTAATGGCGGGGGTGATGAAGCGCGCACCGCGCTGGATGCAGAAGGCAAAGCTCGAATGGCTCTTTCGCGGGATGCTTCAGCCGAAGCGCGCAGGCCGATTGCTTGCGCTGCCGAAATTCGTGTGGAAGGTCCACGCCTCGCGAAAATAAAAGCCGTATCTGTGGACAAAGAATAGGCTTTCCATTATAATTGATGGAAGTGCAATCATTTGATAAGGAGGCGGATGCGCATGGTCATTGTAAGCGAGGGCTATAAGTTTATCGGCGCGGCGCTTATACTGGCGGCTATTCTCGGATTCTTTGCACATCCGTATACGGCAATTCCATTTCTCATACTCGCGTGCTACTTTGCATATTTCTTCCGCAGTCCTGCGCGTGAGGTCGTGCAGGACGTGAATCACATTCTCTCTCCTGCAGATGGAACGGTCACGGAGATCTCATCTGTCGGGATGGACGACTTCGTGGGTGAGCGGTGCAACAAAATCGTCATCTTTATGTCGGTGTTCAATGTCCATGTCAACCGCAGTCCCATCAATGGGGAGATCAAGCTCCAAAAATACTACTGCGGACGCTTTCAGCCTGCGTATAAGGACGAGGTCGGCTTTGAAAACGAGCACCATCTGATCGGCATTGACCGCGGCGATCTGCGCATCACGGTGAAGCAGATTGCGGGCATCCTTGCGCGCCGCATCGTTTCGTGGGTGACGCTCGATGACAAGCTTAGGCAGGGCGACATCTACGGCATGATCCGTTTCGGCTCGTGTCTTGAGATCGTCATGCCCGAGCGTGCAGCGATTCTCGTGAAAAAGGGCGAAAAAGTGCAGGGCGGAAAAACTGTTCTTGGGAGGCTCGAAGGCGAATGAATTACAGACGGTTTCTGCCGAATCTCTGTACGGCGATGAATCTTGTCTTTGGTATGTGTTCCATTCTTGCGACGGTGGAGGGGCATCTCGACTGGGGCGCACTCTTCATCTTCTGTGCGCTTGTTGCGGACGGACTGGACGGGCGCATTGCGCGCGCGTTTGGTGTATCCAGCGAGTTCGGCAAAGAGATGGACTCGCTCTGCGACCTCGGTTCCTTCGGGGTTGCACCTGCGATCCTTGCATGGACGCTTGCCCTGCATAGCTACGGCTTTTTCGGAATTGCCGTGACGATCTTCTTTGCCGTCTGCGGCATGTGGCGGCTCACGCGCTTCAACGTGAATGCGAGCGTTGTGCACGGCTACTTTATGGGGCTTGCGATTCCGGCGGGCGGCAATCTCGTCGCCATGTCGACGTGGCTCTTTCTCGAGCTCAAGGTCGATCCGACCTCGTTCGGACTGGTCTACCCAATCGCCGTTGCCGCGACCGCATATCTGATGGTCAGTCATGTGCACTATCCCGATTTCAAGGGGGGCGGCGAGAAAATCCATATGGCATCCAAAATTTTTGCGCTTGTCGTATTTGCTGCAATCCTCTATTTCGGAAGCGCAGCGATCCTGCCCGCCGTATTTGCAGGGATCTTTGCGACCTATGCGCTCTTTGGGATTGTCAATCATGCGATTGCCGTTATGGCGCGTGCAAAGGAAGGCTGAACCCACATGACTGAGTTCGTTCAATTTGTTTCGCCCTATCTTCCGGCACATATCTTCGACATCATCATGGTGCCGATGCAGATTATTCTTCTGCTCTTTACCCTCTATTTTTTCTTTATCGGCTTCTGCTGTCTTTGGCGGCGGAGGGAGCAGAAGATCCTGACCCCCGAAAAGACTTTTGCCGTTGTGGTCGCCGCACACAATGAAGCGGCGGTCATCGGTCAGCTGATCGAAAATCTGAAACGCCTCGACTATCCCGAGGAACTCTATGACATCTATGTCATTGCGGACAACTGCACGGACGAGACGGCGCAGATCGCGGGGGATGCGGGCGCGATTGTCTGCGAGCGCACGCATCCGACGAAGAAAAGCAAGGGCTTTGCACTTGAGTGGATGTTTGAGCGTCTCTTTGAGATGGACAAGGAATATGACGCGATTGCGATCTTCGATGCGGACAACCTCGTTCATCCGAACTTTCTCAAGGAGATGAACAATCGCCTGCTCAAGGGAGACAAGGTCATTCAGGGGTTTCTCGATGCGAAGAACCCTTACGATACATGGGTTGCGGGGACGTTTGCAATTGCATTCTGGGTTATTGACCACATCTCGCATCTCGCCAAGACGAACATCGGGCTCTCGGCGTGCCTTGGCGGCACGGGAATGTGCATTACGACAGACGTACTGAAACGGCACGGTTGGCGTGCGACATGCCTCACGGAGGACATGGAGTTCACGATGAAGCTGCTCGCGGAGGGCATCAAGACGACGTGGGCACACGATGCCATCGTCTACGATGAAAAGCCGCTGACGTTCAAGCAGGCATGGAATCAGCGCCGCCGCTGGGCACAGGGGCAGTTCGACGTTGCGCATCGCTTTATCCCGACGATGCTCCGCGAGGGCTGGCGGCAGCGCGACATTCGTATCTGGGACGGCTGCATCTATCTGCTGCAGCCGCATTTCCTGATGATGTCGACGTTTTTCATTATCATCAGCTATGTGCAGCTCGCATTCCCGCCGTTCTACACGAGCATCTATAAGTTCCTGCCGTCACAGCTCATGACCGCCATCATGATCGGGCAGTACGTCCTGCCCATGATTATCCTCATCAAGGTGCGTGCAAAGCTGAAGGCATGGTTCTATCTGCTGCTCTACCCGGTGTTTATCTACTCGTGGATTCCGATCATCTTCCTCGGATTCATCCACCGCAACGAGCACGAGTGGAGCCATACGAAGCATACGCGCGCCATGAGCATGGATGAGGTCATGAGCGACGTGAAATAACACAAAAGGCTGCTGCATGAGTGCAGCAGCCTCTTTTCAATAAAAGGAGAAAATATGTATACATTACGTGTCGAGGGCGCATTTGAGGCGGCGCACCGCGTCGTGAATTATCCTGGCAAATGCGACCGCCTGCATGGGCATAACTGGGTGGTTGAGGCAACGTTTCAGGGAACGCAGCTCGATGAACTCGGTATGTTGATTGACTTTAAGGTTGCAAAGAAAGCACTTGCCGAAATATTGGAGGACTTCGACCACTACTATCTGAATGACTTTCCGCCGTTCAAGGATGGGGTAAATCCTACGGCGGAGAATCTGGCGCGCATTATCTACGAAAAACTTGAAGCGCACACCGAGGTGCAGGCATCCCCTGCGGAGCTGACCGCGCTGACCGTTTGGGAGTCGCCAAAGTCCTCTGTCACATATACGAAGAACTGATATGAGAGAGAACATCATCGAAATCTTTTCCTCCATACAGGGGGAGGGGAAATACGTCGGCTGCCGTCAGGTATTTGTGCGCCTTGAGGGATGTAATCTTGATTGTACCTACTGCGACACGGAAAATAAGGTCGGATGTCATGCGCACTGTATGGTGGAGGAGCGGGCGGGTACGCATGAGCTCGTCCCGTACGAAAATCCTCTTTCAGTGGAGCAGGTGGCGGAGATTGTCATGCGTCTTACGGGGGATGTCCCGCATCACTCTCTCAGCATCACGGGCGGGGAGCCGCTGCTTCATGTTGCCTTTATCAAGGAGCTTGCTGCACATATCGACCTGCCCATTTTCCTTGAAACAAATGGAACGCTCGATAAGGCACTCACGGACTGTATCGACTGCATTTCGCACATCAGCATGGATCTGAAACTTCCCGATGTTCTGTCCGCGCCCGTTTGGGATGCGCACGCACGCTTTCTCAAAGCTGCACGCGCAGTGGATGTCTATGTTAAGGTCGTTGTCGCGGCAGAGACGCGCGCAGAGGATGTGGAGCGTGCGGCGCACCTCGTCGCCGACATCGCACCCGCGACGCTCCTCATCCTCCAACCCGTCACGCCCTGCGGCGGCTGTACTGCGCCGTCTTCCGCACGCCTCCTCGAACTCCAACGCATCACCCTGCGTCATCTGTCCGATGTCCGCGTCATCCCGCAGACCCATCGGATGATGGATTTGCTCTAGTGTATGACAAGCAGTGAGCGTAAAAATACTCCTATCAAGTAGGGATCACTTTTTTGTCAGAGTCATCTTTCGTTTTTTGAGCGCTATAAGATTCTTTTCTATCATCCCAAGGGTATAATCTTCTCGCAGCGTTGGATTTATAGAGTAAATTGTACGCAAAAAACGGTCAGCAGCATTTATCACCTCATTAGAAAATTCATCAAAGGTAATTCTCTCTTTCTTCCATTCACCGTATTCGATTTCAGGCGGAAGAATACGTTCAAAAGAAAGAAGTCCACACTCGTTCCATTGTTCAACTCTTATTATACTGAGTTCAATATCATTTTCTTTATAGATGAACTCGATCCAAGTATTATATGACTCGATTTCGTTTAATAAAGCATACCCGTGTTTTTTGATTTCCTTCACAATTGTTGTCAGGTATTCAAACCAAAATGGAAGGATCTCAAAAAACACGGGGCATTTTCTTATTTGCTCGTCTTCGCTATAATCCCCATGTCCTTTTTCATTTACAACGATTTCAAACGGCCCAGTGATACAGCAATCAGATGGTGTAAAAGTCTTTATCTCATCTTCCGTATCCATTATCGCATAATTTATTTTGAACATATACGCTCCTCCTGTATCATTTGGTGCAGATTTTCCTGTCGAAGAGACGACGCATAGCAAGGTCTATGTGGATGACTTATCGACACAGAGCGAACTTTCTAGTATTTGTAGTATCTTTGTACAGGGAGAAGTTACTCTATATCATAAAAGACAATATGCTTGGAGTTCTCTGTTTTAAAGGAAATAAAGCGCCAAAACTCATCTTTGACAGATTCCTCAATGAATGTCTGAAATACAATGCCATTTTCGAGCAATAGAGTAATATCTCCTGTATCGGAAAAGTTGACCTTTGTTACCCTCACGCCGCGAGATAAATTCATATTCAGTGCTTTCACTTTTTCATCGTACACACTGTTATCATCATTTCCCATGTCAAATGGCTTTGTCTCATCGAAGCGTCTATACATATCACCGGAAGCCAAAATGATTTTATTGTTTTGCAGGAATCTCCATGCACATTGAACGACAAGATAGTACAAATGCTTTTCTTTGCCCTTTGCTTTAATTTTATCTCCAAAACCAATCCAAACGGTCAACCCTCCTTTTCCAACCTCTGAACAAGTTATGTTTTTCAGTATGTTGGATATGAATTCAAAATCATTCATTTATGAGCTCCTTTTGATGTTCGGGATTCTTGAGTATTATTTTAGCTATTTAGTAGATAAGCGGTGCAAATGCTTTAGAGGATACTTCGACTTCATTGTAAACATATCCTTCTCATGATAAGTTTCTCTTGTTACAGAAAAACTATTGACGGATATGTTAAACTAAACGGATAGTGATTCCTTAGTTATTTTTAGAAAGTGAATATACATACATGAAGATCATTGATGCTCATCTGCACTTTGGCAGAGGGGAGTATTTTGATACCGTGGCGTGGGCGGCGGGGCACGAGAATACGGAAGAGGCTCTGCGCCGCGACTTTCGTGCGTCGAACATTGTCCACGGCATCGTGATGGGCAATCTGCCTGTGGAGGAGACGAATCCGAACTATCCCGATATCTTCCATTATTGCGTTGGCATCGGGGGCGACGGTGTGACGGAGATTGCGGAGGGACGCATCGAAAAGCTTCTGCCCGTACTCGAACAACACCTAAAAAATGAGCGGTGTGTCGGCATCAAGCTCTATCCTGGCTATCATTATTTCTATATCTATGACGATATGCTTGCACCCGTCTACGAGCTTGCCGCACAGTACAAGAAGCCCGTTGCCGTGCACACGGGACTGACGGCGACGGAAAAGGCACTGCTCAAGTATGCCCACCCGAATGTGATGGATGAGGCTGCGACGAAGTTCCGTGATGTGCATTTTGTCATGTGTCATTTTGGCGAACCGTATTTCACGGACGCAGTCGCCGTGATGGAGAAAAATCCGAATGTGAGTGCTGATCTCTCGGGGATGCTTGCGGGTAAAATTCAGGATTTTGAGCTATTCTGTACGCGCAAGAAGTTCTACATCGAGCAGCTGCACGGATGGCTCGCTTATCTCAATGCCTATGACCGTCTCATGTTCGGGACGGACTGGCCGCTTGCGAATTTCGATGACTACATTGCGTTCACGAAGCTGCTCATTCCCGAGGAGCATTGGAATGCGGTGTTCTATGACAATGCTGTGCGGATTTATCATCTGCACTTATAAACGAGGAAAATCTATGGCAATATTGGAAATCAAAAAGGCGGGCGATCCCGTCCTGAAACAGGTGGCAGAACCGATTGAGCGGCTTACAAAGCGGCATCGGCAGCTGCTTGACGATATGGCGGAGACGATGTATTCCGCCGATGGCGTGGGGCTTGCCGCGCCGCAGGTGGGGAAATCCCTGCGCATCGTGGTGATCGACGTGCAGGACGAGCACGGGCTGCTTGAACTTGTGAATCCCGTTATCACGATGCGCGAGGGCTCTGTGGTGGACTCGGAGGGCTGTCTCTCCGTGCCGCAGGTCTACGGCGATGTGGAGCGTGCGGAGCGGGTGACGGTGGAGTATACGGATCGGCGCAGCCGGCGGCGGACTCTGACGGCAGAGGGGCTGCTCGCACGCTGTATTCAGCACGAGTGTGACCACCTCGACGGCAGGCTCTTTATCGACATCGCCGTGAGTCTGCGCAAGGCGGAGGAAAAGGAGTGACGAGGATGCGTGTCGTCTTTATGGGGACGCCGGATTTCGCCGTGCCGACGCTCGCGGCGATTGCGGCACGATCCAATCTCGCGGAAGTCGCTGCTGTCGTCACGCAGCCCGACCGCCCGCGTGGACGGGGGAAGAAGCTCAGTCCGTCGCCCGTGAAGGCATGGGCAGTGGCGCATGATATCCCCGTGCTTCAGCCCGTGCGCGCACGCGATGCGGCGTTTGTCACAGCATTTCGGGATTTGAAGCCCGATGTGGCGGTCGTCGTGGCGTTCGGTCAGATCCTTTCGCAGGAGGTGCTGGACGTGCCTGTGTACGGCTGCATCAACGTGCACGCATCTCTCCTGCCGAAGTATCGCGGAGCTGCACCGATTCAGCACGCCATCATGGCGGGCGAGCAGGTGACGGGCATCACGACGATGCAGATGGATGCGGGGCTTGATACGGGTGATATGCTCCTGTGGAGAGAAGTGCCGATTCATGCGGACACGACGTATGGCACACTGCACGACGCACTGATGGAAACGGGGGCAAGTCTTCTTGTTGAGACGCTTGAGCGGCTTGCAGCAGGGACGCTCGTGCGCACACCGCAGACGGGTACATCCTGCTATGCCGCACGCATTACGCGCGAAACAGTCGCGATGGACTGGTCGAAAAAGGCGCAGGAGCTCGATGCCTTTGTGCGCGGATTGAACCCCGTACCCTATGCGCAGACGAGCCTTGACGGCGCAGTCTACAAGATCGGTGCAATGCACCGTTCGGGAGGTGCTGCAAGTGCGCCCGCAGGGACGATTGTCGCCGCCGACCGCAAGGCGGGGCTTATCGTTGCCACGGGGGATGAAGATGTGGAGATCACAGAGATTCAAGCACCCGGCAAGAAGATGATGGAAGCGCGTGCCTTTTTGAACGGTTATACACTTCCCGTTGGCGGAAGGTTTTCATCATGAGTGCGCAGACATTGACGGTGAACGGCAAGACGGCGGGGGAGAAAAAGACCATCGCGCTCCCGTCGCGTCCGAAAAAGCGGCTTTTCATCGGTATGCTGCTCCTTGTGACGGTGCTTGCGGCGATGCTCCTCTTTGGGATCTGGTACATCGGCGTACCGGGGCTTGAGCGGATTCAGCCGGCTCTGCCGTGGGTCATCGGGGGGGCGTTGACGCTCGCCGTTTTGCTGTCCTTCTTTGGGATCTTCAATATGGTGCTGGCGATTGCGGGGCTTCCGTACTTGCCGTGGATGAAACGGCAGACTTATGAGCTCATTAATCTGCTCTTTCCCGCAGCCGTGCGTCTCGGGGCAATTTTCGGCGTGAAGCGGCGGAAGCTCGAAGGATCATTTATTGCTGTGAGCAATCTGCTCTTTCACCGCATGCACATCCGCGTGCCTGCGAACCGTCTGCTCGTCGTCACGCCGCACTGTCTGCAGCTTGCGAGCTGTCCGCACAAGGTGACGCGCGACCCGAACAACTGCAAGCGATGCGGCGGCTGCAACATCGGCGATCTCGTGGCACTCGCGGAGGAGATGGGATTTCACTTCTTTGTGGCGACGGGCGGCACGCTTGCCCGCCAGATCATCTACAATATGCGCCCGAAAGCGGTGCTTGCAATTGCGTGCGAGCGCGACCTGATGAGCGGTATACAGGATGTTTTTCCGCTGCCGGCGGTGGGGGTGCTCAATATCCGCCCGAATGGCCCGTGCTACAATACAAGCGTGGACATGAATGAGGTGCGCCGCCAGCTGGAAGAGATCATTGAGCCGGCATCGGACGACACGAGGAAGGGCGCATGATGCAGAGGTATCGTGAGGAAAAAATCGACCGCGTGCGTGAACTTGCGATGCAAGTGCTCCAACGGGTACACGTTGAGGACGCATACGCCAATGTCGCACTTGCGGAAACACTGCGCGAGGTACAGCTGCCGGAGCGCGACCGCCGTTTTCTGACGGAACTCGTCTACGGTGTCACGAAGGCGGGCGCATCGCTCGACTATATGATCGGGTGCTACGTCACCAATATCCGAAAGGCGCAGCCCGCCATTCGCGAGCTCCTGCGTCTGGGATTCTACCAGATCTTCTGCATGGATCGTGTGCCGCCCTCTGCTGCGTGCAATACGGCGGTGGAGCTGGCAAAAAAACATGGACGCAGGGGGGCGGATTCGTTCGTCAACGGCGTTCTCCGCGCTGCACTCAGAGAGCCGGAGCGTGCGGCATTCCCCGATGGACGAGACGCACGTTCCCTTGCGCTGCGCACATGGCATCCGCAGTGGATGGTGGAACGATGGATTCGTACCTATGGATATGAGCGGACGGAGGAACTCTGTCGCTGCAACAATACGAGTGCGCCGCTCTCCGTACGCGTGAATACCCTGCGTACGAACAGCAGTACGCTGATGGAGCAGTTTGCTGCGGCGGGAGCGCAGGTGCGTGCTTCCGCATGGGTGCCGGATGGCATTGTGCTCGCCGCGCATGGCGCACTCGATGAGCTCGCCCCCCTGCGCGAGGGACTGGCACAGGTGCAGGATGAGAGCTCCATGCTCGTCGCCCATGTGCTTGCACCGGAGCCCGGCATGACGGTAATTGATGCCTGTGCTGCGCCGGGCGGCAAGACAACTCACATTGCACAGCGCATGGAGAACCATGGGCGCATCCTCGCGTTCGATATCTACGAGGAGAAGATTCACCGCATCGAGCGCAACGCGAAACGGCTCGGCATTTCCATTATCGAGGCACAGATACGCGACGCACGAGAAATTGGTGCAGCGTATGCAGGACATGCAGATCGCGTGCTCGTCGATGCACCCTGCTCGGGGCTCGGTGTTCTGCGCCGTAAGCCCGACGCGCGCTGGAAGAAAAGTGTACGGGATGCAAAGACACTGCCGCCCCTCCAACGCGCCATTCTCGCGAGCGCAGCACAGGCGGTGAAGCGGGGCGGTATTCTCGTCTACAGCACATGTACGATGGAGGAATGTGAGAACGCCGTCGTTGTCAATGCCTTCTTAGAGACGAATACAGATTTCGTACTCGAGGAGACAGGGGCGTTTCTGCCCATGCAAAAGAGTGCAGAGCGTATGGTTCAGATCATGCCCGAGACGGACGGACCTGACGGCTTCTTTATTGCCCGCATGAGGCGCCTATGAATATCTTTGGCTGGACGAAGGAGCAGCTTGCCGAGGCGCTCAAAGAGTATAATATTCCCCGCTTCCGCGCAGACCAGATCATCCGATGGATGTATCAGCGCGGTGCGGTCTCTTTTCATGCAATGGACAACCTGTCAAAACCGCTGCGTGCCCAGCTTGCAGAATACTTTTCCATCGAGCGTCCGAAGGTCGTCTCGCGTCTGCACTCATCTGACGGTGCGACGATCAAGCTGCTCTGCGAGTTCACTGACGGGCAGACAGCAGAGACTGTGTTGATGCGCCATTCGTACGGCAACAGTGTCTGTGTCTCGACACAAGCGGGCTGCCGCATGGGCTGTGCGTTCTGCGCCTCCACGCTGCACGGGCTGCAGCGCAATTTGACGGCGGGGGAGATCGCGGCGCAGGTAATTGGCATTGCTGACTTCCTGCGGCAGGAGGGAGCACGGGTCGATACGATTGTCGTCATGGGCTCGGGCGAGCCTCTTGAAAACTACAACAACGTGATCGCGGCGCTGCGCCTTCTGCACGAGGAGTATACAATCGGGTTGAGCTATCGCAGTGTGACGCTCTCGACCTCCGGCATTGTGCCCGGCATTGAGCGGTTGACGGAGGAGGGCATCCCCATCTCGCTCTCGATTTCCCTGCACGCGCCGACGGATGCACTGCGCTCTGAGATCATGCCCGTCAACCGTATGTATCCCCTTGCGGATGTACTGCGTGCAGCGCGTATGTATGCGGAGCGAACGAAGCGTCGTGTTACCTACGAGTATATTCTGATTCGTGACCTGAATGACGGTGTGCGCGAGGCGGAGCAGCTCGCAAAGCTTCTGCGCGGTCAGCTTGCGAGCGTGAACCTCATTCCGATCAATCCCGTCGCGGAGCGCAGCCTCTTTCGTCCCGATAAGACTGCCATTCGACGCTTTCAACAAATTCTCGAGGAGCGGCACATTACGGCGACCTTGCGGCGCGAGATGGGAACGGATATCCAGGCGGCGTGCGGACAACTTCGCAACCGTCTCATGGAAGCGGGACTGTAAATTTTCATGCTTTTATGGTATGATATAGGAATTGTTAAGTCTATTTCGTTACCAAAGGAGAGTATTACACGATGATCGAACGCGTGGAATCTTTTCTGGGAGATCATATCGAGGGTTTTTTCAATCGCAAATTCAGCAGTCACTTGGAGCCCGTTGAGCTCATTAAGGGGCTTGAGAAGGAGGCGCGGCGGCAGGGGGAGAGCGGAAATCTCGCGAACTCCTATGTCATTGCGCTTGGCACGGAGGACTATCAGCGGCTCTGCTCGCATCGCGTGGCGGACGAGCTGGGCGTGGCACTCAAGAAATATATCATCCGTGCGGATCTGACAATGGAAGGGAAACTCGGCATTTGTTTCGCACTGGATGAGAGCCTGCGTGCAGGTTCCTATCATCTCACAGCGCGCGTGCAGCAGGAAAGCGCGTCCATGCAGGATCCGCGCGTAACCTGTGATACAATGGCGCAGACCATTGTGCTTGAGCGGTCTTCGTTCGCAGATGCGCGCTGCCTGAATCTCCCGCCCGTGCATGAGATCGCAGCACTCACCGTGCTCAGCGGCGCGGATGAGGGCATTATCATGCATCTCGGTGAACGAAAGATCTATATGGGGCGCATGCCGCGCAACGAGTTCATTCTGACGGATACGAATATCTCACGTGTTCATGCGTGGATCGCGTATGAGCAGCACCGCCATGTGCTCTATGATGCTGAGAGCCGCAACGGCAGCTTTGTGAACGCTGCGCGTGTGGGGGCGCGGCGGTTGTGTGACGGCGATGAGATTCAGCTCGGGACGACGGTGCTGCGCTATGGGGTGCTCTGATGCCGGCGCTTGCGCTCAAGGCGCTGCGCGTGCTGCTCGAATATGGCGCGCTTCTCTGGCTTGCCTACGTCGTCGTTCGGCTCGGGCGCACGATGTTTTCCACGCTGCACACGGATTTCAAGGAGGCAGCTCGTCTGCCGCAGCCACTTGCCGGTGCGGCTTCTCTCGTCGTGATTGCGGGGGAGGGGCTGATCGGACAGCGCTTTCCCGTGGGGCATGAGCTTACGATTGGCCGCAGTACGGACAACGATATTGTGCTCGCGGATAACTTTGTATCTCATCATCATGTCTGCATCTATCAGAGAGAAGATGCATATATCGTGGAAGATCTGGGCAGCCGAAATCACACCTATCTGAACGATGGGGTTTTGACGGGGCGGGCGTATCTGCGCACAGGTGATGTCCTGCGGATCGGTGCCGCCATTCTGCGTTTTGAGAGGTAAATACATGATAGAGGTTTCGAGTGCATCGGATATCGGGCGCGTGCGAACATCGAACGAGGACAGCTACGGCGTATTCTCTCCCGCCGTCTATGTTGTTGCCGATGGGCTCGGCGGGCATGCGGCGGGCGAGGTGGCAAGCCGCATGGTGGTCGCTGCCGTGCACGATATGGCGAACGAAGGGCAGGAGATCGATACGGCGGCGCTGAAGACTGCCGTCCTGCGTGCCAATCAGCAGGTGTTGGATGCTGCCGCCGGGAACTCTTCGTATGAGGGAATGGGTTCGACGGCAACCATACTTCACGTAGATGAGCATGCGGGGATGGCGTATTATGCGCACGTCGGTGACAGTCGTCTTTATCTGCTGCGGCATGGCATCTTCCGTCAGGTTTCACGCGATCACTCCTATGTGGAGGAACTCGTTGCGCGCGGGCAGCTCAGCGAGGTGGAGGCACAGCACCATCCACGCAAGAATTTGCTCCTGCGTGCCGTCGGCATCGAGGAACATCTCCATGTGGATGGTGACTCTTTTCCGCTTGCGGCGGGCGATCGTCTTCTCCTCGCAACGGATGGACTGACGAATATGGTGGATGACGATGAGCTTTCCTCCTTGCTCGGAGGCAATTTTGCGGATGTTGCGGAGCGCATGGTGGAGCGGGCGCTCGCAGGGGGCGGCAGTGACAATATCACGGCGATCGCCCTCGCGTACGAAATACCATGACCGGCGGATTGAAGTTTGCGCCCATTGGGATTCTCCTCTGTGCACTCAGTGTCCTGCTTTTGAAACAGGGGGCAGGCACACCGGGCTGGGTGTTGGACTGGCGTGTACAGCTTGCGTATCTGCCGTGGCTCGCCCTCCTTATTTGTACAGGGGCGGCAAGCTATGTGCTTGCGGCGCGGCGCAAGCTGGACTGCGTTCCGCTCGCACTTGCCTATGTTTTGCTCGGTATCGGCCTCGCGGAGATCGCGCGGCTGAAACCCGAACTCTTCGCGGTGCAGCTGCGCTGGGCGTGTGTCGGCATTGTGTTCTGGGCGCTTGTTGTACTCTTCTGGGCGCGTCTGCGGCGTATGCTTTCCTATCCGTACGTACTCGGGCTTCTGACAACGGTCATTTTGCTGCTTCCCCTGATCTTCGGTGTGAGTATTGGCGGGAATAAGAACTGGATTGCGCTTGGATCGTTTTCCATGCAGCCCTCGGAGTTTGGCAAAATTCTGCTCATCTTCTTCCTTGCGGCATATCTTGCCGACCATCTCGCCGTACTGACACTCCCCGCGCGCCGTTTTCTCTTCCTCCGTCTGCCGCCTGTGCGCTTCATTGCGCCGCTCATCGCACTCTGGGGACTCGCTGTGCTCATGTTCGTCATCGCGCATGATCTCGGCTCTGCTCTGCTCTTTTTCGGAATGGCGGTACTCATGACCTATATGGGGACGGGGCGCAAATCCTATGTATTTCTCGCAGGGCTTTTCATCCTTGTCGCAGCGGGGCTCAGCTACGCGCTGTTTGGACATGTTCGCGTACGTTTTGATATCTGGCTGCACCCGTGGGCAGACCCGAACGGAATGTCCTATCAGGTTGTGCAGTCGCTCTTTGCCATTGGCTCAGGCGGGGTCTGGGGGACGGGCTTTACCGAGGGGCATCCGCTCCTCATTCCCGAGGTGCACACGGACTTCATCTTTTCCGCGATTGCCGAGGAGTTCGGGTTGATCGGTGCTGTTCTCCTACTTATGGTTTACGCGCTGATCTTTTGGCGGGGCAGCCGTATTGCGATGGGACTGCCCCGTGTAGAGGAGGCATTGCTCGCAGCGGGCTGTGCAGCGAGCCTTCTTCTGCAGGCATTCATCATCACGGCGGGCGTGACAAAACTTCTGCCGCTCACGGGCATAACGCTGCCGTTTGTCAGCTACGGCGGCAGTTCGATGGCGGCGAGTTTCGTTCTTGTCGGTATCTTGACAGCACTGTCGGGGGAGGCTAAGGCAGCGGATGGCTGATCGAAAAATCCGAAAGCATATCGTGGTCGCGGCGGCTTTTCTTCTTGCACTCATCGGTGTTCAAATTCTCTATCTAGCAAAGCTGAGTGTGTGGGATGGCGATGCACTTGCGGCACACCCGCTCAACACGCGCAGTGCGCTCATGGAACAGGACATTCGGCGCGGGCGCATCATCGATCATAATGGGCGTGTACTTGCGGAGAGCGACACGACAGGACGACGCTCCTATCCTTATGGACGCATCCTTGCGCCTGTGACGGGCTATCAGACGGAGCGCTACGGTGCGACCGGAGTGGAGCAGGTGACGGGACAGGAACTCAGTGGTGTCACCACTGATGTGGCGCATATGGGCCCTCTGCGCACACTCCTGCGTGCGGATGCAGGCTATGATGTAAGGCTGACCGTGGATGCGGAGCTGTCGGAGGCAGCGTGGAATGCGCTGGGCTCACGGCGCGGTGCTGTCGTCGTACTGGACGCAGCAACGGGTGCAGTTCTTGCGATGGTGAGTGCCCCCTCGTTTGATCCCGCCTCTGCAGAGCAGCAGTGGAATGAGCTCTCGTCGCGCGCGGACAGCCCCCTCGTGAATCGTGCGGCACAGGGGCTCTACCCGCCGGGTTCGACGTTCAAGACGCTGATCGCGGATGCCGCACTCGAGGCAGGGGTGACGAATGTTGATGAAGTATTCACCTGTACAGGGGAGCTTGCCATCGGCAAGGACTACGTGCTGCATGAAAGTCACGGCGAGGTGCACGGGAAACTGCATCTCGCAGATGCCCTGCGCGAATCCTGCAACGTTACCTTTGCGACGCTGGCTCTCCGACTCGGTGCGAGCGGACTCTCGTCTGCGTGCGAGCGCTTCGGCATTGGGACAGAACTCACCTCCCCTGAGCTGCCGATGACACGGGCACATGTTCCCGCGCTGAAAGACCTCAGCGACGGTGAAATCGCCCAGCTCGGAATTGGACAGGGAGCTCTGCTCGTGACACCGCTGCAGATGGCACTCGTTGCGGATGCATTCGCCAATGGCGGACGTATCATGCAGCCGTATCTCGTCGAGCAGGTTCTGACAACGCAGGGGATGCCCCTCTATGAGGCAAGCCCCGCCGTCTGGCGGACGGCGACTACGGCAGAACGTGCGGCAGTCATTGACGGCTATATGGCGGATGTTGTTGCGGCGGGTACGGGCACGGCGGCAGATGTCTCTGGCGTGCGTGTCACGGGCAAGACCGGTACGGCAGAGAATGCGAGCGGAACCGATCATGCATGGTTCATCGGTTCGGCGGAGCGCGGCGGACGAAAGATCGTCATGGCAGTTCTCGTGGAGGAGGGCGGCTTTGGCGGAAGATCGGCAGCCGGAATCGCGCGTACGGTGATACAGAAACATTTTGAAGGGCTGCGATGAAGTCATTGCGGGATACCCTTTCTGAGATAGAGGCTTCGGCAGTGGCAGAGGCGTTAGGAGGAACGATCATGGTTGAGCGTGTCTTGGATGGACGTTACGCACTGGAGGCACTGGTCGGCAGCGGCGGCATGGCGGATGTCTATCGGGCAAAGGATCAGCTCTTGGAGCGCACCGTCGCTGTCAAGATTCTTCATCAACAGTATGAGAACGACACGGAGTTCATCGCGCGGTTTCAGCGCGAGGCAAAGGCGGCCGCGCGCATTACGCATCCAAACATCGTCAATGTCTATGATGTCGGCGTCGCCGAGGGGCGTCATTACATTGTCATGGAGTACGTTCCGGGACGTACTCTGAAGGAGCGCATCAAGGAGGAAGGCCCCGTGCCCGCACCGCAGGCACTGCAGATGGCTCGCCAGATTGCAGGGGCACTTGCACAGGCACACGCGAACAACCTTGTGCACTGCGACATCAAGCCGCACAACATCCTCGTCATGCCTGACGGCAACGTGAAGGTCGCGGACTTTGGCATTGCACGTGCCGTCACGGAGTCCACGATGACCTACAATGACAACATCATGGGCTCGGTTCACTACTTCTCGCCCGAGCAGGCACGCGGGACGATCATTACGCCAAAGTCGGATGTCTACTCGCTTGGTGTCGTGCTCTACGAAATGTTGACGGGGCGGATTCCGTTCGACGGCAATACGGCGGTCAGCATTGCGCGCAAGCATCTCGAAGAGGAACCGCAGCCCGTGCGTGCTCTCGTGCCAAGCATACCACCCGTTGTGGAGGCTCTCGTGACACGCATGATGGCAAAGGAGCCGGCGCTGCGTCCAGACAGCCAATTACTCGCTCAGGACATTGCGCGCACGGAACAGATGATGCGCGGCGATACGGCTGTGGTGCCGTCGTTTGACCCCGACGCTACGCGTGTACTCACACCCGTGGAAGCACAGGAGATCGGTGCGATCGCCGAGGCGGAAGAGGGAGCAGCGAATGAGGAGGAAAAATCCTTTTTCCGTACCAAGGTATTTAAGCTGGGTTTTGTTCTCATCCTCCTCATGGGGTTCTTTACGGGATTCTTTCTCAGTTTCGGCAAGTTCTGGAGTTCCGTTGAGATCACCGTGCCTGACGTGACAGGAAAGCAGCTGACACTCGCACGTCAGATTCTGGAAGATCAGAATTTGCGTGTCACGGTCGCGGAAACCTATGATGCCTCCGTACCTGTGGGCGTAGTGGTATCACAGACGCCTGAAGCAGGGACAAAGGTCAAGGAGGAGCGTGCGATCACGATCTACGTCAGCAAGGGCGGTGAAGAGCTTGAGATGCCAAATTTGCGCGGACTGAAACAGTCGGACGCAATCGACAGGCTTCAGAAGATGGGGCTGCGCCTTGGTTCCGCGTATGAGACCTTCTCCGATGAGGACAGCGGCACGGTCATCTCGCAGGATCCGCGCAGCGGCACGCGCATCAGCAAAGGGCAGACGGTGGACATCACTGTCAGCAAGGGGCAAAAGATCAAAAAGGTCGCTGTTCCGAATGTGAAGGGCGTACCATCCGACCGTGCACGCACAATGCTCGAGGGCAGCGACCTGAAGGTTGGCGGTATATCCGAGGAGGCAAGCACACAGGCCGCCGGAACCGTTGTCAGTCAGTCGCCCGCAGCGGGGGCGGAGGTGGACTCCGGCAGTGCCGTCAGCCTTGTCGTATCGAGCGGAAGCAAGGCTTCTGCCAACAAGGAGGAGACGAAGGGCGGCGATGCGAAGAAGCCTGAAAAGGATCCTGCCGGACGCCGTATCCAGACCGAGAAGACAGAGTAGGGAGTGTATGGTGGCAGAGCGCGGACGTATCCTGAAGGTCTATAACAATGTGCTCCACGTTGCGGCAGAGGATGTCATCATCCTCTGCAAGCTGCGCGGCAAACTCAAAAAGGGGCGCAGTGATATGGGGCTCGTCCCAGGGGATCTCGTTGTATTTGAACGCATATCGCCAGAGGAGGGGGTGATCGAGCAGATCGAAGAACGTACGAACCTCCTGCAGCGTCCGCGTGTGGCGAATCTGACACAGATCGTCATCACGGTCGCGGCGGCATCGCCCGATCCGCATCCGCTTGTCGTGAGCCGCTTCCTTGTGCTTGCGGAGCTCTCCGGAGTTCGGAAGATTGTTCTCTGCGTGAACAAGATGGATCTCTGCTCGGGAATACCGGAGGAATTTCTTTCGGAATATGAGGCAGCGGGCTATCCTGTTCTGCGTGTTTCGGCAGAGCAGGGCACGGGACTGGATGAACTGCGGCAGTACCTCGCGGGGGAGATCACGGTGCTTGCGGGGCCGTCGGGTGCAGGGAAGTCCTCGCTGCTCAATGCCCTCGATCCCGCGCTTGCGCTTGCCACGGGAGCAGTCAGCGAGAAGATCGGGCGCGGGCGTCATACAACGCGGCGCGCGGAACTGCTCCCCTTTGCAGGAGGATATGTGGTCGACACGCCGGGATTTACTCAGCAGGAGTTGACGGAGGTTGCACCTGAGGCACTGGCGCATTGTTTTCCGGAATTTTCCGCACATACGGGCTGCCGCTTCACGCCGTGCAGCCACAGTCATGAGCCGGACTGTGCCGTCAAGGCGGCAGCGGCGGCAGGAGCACTTTCGCGTGCACGGCACGATGCCTATCTCGCATTGCTCACCGAACTACAATTGAAAAGAAAATAGGAGAACCCAATGGCACACGAACATGAACACGGATATGAAGAGGAAATGCAGGAGGAGCACGTCCACATCGAGCGTCCCACGATCATTGCCCCGTCCATCCTTTCGGCAGATTTCGCCAATCTCGGCGCGGATGTGCGCCGTGCGGAGGAGGCGGGCGCGGAGTACGTCCACATTGACGTGATGGATGGGACGTTCGTGCCAAACATCACGCTCGGCCCCTGCGTAGTCGAGAGTCTGCGCAAGGTCTCCAAGGCGGTCTTTGATGTACACCTTATGGTCGAACATCCAGAGACCCATATTGAGTCGTTTGCAAAGGCGGGTGCGGATATCATCACGTTCCACGTCGAGGCGACGCACCACGCCCATCGCGTTATCCAGCAGATCAAGGCAGCGGGCTGTAAGGCGGGGATTGCGCTCAATCCAGGTACCTCCATCTACAGTCTGGAAGAACTGATCGACGATGTTGATATGGTTCTCCTCATGACGGTCAACCCCGGATTTGGCGGTCAGAAGTTCATCGAGAACACGCTTGGAAAGATTCATGCACTGTATCACACAGTGATAGACAATGAACTGGATGTTGACATTGAGGTCGACGGCGGCATCAATGCAGAGACGGCGGAGTCCGTGCGTTCGGCAGGGGCAAATATACTCGTTGCAGGTTCTTACATCTACGGCGCGAAGGATATTGCGGCCGCTGTTGCTTCGCTGCGCGGATAAGAGGGGACGAAATGACGGAAAAGGCGGTAATCCTGCTCTCGGGCGGCCTTGACAGCTGTACCTGTATGGCGGTTGCTTGCGCCGCCGGCTATGAGCTCTATCCCATCAGTTTTAATTATCATCAGAGGCACAACCGCGAGCTCGATTGTGCAAAGCGGATTGCAGCACATTATCATGCGGCGGAGCACCTTGTCATCGAGACGAATATGAACGCAGTCGGCGGCTCGGCACTGACTGATGAAAATATCGCAGTGCCGGCGGGAGAAGCGGAACGGACGGAGATCCCCGCGACCTACGTGCCCGCGCGCAACCTCATCTTTCTCAGCTATGCGCTCGGCTATGCAGAACGTGTGGGTGCGCAGCATCTTTACATCGGTGTGAATTCCATTGACTACTCAGGATATCCCGACTGCCGTCCGGAATTCATTGCCGCATTTCAGGCGGCGGCGGACGCGGCGACGGCTGCCGCGTCCGAGCGAGGACGGCGCATTGTTGTTGAGACGCCGCTGCAGCATCTCTCGAAGGGCGATATCATTCGTCTTGGCACGGAACTGGGGGCGCCCTATGATCTCACGACGAGCTGCTATCGTGGCAGGAAAGAGGCGTGCGGTACCTGCGACAGCTGCGTCCTGCGTCTGCGTGGTTTTGCCGAGGCGGGGCAGCGCGATCCGATTCCATACGCGGCAGGAGTGCGATGATGCTGGACGTACAGAACCGTGAGGACGGTCGTGGCATCGCGATTCAGCGCGTCGGCGTCAAGGAGGTGCGACTGCCCTTCCTCATCAAGAAACAGAGAGGGGGCTATCAGCAGGTGCTTGCACGCATCGTATTCACCGTCTCCCTGCCGATGGAGTTTAAGGGCACGCACATGAGCCGCTTCCTCGAAATCCTCCTGCCGTGGAGCGAGAAACCACTCGCAGAGGAGGAGATGGACGCGATGCTCACGGAGGCTCTGGATCGTCTCCATGCCGAGGCGGCGGAGGTTTCGCTTGCGTTTACCTATTTTATTGAGAAACGCGCACCCATCAGCGGACGTATGTCGCTGCTCGATGTGGATGCCTCCTTTACGGGGCGCAAGCGGCGCAATGAGCCGATGCAGTTCGAGCTTGGACTTACAATGCCATTTACCTCGCTTTGCCCATGCAGCAAGGAGATCTCTGCATACGGGGCACACAACCAACGCTCTGCGGCACGCGTGCGTCTGCGCTACAAGGAGGGCGTGCCGTGCATCTATATCGAGGAATTGGCCGCATTACTCGAGCGGCAGGGGTCTGCGCCGATCTATCCGATCTTAAAGCGTGCGGATGAGAAACATGTCACAGAGGCGGCATACGAGAATCCGAAGTTTGTCGAGGACATCCTGCGCGACAGTGTTCTCGCTCTGCGCGCACTGCCGGGGCTTGCATATTTTGCGCTGGAATGTGAGAATGAGGAGTCCATTCACAGTCATAACGCCTTTGCGGCGCATGAAGAGTATCTATCTGAGTAGAAGAGAGGGGGAGAGCGTAGAGCATGAGTAAATTTGCGCGGCGCTTTCTCCTTCTTTTTGTCCTCGTTTTTGGCATTTCTGCCGCAGTTATCTATACAACGGTGGACATCAATACACTCCAGAATCTGACGCGCTTTCACCCGTGGTCGCTTCTATTGGCGCTCCTTGCCGTCGGGTTTGGGATGTTCTTCGATGGCAGCCGCCTCATGCACCTCGTTAAGATCTCCAATGAAAAAATCACCTTGTACCAAGCAGTACAGGTGATCTTCGGCAATTATTTTCTCGCACTTCTCACGCCGGGAGCGACGGGTGGTGCGGTTGCACAAGTCATGTTTCTGCGCCATGCGGGTGTGCCCACAGGAAAGGCGGCGGTGCTCGTCATCGTGCGCACGCTGCTCTCGATCTTCTTCCTCGCGCTCTGTATGCCGTTCATCTTTCTGCATGACGAGGGCATCGTCCCCGGTGTGTCGAACGATATTTTGATGGCGGTGACACTCGCGGCCTTTCTTGGCATTGTATTCACCGTTGTGGGAGCGCGGCGCGGCTTCCTTGACTACGTTGTCGTCTGGATCGCACGCCGTCTGCATGATAAGAAACGGCATCAGCTTTTCGGTCTCTATCGCGACACAAAGAGTGCGATCTCTCTTTTGCTCGGTGCGCCGCGTCAGATGCTCGTTGTCTTCCTCGAGTCGGGGCTGAATCTTCTCTGCATCTACGCCGTTGTACCGTGTCTCCTGCTTGGGCTCGGCGTCACGGATGCGGACTGGTACACCGTTATGGGGCGCATGATCTTTCTCAACATGCTTCTCTACTTCAGTCCGACACCGGGCGGCTCCGGCATCGCCGAGGGTGGGTTCGTCCTCCTCTTTGCTGCGACCGTTCCCGCCGGCACTGTCGGTATCGTCGCTGTCTGCTGGCGGCTTATCGCCGAATACCTCCCGTTCCTCATCGGCTTTTACTACACCGTTACCGTCTTTGGCCGCGAATTTTTGCGGCGATACTGATGCTTTGTTCACTGCGCCGTTCATAACGGCGCTTTTTCTTTGAGCAAATGTTGCATCAAGTACGATTCAGGGAATCCCACGGATATTCCTCTAAGCCGAACTTCTCGTTCATGCGCCCCATTATGTCGTAATGACAGGCAATCCTTTCGGCGTAGGTTCTATGTTCCCATGGCGGGGAGCTCAGACGATTGAAAAAGTCTGTGGCACCATAGAGGATTGTCATGAAAAACTCTTTTTCCGGCAATGTATATCGTTTGTCACTCCAATTGGTGCGAACGATGACGAAATTATGACCACATTCTTTGATGGATATTTCACATGGACATCCCCAGAATCTGCAGGTTGCTTTTCCTGCATGGAGAACTTCATCCACGGATTTTACCAGATTGTTCCAGAGAATATCCACATAATCCCAGTTCCTCAGCGTCAATATGGACTGGTCGTAGTAATTCAGTATAATTGCTCCCTCGATTTCATCATAACCGATGTATTTTGCAATTTTACGGATACCTTCTTCATCGTTTATATTGATGAAAGTTCCAGGAGGAATATTTTCTAAGGCGGTAACTTTTTTCTTGGGGTGCAGTAAAAATGACTGATAGGAAAACATTTTGTCGATAATCACAGCAGCTGCCTGTCTTTCCATAATGTAACGTGCTGTTTGCGGCATTTTACGGGCGGCATACTCCGCAGGGGGCGTAACCATCGGCAATGGCCGCCTCGCGTGAGTTGTAGTGTACGAAGTGCGGTGCGTCGGGATGCTTGATTGTGCGGCAGGTCGCGTAGTGGAACTTGCCGGACTTTGTGTTGGCAAGATAGTCCGTCGCAAGGGCAGGGACTGCGGCGGTCAGTACGACGGCGGTGAGGGAGGCGAGGGCAATCTTTTTGAGCATATGGATTCTCCTTTTAGGAATGGTTGATAAAATGAACTCCATCGAACTGGGGCAGAATTTTGTCCCGATAAATAATTATGACTTAAAACTTATTATATCGCAAGAGAAAAGTACCGTTTCTCTTTGAAGCTTCTCGGTCGGCAGTATGATCATATAAAGATATCGCAAAATATATCGCTCCTTGATATAATTGGTACTTGCTAAAAGTCAAAAAAACAAATATAATAGAGAAAAGCACAATTAAGGAAGTACCAGAGAAGGTGATACGATGAGCAACATTGCCGATATGATCGAGTCCTACATCCTCCGTCAGCTTGCTGCACGGCAGGACGGTCAGGTGGAACTGCGGCGGACGGATATCGCGGATGAGATTTCATGTGCACCGTCGCAGATCAGTTATGTGCTCTCCACACGGTTCACGCAGGATCGCGGCTTCGTAGTGGAATCGCGGCGCGGACTCGGCGGGTTCATCCGCATCGTGCAGGTGCCGCTGCGCGATCTCGTCTATCAGGATATGCTGTCAAAGATCGACGAGGACACCGATATGGAGACGGTGCAGTCGATGGTGCGTTACCTCGCGCAGCACGGCATGGTGGAGACGCGTGAGGCGGCACTCCTAATGCAGATGGTAACAGGCCTTTTTCACTCGAAGACGCTTGCGCCAAAGGAGCGTGTTCAGATGCTGAAAACAATGATATTGACGCTAGAGAACTTTAGATAGTTATTCGATATATATGAACAGGAGAACTAAATTCTTTGGTGAGCGACGGAAGGGAATGCAATGATTTGTGAGGAGTGCGGCCGCAATGATGCGATTGTGCACATTGTGCAGATCGGTCCGGGCGGTCGGAGCGAGAAGAATATATGTATGAGCTGCGCGGCACGCTATGGGGCGTCAATTCTCCGCGCGCAGCAGGAGAATGTTTCGGCGGAGGACTTCCTGAAGGGAATCTTCGGCAGCAATCAGCAGGAGAGCACCGCTGAGGAGGACGCACCGCATATCACGTGTCCGAACTGCGGCATGAAATTCCAGGACTTTCCGCAGACGGGGCAGATTGGCTGCTCGGTCTGCTATGAGACATTTCATCATGAACTCACGCCCCTCCTGCGGCGAATCCACGGATCGAGTGTTCATCGCGGCAAGATCCCGCGCCGCTCGGGGAGCTCGATCATGCTCCGTCAAGAAGCTGAGCAGCTGCGGGCACGCCTGAAAGAGGCAGTTGCGCGTGAGGAGTACGAGAAGGCGGCGGAGTACCGCGATCGGATTCGCGGCCTGGAACGGCGCATGGAGGAGCAGTCCTATGGCAGTTGACGAACTCCTGCAGAGCAGCCGGCTCTCGTGGTTCGGCGGAAGCGGCGCGGACAGCGATGTCGTCATCTCGAGCCGCGTACGCCTTGCGCGCAACCTCGTGGGACTGCCGTTTCCGGGGCGCGCCGATCACGGTCAGTTGGCGGAGATTCGGCAGACACTGGATGCTGCCTTTGCAGAGATCGGTGCCGAGTTCGGTCAGGAATTTGACCGTCTCACACTTGATCAGCTGACTGCACTCCAGCGCAGTGTGCTGATTGAGAAGCGTCTCATCAGTGAAAAATTTGCCGAGACACAGGCACACCGCATGGCATACATCAGTGAGGATGCCTGTGTCAGCATTCTGGTCAACGAGGACGATCACCTGCGCATTCAGGTCATGGCGCCGGGGCTCTCGCTCGGACAGGCGTTCGAACGGGCATCACACGTGGATGACTACATCGAGGAGCGGCTCGATCTCGCCTTTGACGAGACGATGGGGTATCTGACGGCATATCCGACGAATCTCGGGACGGGGCTGCGCGCCTCTGTCATCCTTCATCTGCCGGGGCTTGTCTACACGCACAACATCGAAAATATTGTCAATACGTCGCCCCAGCTTGGCCTCGCCGTACATCCGCTTGAGGGCATCGGCGAGGGGGCACATCTCTACAAGGTTTCCAACCAATTCACCCTTGGGTACTCCGAGGCGGAGATGATTGAGAACCTGCAGGCGACGGTGGGGGAGATTGCCGCCCATGAGAGACGTGCCCGCAAGGCGCTTTCCTACTTTGGGAAGGACGGTGTGGAGGACGGCGTATGGCGTGCCTTTGGCATTCTGTCCTACGCGCGCTCTCTGACGGAGCAGGAACTTTTCGCGCTCATCTCGCGTGTGCGTTACGGTATTGACCGGGGGATCATCAAAGAGGTGGCACCGGAGTGCTGTGCAGAGATCATCGTCGCGGGACGCGACAACTATCTCAAATACGCAGCGGGAAACGAAAATCTATCTGCGGGGGAAATCAGCGCCATACGTGCTTCGCGTGTGCGCGCGATCTTACAAAAATACAGCATACAGGGATGAGGAGGGGGACAGCTTGAACTACCGTCAATTTTTTACACAGGCGGCCATTAAAGCCGTAGAGTTTTCACAGTATATCGCGCAGCGGCGCGGCAAGGGGTACATTGGAACCGGCCAGCTTCTGCTGGGTATCCTGCATATGCGTGACACAATCGCGGCAGAGACGTTGGATAAATTCGGCGTGGACTACGACAGTGCGGAGCAGGTCATTCGGCGTTCGGACGGTTTTCAGGATGTCCTGCATCCGGCGGAGGATGTCCCCTTCTACACACGGCGTGCACAGCGCGTCATGCAGGGAGCGATTGATACCGCACGTGAGGAGCGTTCCTTTGTGACCACAGAGCATATCCTGCTTAGCCTGCTTACGGAGGCGGACGGTACCGCAGTGCACACAATTGAGGAGCTGGATGTCGATGTTGAGGCACTCCAGAGTGAGGTCGTAGAGCGCATGAGCGATGCGGAGGAGTCCAAGGATAAGTCCGCGCGCAGAAAACCGAACAAGGGCGAGCGCAAGGGACTGCCTGCTTCGATCAAAAAATACGGGCGCGATCTCATCGACGTCGCACGTGCTGGGGGGCTGGACCCCGTGATCGGGCGTGCGGCGGAGATCGACCGCGTGATTCAGATCCTCGCGCGCCGCACGAAGAATAACCCCATTCTCCTCGGTGAGGCAGGGGTCGGCAAGACCGCCGTCGCAGAGGGGCTTGCCCAGCGCATTGCGGACGGCGAGGTGCCGTTCCTGCTTGAGGACAAGCGTGTCATCACCTTATCGATGACAGCGCTTGTCGCCGGAACGAAGTACCGCGGCGAGTTCGAGGAACGTCTTAAAAATGTGGTGGATGATGTCATTAAGGCAAAGAATATCATCCTCTTCATCGACGAGATTCATACACTCATCCGCGCCGGCGGCGCAGAGGGCTCATTGGATGCGGCAAACATCCTGAAGCCTGCCCTTGCCCGCGGCGAGATGCAGATTGTCGGTGCGACGACGCTCAGTGAGTACAAGAAGCACTTCGCAAAGGACAGTGCACTCGCACGCCGCTTCCAGACCGTCATGGTGGAGGAGCCGAGCGAGGAGGATGCAGAACTGATTCTCTTCGGACTGCGCGGCAAATACGAGGAGTTTCACCATGCACGCGTCGAGGACGCCGCTGTTCGGGCAGCTGTGCACCTCGCCAAGCGCTATATTACGGATCGCTATCTGCCGGACAAGGCGATTGACCTCATGGATGAGGCAGCGTCGCGCGTGCGCATGAAGACTGTCGGTGATACGGATCAGCTTGCGGGGCTGCGCACGGAGATTGCAGAGATTGTCAAGGAAAAGGATGCGGCAATCAGCGGGCAGGACTACGAAAAGGCGGCGCAGCTGCGTGACCGCGAGCAGGAACTGCGCGCACAGCTGGAGGCATCGCGCCGTGGTGAGGATCAGCGTGCAGAGATTCTGGTGACGGAGAACGATATCGCGGATGTTGTTGCACAGTGGACGGGGATCCCCGTGCAGCGCATTGCGGCAAAGGAGTCCGAGCGTCTGCTCGCCCTTGAAAAACAAATTGGACGCCGTGTCATCGGTCAGGATGAGGCGGTGCGCGCCGTATCGAAGGCTGTGCGCCGTGCACGTGCAGGGGTGAAGGATCCGCGCCGCCCCATTGGCTCTTTTCTCTTCCTCGGCTCCACGGGAGTCGGCAAGACGGAGCTGGCACGGGCACTCGCTGAGTCCGTCTTTGGCTCAGAGGAGGCGATCATCCGCTTCGATATGTCCGAGTACATGGAAAAGCACACGACCGCACGCCTCGTTGGTGCACCTCCGGGCTACGTCGGCTACGAGGAGGGCGGTCAGCTCACGGACGCTGTGCGCAAGAAGCCGTTCTCCATCGTTCTCTTTGACGAGGTGGAGAAGGCACATCCCGATGTGTTTCATATGCTTCTGCAGGTGCTTGAGGATGGACGGCTCACGGACGGGCAGGGGCTCGTCACGGATTTTCGCAATACAATCATCATCATGACCTCGAATGCGGGTGCGAACCATCTGCGCTCGACCACGGGGACGATCGGCTTCTCGATTGGTCAGCAGGCAAAGGATACGGATGAGGAGCGCGCGAAGAAGCGCGTCATGGAGGAGGTCAAGAAGATCTTCCGCCCCGAATTTCTGAACCGTGTAGATGATATGATCGTATTCAACGCACTCGGTGAGCCCGAGCTGACGAAGATCGTGGATATCCTCCTGCGCGATGTGAAGGCACGCCTTGCCGAGCAGAAGATCAATATTGAGGTCAGCCCGTCCGCGAAGCGCGTTCTCATCTCGAAGGGGACGGATGTCAAATTCGGGGCACGGCCTCTTCGCCGCGCCATCCAGAAGAACATTGAAGATGCGCTTGCAGAACATATCCTCGCGCGTGACTTTACGGCGGGAGATGTCATCTCCGTCCGCAAGGCGGGCGACGGGCTGGACTTCGTCAAGAAGGACACGAGCCGCAACAAGCGCGTAAGGGGCGAGAAGCAGGCCTCCTATCATGAAGCTTGAGGAACGCCGCAACGTTTTGGCACCGCGGTCATGTGGGGCGCGCGCAGGAGATTTCCTGCTCAATCTGGGCTGGTCACTGTACTGGCTCGCGCGTTCTGCTGTGCGCGCGCTGATGAAGCAGCATCGGAAGGGACTGTAATACACAGTCCCTTTTCTTTTGTAGGAGTGTATATGGCAAAGAAGAAAAAAACAGCATACGTTTGTCAGAACTGTGGCTATGACACCTCGAAGTGGATGGGGAAATGCCCCGGCTGCGGTGCGTGGAATTCGATGGTGGAGGAAGTCGTGGTGCCCGCCGTTGAGGAGTGCCGAGGCGTTGGTACGGGCAGCGCGGAGCGCCCACAGCCCATCGGGGAAATTGCCGTCGCGGATCTGCCGCGTTTTTCGACCGGGTCGGGAGAACTCGACCGTGTGCTCGGCGGGGGCGTAATCCCCGGATCGATGGTGCTCATCGTCGGTGATCCAGGCGTCGGCAAGTCGAGCCTTACGCTGCGTGTCTCGGCAGATATTGCACGTGCGGGACAGCGTGTCCTCTATGTGACCGGCGAGGAGAGTGCACGGCAGATTCGCATGCGTGCAGACCGTCTGCAGGCCATTGCGGACGATCTGCTCGTTGTCAGCGAGACAAATCTCGATGCAATCTGTGCCCATGTGGAGCACGAGCATCCCGCACTCTTCATCATCGACTCCATCCAGACCATGTATCGTCCCGATATCGAGAGTGCGCCCGGCAGCGTCTCACAGGTACGAGAGTGCGCCATGGAACTGATGCGTGTGGCGAAAAATGCGGGAATTGCTGTCTTTGTCATCGGTCATGTGACGAAGGAGGGGAGCCTCGCGGGTCCGCGCGTCCTCGAGCACATCGTCGACACCGTGCTCTACTTTGAGGGCGAACGCAACGCCGAGTATCGCGTACTGCGCGCCGTAAAGAACCGTTTCGGCAGCACAAACGAACTCGGCCTCTTTGAGATGCGCGATGTCGGACTCGTCGATGTGCCGGATGCGTCAAAGCTGTTTCTCTCAGAGCGTGCAATGGAGAGCGGTTCCATCATTGTACCGACGGTGGAGGGAACACGTCCGCTGCTCGTCGAGGTACAGGCACTTGTTGCGCCGACTCCGTATCAGCCGCCGCGTCGGACAGCGGACTCCGTGGATGTGAAGCGGATTCAGCTCCTTCTCGCCGTACTCGAAAAGCGCGTGAAGCTCCCCATTGGAGCCGCCGATGTCTATGTGAAGGTTGCGGGCGGCATACGTCTCGACGAACCTGCCGCCGATCTTGCACTCTGCGTTGCCATGGCATCCAGCTTCGCCAATCGTCTGCCGCGCCCGCATATGGTCGTCTGCGGTGAGGTCGGGCTTTCGGGTGAGGTACGCGCCGTCTCGCAGGCAGAGCTGCGCGTCGCCGAGGCGCGGCGGCTCGGATTCAAAGCAGCCCTCCTGCCAATGAAGAACTATCGGCAGCTCAAAGGGAAATTCGAAGACATGGAGCTCTTCGGCGCGGAGACCATCGGAGACGCACTCAAATGTGCCATGCCCAAAAATATTTGACTTAAGAAATGATGAATTCATTCCGATAAATAAGTAGAAGAGGTGATGTGTAGATGAATGCAAGTAATCTCATGGCTGTATCTCCGGCTGATGGGATCTCTGCGGGAGCAGGGGCGTCAAAGGGACGCGCCGCGTCCGTGGGGAATCGTGCGCAAGTAACCTCAGGGAAGAATTCGTTCAGCGATACATTTGGCGCGCTGCAAAAGGGAATGACGGCAGGGGCGGCAAAGACAGAGACGCGTGAGACTCCCACTGCTGCGGCACAGACGAAGGTACCGCAGGCGGGCAGCACAGCGACGTCGCAGAACACACAGGATGTGACGGCAGAGACACCGAAAACTGCCGATGAAACACAGGCTGCGAAGGGCACGGAGAACGTATCAGCGGATGATGCAGCCGCCGTTGTGGCAGCGCTTGCGGCACTCGTGAACGCGGATGCGGCGATCGTGGATACCAATGTGAACGAGGGGCTTGATGCCGCACTCACGGAGATCCTTGAACGCTACGATCTGACGGCGGACGCGCTCGGTGATACAAAGCTGCAGAATGCCGTGCAGAATCTCCTGCAGCAGATGCCCGAAGAGACGGCGAAGAGCCGTAATTTCCTCCTCGCACTCGAAGGGCAGCCGCTCGCGCAGGAGACTGCCGACCCGGCGGCACAGGGGGGAAGTGAAGGTGCTGTTCTGCGCATGACAGCCCTTGATTCAGTACTTCCCATGCAGCTGCGTGCGACGCTGAATACAGCGTCCCTACCGACGGAGGCACAGGTGCCTGTGGTCGATATAAGCGAGTTTTCAACAGCGAATGCCGCGCAGCGCAGTAATGTAGCCGCAGCGCTGAATCCAGAGGCACAGACGGCACTCCTTGGAGCTCAGCGCGAAGGGACACAGAACGTAGGACGGTCGGCGGCAGAGCTCATCGGCGAGAATCTGACGACAGAGGATTCTGCAGCCAACCCGCTCACGGTGCTCGCACAGCGTACCATGCGCCATGATGCTTCGCAGGGCGATGCCGCAGGGCAGGAGGCGCAGCAGGAGCAGCTGCCGGGTGAGTCACAGCAGCCCGTACGTACAACAACGACCGCTCCGCTCGAGCTTCCGACACGTGCCGCAGAGCCCTCGATGCAAGGGACACCGCAGCCCATTGCAGCGCAGACAGGAACGACACCTCCCGCACAGGAGGTCAGCATTCCCGCATCGACACAGGAGACGCAGCGTCCGCAGCCGGACTATGAGATCCCTCGTCAGATCGTGGAGCAGGCACGGCTTCTGCGCTCGTTGAACGACACGCAGATGGTCATTCGTCTGCGTCCCGAACATCTTGGAGAGCTTACGCTGCGAGTCTCGGTTGGCTCGAACGGTGCTGTACAGGCATCGTTCCACAGCGACAACGCCCAGGTACGCAACGTGATTGAAAACTCCCTCGTTCAGCTCCGTCAGGAACTGAACAATCAGGGACTCAAGGTTGATCGTGTCGGTGTTTACGCAGGTCTCACGGATGGGCAAATGCCGCAGGGACAGGGGCAGGAAGCATGGCAGCAGAGCAGCAGCCGACAGAGCGGAACACAGCAGGTCTACGCGCGCGGCGATGCTGATGACTATCTCGATGAGATCGATGGTCTTGCGCCGCTCGCGGCAGAGGAGACCGGCGGCAGTGTCGGAAGTGATGGCGTGGACTATCGCGTCTAGCGGTTTGAGGAGGAAATATCGTGGCAAGTTCAAATCCCCTGAATACAATCAACGTCGGCGGCGTTGTCCAGAAGCTGTCTGACTACGAGGCAGCGCAGAACCAGGCGAAAGCGAAGGATAAGAAGAATGACGCGCTCGGCAAGGACGCGTTTCTCCAACTGCTCGTCACACAGATGAAGTATCAGGATCCTCTCGATCCGCAGGACAACAGCGAATATCTCTCGCAGCTCGCGCAGTTTTCCGCACTCGAGCAGATGACGAACGTCTCCAAGGGTCTCGAAAATGTCTCGAAGATCGTCGACAACATCAACTCCTCCGTTCTCATTGGACAGTTGAGCGGTATGATCGGACAGCCTGTTCAGTGGAACACCGTGGTCAAGGGCGAAGACGGAAAGCCCGTGAAGGACAGTGACGGAAAGGTTAAGACACAGAGCTACGAAGGCAAGATCATCGGCGTCAGCATCACCGACGGTCAGCCGAGTGTCATTGCCGATGTGAACGGCAAGACACATCAGGTTCAGGTATCCGAGATTGTGCGCGTTGGTCGTCTCAAGGCAGGATCCTAAACAAACGAATCACATGAGATACCGCCGAAGAACTGCTTCGGCGGTATTTTATACTTGCATAAAAATTCTTCATCTATTATAATGTGGTCATAACATCCCAAGGGAAAATGGGATGGAGATGAAATGGAGGGAACCATTATGGCAATACCGGCACTCAGAAGCGGCGGCTTCGGTTCAAGTCTCTTTCAGCGCGCGAACCGTGAGGCACAGCGCATCGGCGGACAGGTGACCCATGAGAAAATGCAGGAGGTCGCGTCCGTCATCGGCGGCTCGAATTTCGGCACCGGCACGAAGCTCGGCAAGGGGCAGTTTCATCAGACGCAGAACCGTGTCGCTCAGGAGGGAGCGCAGAGCACCTCGCGTGCGGCGCAGAAGTCCGTGGAGAACATGGATCCAAGGCGTCTCGGCACGAGCCAATTCCAGCGCACGAACCGCGAAGCACAGCAGATCGGCGGGCAGGTGACGCATGAGCTTATGGAGCAGGTCAAGCAGGCGTATGCGACCAGCCATCCGGTGCAGAATCTCGGTAAGAATGTAGATATTGCTGCATAGTCCGGACATGAAAATAACCCGTGAAGATTCAATGGGTGAGTCTTCACGGGTCGTTTTAATTTGTGGGCAAAGGTTTTTCCGTATTGTCGAAGCGGCGGATCAGGAATTGCTGAAAACAGATCGCCGCAGGGGGGAGCTGCCGCTGCGTGTTCCACGCAACGCCGACCGCACGCTTGCAGATCGGGAACGAGACGGGGATGTAGCGCAGCTCCGGATGCTCGACCCCCGCGAGTTTTGGCAGGAGGCTCACGCCAAGTCCCGCCGCGACGAGTCCTGAGATTGTCGATACATCATCCCCCTCGAACGTAATCTCGGGATGAATGCCCGCAAGATCGAAGAATTGATCGACGAGGATGCGCAGACTGTAGCTGCTCTTCATCGCGATCAGTGGTTCATCTTCAAGTTCGCGCAGATTGATCCGCTTGCGGTCGGCAAACGGATGCCCGAGCGGCACGGTGACGAAGAGCTCCTCCGACCAGAGGTAGACCCATGCGCTGTACTCCGTCGTTGGAATCGTGGAGCAGAGACCGAGATCTGTTTCCCCTGCCGCAACCTGCTGCGCCAGTGTGGATGAGTCCTGCTGATTCAACTGTACGCGGATATCGGGGAAGCTCGCGCGAAAGTCCTGCAGGATATGAGGCAGAACGTAACTGCCAAGCGAGTGGATGAACGAGAGCTTAAATTCGGTGGAAACCTCCGCGCGCGCACTGCTCGCCTCTTCACGGGCACTGTCTACCTCGCGCAGAATGCGGTCTACGCGGCGAAGAAGCCGTTCTCCCTCCGACGTCAGCTCGATCTCGCCCTCATGACGCTTAAAGAGGGGGATCTCAAGATCTTTTTCGAGCTTTGCCATCGAGCGGCTGAGTGCGGGCTGTGTCACGTCCAGCATCCGTGCTGCGCGCGTAAAGTGGCGAATGTTTGCCATAACTTGAAAGTATTTTAATTGTGCAAGTTCCATTCAGTCATTCCTTTCTGGTATTATATTATATCTGTAGAAAGAATAATATTCAATGAAGAAAAGGTAATTTTCTATATAGCTTTTTCATATTTTCTATTACCGATTGGTATAAGATGTACTTATGCAGAAAGTGCTTAGGCCGCATAAAATTGTAAGGTTATTTTTTTGTGAAAAACGATATATTTAATAGAGTGGAACTACAACTTGTTATATGAAAATGAAGGGGAGAGGATCATGAGAATCGAGCAAACGTCAGCAGATCTTCTTGGACGGATGAATCAGTCGCAACGTGCAAAGAAGCATGATGCAGGTGACTTTGCGTCGGTGCTTTCATCGGTTCAGTCCGACCAGACGGAGAAGGCAGCGGAGAAAGAGCCGAAGCCGGGGAATCCTCTCGGTATTTCCGATGAGGAGTATCGGTGGTATTTCAGCGGTCTGCGTTATGATGCCGATCACGTTGCATATTTTCCGCCGCATGACGCTCCGGTCGAGCAGCAGCGCGCTTGGTATGAAGCTGTGAAAGGCTTGTCTCATTTGGAGATGCAGTCGTTCATGTCGGATCTTTCCTTGGCTTTGCGCGGTAAAAAAGATTACCTCAGCTATGATGAGATGACCGAAAAAATTCAAAAGCTCGGCTATCACGGTGTACTGGAAGCGGTCTACAAATGGGAGAAACAGGTGGAACATGACAGTGCCGGTGTTGTTGATGAGCAAAGCTTTGAGATCATCAAGCGCCATGTTCATCTGTGTGAGAATCTTCTCGATGAATGGCTCAAAGGAGAGAAGAAAGAGGATAAGTGAAGCAAGGGGCTTGACGTGGGAACGATTACGTCTGCGCAATATGATGAAGGGGCGCACGGAAGGGCAGCCCCTTCATTTTTTTCTTGACAACTTCTATATGTTCTGTTAATATATCTCATGTCGCAAAGAGCGCGTGAAATGAATATGGAGTGGTACTCAAGAGGCTGAAGAGGACGGTTTGCTAAATCGTTAGAGTGGGTAACCGCTGCGAGAGTTCGAATCTCTCCCACTCCGCCATTTTTATTCTAAGCCTGATCGGGCTTTTTTTGTTTTAAGGAGATGCTTACATGGAGATACAGGGGACGCCGCCGTCTTTCATCGAGCGTTACTTCAAGGTGCGTGAGAAGGGGACAACCATACGCACGGAGCTGCTCGCAGGCGTAACGACCTTTATTGCGATGGCGTACATCCTTTTCGTCAATCCGAACATTCTCGCGGACGCAGGCATTCCTAAGGATGCGGCGATCGCATCGACGATCTGGATTGCGGCGCTCGCCTCGTTGGCAATGGGCGCATTTGCGAACTATCCCGTTGCACTCGCACCCGGCATGGGGCTCAATGCATTCTTTGCCTACTACGTCTGCGGTGTGCTCGGACTGCACTGGACGGTTGCGCTCGGTGCGGTGTTCTTTTCGGGCGTACTCTTCCTCATCCTGACGGTCGGCGGGATTCGGCAGGCAATCATCAATGCCGTGCCGCGTGATCTGAAACTCGCGATCAGCACCGGTATCGGACTTTTTATCGCATTTATCGGGCTCAAGGGGACGGGACTTATCGTGGAGAACGCCGCGACCTATGTCGCGCTCGGGCACGTGACTTCACCGACGACACTGCTCTCGCTCTTCGGGCTTCTCTTCACGGCGGCACTCATGGCACGCAATGTGCATGGCGCCATCCTCATCGGCATCTTTGTCACGACGATTCTCGCGATGGCGTTTGGCATGACACCTGCACCGCAGGGATTCGGAGATATTGTCAGCACCTCACTTCCCCATATGGGTGATACATTTGGTAAACTTGATCTTGCGGGCGCGTGGAACTATGGTCTTGTCTCGATTATATTTACGTTTACGGTGGTGGAGCTCTTCGATAATATGGGCACGCTGATCGGTCTCACGACGAAGGCAAAGATGGTCAAATCCGATGGGCGCATCGAGAACATCGACAAGGCACTGACGACAGACGCGGTCGGTACGATGGTGTCTGCGGTATTCGGTACGTCCACAGTTACGTCCTACATTGAGAGTGCGGCGGGCATCGCCGCCGGCGGCCGTACCGGTCTTACGGCGATTGCGGCAGGTGTACTCTTCCTTGCGGCGCTGCTTTTTACGCCGCTCATCGGACTTGTACCTGCGTTTGCAACAGCACCCGCGCTCATTCTCGTTGGTGCACTGCTGATGTCCGAGGTCGGAAAGATCGACTTCTCGGACTTTACGAATGCACTGCCTGTATTCCTAACGATCATCATGATGCCGCTCACGTCGAGCATCGCGAACGGCTTTGCGTTTGGTTTCATCAGCTATACGGTGATGAAGCTCTTTGCGGGACAGTATAAGCAGATCAGTTGGATTATGTATCTCGTGTCCATCGCATTTCTCATCAATCTCGCACTGCGTTCGTAATAGGCTGGGGGGCTTGCCAATGAAACGGTGGCTTGCATCTGTCCTTGCGGGCATTGTACTCATCTGTGCGCAGTTCGTTGCGGGCTGCATCGCTGCGCCCACTCCTGATTCGTCAGACAAGCACGCAGCACAGGGGACAATTACGGTCAAGGTGCTGAATATTGGACAGGGGGACGCGATTCTTATCCAGACGGGGGAGAAGAATGTTCTCGTGGATACGAGCGATGTGGATGAACGCGATAAACTGCGTGCCGAGCTGAAAAAGGCAGACGTGAGGAGGATCGATACCATCATCCTCACGCATCCGCACGCGGATCATATCGGCGGAATGGATGTCCTGCTCGATGAGTACACGGTCGGTATTGTCTATGACAACGGCATGCCCTCGACCTCGAAGCTCTTCCTCGGCTATGTGAAAAAGCTCAAGGAGAAGAAGATCGAGCGCAAGGGCCTCGTCGCGGGGGATCGTGTGGATCTCGGCGGCGGTGCCGTATTCGAGGTGCTTGCCCCATCGGCGGAACTTGTGAAGGAAGGCTCGGTTAAGGGGTACAAGCACGACCCGAACAATGAATCGGTGGTCGGGCGGCTGGTCTTTGGAGATTTCTCCATGATGCTCACAGGGGACGCGGAGAAGAAGGAAGAGCAGGCAATTCTTGCCGCAGGCACCACCCGTGTGAAGAGTACGATCCTAAAGGCAGGACATCACGGCAGCAAGACTTCCTCCTCGGCGGACTTCCTGCGTGCGGTACAGCCCGAGGCGGCGCTCATCTCCTGCGGAGTGAACAACGACTATGGACATCCGCATAAGGAGACGATGAAGAAGTATCACGCTATGAAGCTCTCCGTTTATGTGACAGCAGAGAATGGGACGATCACAGTGACAAGCGATGGAAAAACATATAACATTTCGGTTGAACGGGGAGAGAAACAATGATTTCGGCGTATCTTGACCGCTTTGAAGGAAAATACGCCGTGCTTCTGCTCGGTGATGCGATGGAAAAGGTAAACTTTCCGCGCAATTTTCTCCCTGCAGACATTGCTGAGGGAGACTATCTGACGATCTCAATGGAGCGCGACGCAGCGGCCACGGAAGCTGCCGAGGCAGAGGCACTGGAGCTCCTGAACAAATAATGAATCGGAGGTGTTATTGGCATTGACACGGTGGAATGAACGTATGTGGATCAGGACGCTGCTCACAGTGGCAGCGCTTTTTGTCTGTTTTTGTACGCTTTTTGTGAGCAGTACGGGCGAGGCCAAGTCCTATCGCTTCATGAGCATTGAGAGCCATGAAATGGTAATCGACGGGCGGGCTGCCGTACGGATTCAGATTGGGATGAATCGTGCGGGGCTTTCCTATACGACCGCGATGGAGGGGCAGCACGAGCTGCGTCTCGCGTTCGAGGATGTGAAGCTCGACAAGAAATTCCCTCTCGCATATGTGCCGAGTGGGGAGCTTGCAGCTAATGTTGCCGTCCATAAGGAGGGGCGCGGTGCGGTTCTCATGGTCACTGCCGCAGACACACTCCTCCATGAGGACAGCTTCCGCGTCCATACCATGCCGGGAGAGGCACATGGGAAGGTGAAGGAGTATCTCATCATCGACCTCATCGCTCCGAAGGCGAAGCCAAGTGCCGCACGCGGACACACGATTGTCATTGATCCGGGGCATGGAGGCAGCGACTCAGGCGCGGTCGGGTACTCTGGTGTGCGAGAGAAGGATGTCGCCTTTGCCGTTTCCATGCGCGTGAAGGACCTTCTGCACGCGGCGGGTGCGCATCCTGTTATGACACGTACAGAGGATGTGGATGTCTCTCATGCGGGCAGTTCTGCTGCGCGGGAACTGCAGGCGCGTGTGGATGTGAGCCTCGCACATCCAGAGGCGGAACTCTTCCTCTCTGTGCACTGCAACTCGTTTACAAATCCCGATGCGCACGGCATGGAGACCTACTACTATCCAAAGACGGATGCGGATGAGCAGTTTGCATCGCTCCTCAACGAGGAGCTTGCCGCAGCGGGAGGACTCTACAACCGCGGCGTGAAATACGCGAAATTTTATGTTCTGCGGCATACGGAGATCCCCGCCGCTCTTGTGGAGCTCGGATTCCTCTCGAATCCGGACGAGGAGGAGCTGCTTGCGGATGCCGACTATCAGGAGCGGCTTGCACAGGCACTTGTCCATGCCATTGAGCGTTACTTTGAACAGGGAGGAGAAAACTAGAGATGTTCACGCGACGGAAAATGATATCATACATATTCTCTGTGCTTATCATAGTGTCCATTCTTGGCATCGCAGCAGGCTGTACGAATGAGCAGAAGGGGGCACAGACAGGAAGTCCGGCGCAGACGGAGCAGACGCAGGACAAGACGGCGCCGCCTGCGGCAGAGCCCAAGGAAATACAGATCAATGTCTACTATCCGCGCAGTGACGGGACGGGGCTGATCGCTGTTCGCCGTACGGTGAAAACGGACAAGGACGATAAGTATACAGCGGTGCTGAAGTCCCTCCTTATGGGGACGAAGGAGCAGGGGCAGACGAACGTCATTCCGAAGAAGGCAAAGCTGCGCAGCGTCACGGTGAAGGACGGCGTTGCCACGGTGGATTTCTCGAAGGAGTTGCAGATGAATTTCAGCGGCGGCTCGACGGGGGAGGAGATGCTCATCGGGTCGATTGTGAATACGCTGACGGACTTCCCTGAGGTGCAGAAGGTAACCATCCTGATCGATGGTGCCGCAGTAGAGACGCTCTCAGGGCATATGGATCTCTCTGAGCCGCTGACGCGTATGACGGAGCTGCTGAAATAACGCGGCTTGTCATTTCGCCGGTTTTGTGATACGATACAGATAGAATCGCGGGCGCTGTGCTCTTTGCATGTCCGCATATCGGGAAGCTGCGTTTGGCGCGCTTCCATAGGAAAAAACAGGAGGTTGTTTCATACAATGAAGGTTACGGCAGAGCATGGTGAAAACCGCGAGGTCACTCTGACGATTGAAGTTGAGCAGGCGAAGCTTGAAAAGGCAACGGACGGCGCGGCAAAGCGCATTTCCGGACGCGTGAACATTCCCGGTTTCCGCAAGGGCAAGGCGCCCCGCAAGATTGTCGAGAATTTCGTCGGCAAGGATGCGATCCTGCAGGAGGCATTTGAGAGTGTTGCACAGCAGGCGTTCGAGGATGCTCTGACAGAGCAGGACATGGAGCCTGTGACGCGCCCCGAGATCGACATCGTGACGCTCGAAGAGGGCAAGGATGTCGTCTTTACGGCGAAGTTTACGCAGCGTCCCGAGGTCACACTCGGCGACTACAAGGGGCTGAAGGTGGAGAAGCCGGAGGGCACCGTGTCTGAGGAGGACATCGACCGTCAGATTGAGGGGATGCGTCAGCATCAGGGAACCCTTGTGGATGCACCGGCAGATGCCGCAGTCAAGAAGGATGACTTCGTAACACTCGATTTCGAGGGCTTCGTGGATGGTGAGGCGTTCGAGGGCGGCAAGGGCGAGGACTACCCGCTCCAGATTGGTTCGGGCAGCTTCATCCCCGGCTTCGAGGATCAGCTCATCGGCGTGAAGGTCGGTGAGGAGCGTGATGTGAACGTCACATTCCCCGAGGAGTACCACGCGGAGAACCTGAAGGGCAAGCCTGCCGTGTTCAAGTGCACGGTGCGCAGCATCAAGTCGCGCGAACTGCCCGAGCTGAACGACGCGTTCGCAAAGAATGCGAGCAAGTTCGAGACGCTCGCAGAGCTGCGCGAGGACATCCGCAAGAACCTCCAGGCAGGTGCGGAGCGTCAGGCGGAGACGGATCGCCGCACGAAGGCGATCGACATGGCAACGGATAACTGCACAATGGAGATTCCGCCGGTGATGGTCGACAACCGCATTACGGCAATGATTCAGGAAATGGCGATGCGTCTCGAGCAGCAGGGAATGAGCCTCGAACAGTATCTCCAGTACGCGGGTCTTGATATGGCGCGCATTCGCGACGAGTATCGCGAGACGGCAGAGAAGAATGTCCGTACAGATCTCATGCTTGAGGAGGTTGCAAAGGCTGAGGGAATCAAGGTCGAGGGAAGGGATCTTGATCAGGAGGTCTATGCGATGGCGCTGTCCTACGGCGCAACGCCCAAGCAGGTTCAGAAGATCATCAAGGAGCAGGGGCGTGTCAGTGACCTTGCTGCGACGGTACTGCGCAAGAAGACGGCGCAGTTCATCGTGGACAATATCACGGCATAAGGGATCCCCTGTGGGGAGGAACGCATGAGTTACTATGTACCAATGGTGGTGGAGAACTCGAGCCGCGGGGAGCGTGCCTATGACATATACTCCCGTCTGCTCAAGGAACGCATCATCTTTCTGGGCGGCCCGATTGACGACAGCGTGGCAAACGTTGTTGTGGCGCAGCTGCTCTTTTTGGAGTCCGAGGATCCTGACAAGGACATCCACCTCTACATCAACAGCCCGGGCGGTGTTGTGACGGCAGGGCTTGCTATCTATGACACGATGCAGTACATTAAACCCGACGTGTCGACGATCTGCATCGGGCAGGCGGCGAGCATGGGTTCTATCCTGCTGACGGCGGGCGCAGCAGGGAAACGCTATGCACTGCCGCACGCACGCATCATGATCCACCAGCCGCTCGGCGGCGCGCAGGGGCAGTCAACTGACATTCAGATTCAGGCAAAGGAGATCCTCCGCCTGCGTGAGGTCGGCAACAATATCCTCGCACGTCACACGGGGCAGGATCCCGAGAAGATCAACGTCGATACGGAGCGTGACAACTTCATGTCGGCAGAGGAAGCCAAGGCATACGGTCTCATCGACGAGGTTGTCACCCGTCCAAAGGCTGCACCCGCAGAGAACAAAGGCTGAGGGGGTGTGACGCGATGAAATTTGGAGAGGAAGACAAGGGGCAGCTCAAATGCTCGTTCTGCGGCAAGACGCAGGAGCAGGTGCGAAAGCTCGTAGCGGGGCCCGGTGTCTATATCTGCGATGAATGTATCGAGCTCTGTAATGAGATCATAGCAGAGGAGTTCAGCGAAGATGCTGAGGTCGGGCTCAAAGATGTTCCGAAACCGAAGGAAATTCGCCGCATTCTCGATCAATATGTTATCGGTCAGGACGAGGCGAAGAAGTCGCTCTCCGTCGCTGTCTACAACCACTACAAGCGCATCAACGTGGGGCAGGGGAAGAACGAGGACGTGGAGCTGAAGAAGTCCAACATCCTCATGCTCGGTCCTACGGGCAGCGGCAAGACACTGCTCGCACAGACACTTGCGCGTATTCTGGACGTCCCGTTCGCAATTGCGGACGCGACTTCGCTTACAGAGGCGGGCTATGTCGGCGAGGACGTTGAGAATATTCTGCTGAAGCTGATTCAGGCGGCAGACTACGATATTGAAAAGGCACAGCGCGGCATTATCTACATCGACGAGATCGACAAGATTGCGCGCAAATCGGAAAACCCCTCCATCACGCGTGATGTGTCGGGTGAGGGCGTTCAGCAGGCGTTGCTCAAGATTCTCGAGGGGACGACGGCATCCGTACCACCGCAGGGCGGACGCAAGCATCCGCAGCAGGAACTGCTGCAGATCGATACGACGAACATTCTCTTCATCTGCGGCGGTGCATTCGATGGGATCGAGGAAATCATCGAGTCACGTCTCGGCAGAAAGCAGATGGGCTTCGGGGCACAGGTGCGCTCGAAGAAGCGCGTCTCCGTTGGTGAGTCGCTCAGCAAGGTGATCCCCGAGGATCTGATGAAGAACGGTCTGATCCCCGAGTTCATTGGTCGTCTGCCCGTTGTTGTAACACTCAACTCACTCGATGAGGCGGCGCTTGTGCGCATTCTGACCGAGCCGAAGAATGCACTCGTCAAGCAGTTCCAAAAGCTCTTGGAGCTTGACGGTGTACGTCTCAGCTTTGAGGATGAGGCGCTTCACCTCATTGCGAAGGAAGCACTAACGCACAAGACTGGTGCGCGCGGACTGCGCTCCATTATCGAGGGCATCATGCGCAATGTTATGTATGAAGTGCCTTCGATTCAGGGTGTGACGGCATGTCAGGTCACGAAGGATGTCATCGCAAACCACAGCGATCCCATCCTGACGATCGACGGGGCCGGTGCGCAGAAGATGGCAGCAGCCAACTAAGAATATCCACAGGAAAGGAGCTCTGCACGGCGGCGCTCCTTTTTTATATATTGACGGAAGGGAATACAATGTCCGAGAAAGAAACGCTTCCACTGCTTCCTCTGCGCGGCCTGGTGGTCTATCCACACATGATGGTCAACCTCGATGTTGGGCGCGACCGTTCGGTCGCCGCCATCGAGAGTGCGATTGCAGGAGACAGCCGGATTCTCGTCGTGGCACAGCAGGATCCAGAACTTGACGACCCGACAGCGGACGATCTCTACGAGGTCGGTACCGTTGCTGAGATCCGCCAATTTTTGCGTATGCCCGAGGGCGTCCTGCGCATTCTTGTCGACGGACAAAAACGTGCAGAGATCCTCGCTGTCCGCGAGGGGAAGACCTATGCTGAGGCGGATGTGCGTACGGCTGACGAGATGGAGGATGAGCCGCAGTCCAAGGATATGGAGGCACTTGTCCACGGGGTCACGAGCAAGTTCGAGGAGTGGGTAAAGCTCTCGCATAAGATTCCGCCTGAGGCTCTCGTCTCCATCTCCATTATGGAGGATATGGGGCGCCTGGCAGACATCATTGCGAGCCATTTGAGCCTGAAGCACGAGGTGCGGCAGGAGATTCTGGCCGCCATCGATGTTCGTGCACGACTGGAGCGCCTCTATCAGGCGCTCGTGCACGAACTCGACATTATGGGCATTGAGAGCGAGATCAATCGCCGTGTCCGCAAGCAGATGGACAAGGTACAGCGTGACTTTTACCTGCGCGAGCAGATAAAGGCAATCCGCAAGGAACTTGGCGATGATGCGGATAAAGCCGCAGAGGTGGATCGTTACCGAGAGGCATTGACGAAGAGCGCGTTCCCCGATGCTGTGCGTGAGACCATCGAGCGCGAGATTCATCGACTCGACATGAGCCACGCGATGAGCGCTGAAGTCGGTGTTATCCGCAACTATCTCGACACGCTCATTGAACTTCCGTGGAACGAAATGACAGAGGAGCACGTCGATATGACGGCGGCACAGGAGGTGTTAGAGCATGACCACTACGGTCTAACAAAGGTCAAGGAGCGCATCCTTGACTACCTCGCCGTACGGCGGCTTGCGCCCGAGCAGAACGCTCCAATTCTCTGCCTTGCCGGTGCGCCCGGTGTCGGCAAGACCTCGCTTGGTGCGTCGATTGCACGTGCGATGGGGCGCAAGTTCATCCGCATCTCACTCGGCGGGATCCGCGACGAGGCGGAGATTCGCGGACACAGGCGCACCTATGTTGGTGCAATGCCGGGGCGCATTCTCGAAGGGATTCGCCGTGCAGGTACGAAAAATCCAGTATTCCTGCTCGATGAGGTCGATAAGATCGCAATGGATTTCCACGGCGACCCGTCTGCGGCACTCCTCGAGGTTCTTGATCCCGCGCAGAACTGCATGTTCAGCGATCATTTTATCGAACTTCCGTTTGATCTCTCGCGTGTGTTCTGGATTGTGACGGCGAACAATCCCGCGAAGATCCCGGCGCCGCTGCGTGATCGTATGGAGATCCTGAACCTGTCGAGCTATACTGAACTCGAGAAGATCGAGATCGCACGGCGACATCTCCTTCCGCGTCAGCGCACGCAGAACGGTTTGCGGGCAAAGGACATTCGCATCAGTGCAGGGGTCTGGCCCGAGATTATTCGCTCCTATACGCGCGAGGCGGGTGTGCGTGAACTCGAACGCGTCATCGGACAGCTTTGCCGCAAGGCGGCGCGGCGTATTGTCGCCGATGAGAAGCCGCCGATCGGCGTGACGAAGGCAAATCTCGCAGACTTTCTCGAGCGTCCAAAATATCACGCGGCAAAGCAGGAAAAGAAGCCGCTTGTAGGCGTAGTCACGGGGCTTGCGTGGACAGAGGTTGGCGGCGATGTGCTGCGCACCGAGGTCAATATCCTGCGCGGCAAGGGAAAGCTCATTCTCACGGGGCAGCTCGGCGAAGTTATGCAGGAGTCGGCGCAGGCTGCACTTTCCTACGTGCGCAGCCGTGCCAGCGTGCTCCATCTCGCAGAGGACTTTTATGAGAAGGACGACATTCACATCCACCTGCCTGAGGGAGCAATCCCGAAGGATGGTCCCTCGGCGGGGATCACGATGGCGACGGCGATGATCTCTGCGCTCACGGGGCGCAAGGTGCGCTCCGATGTTGCCATGACGGGGGAGATCACGCTGCGTGGGAACGTCCTGCCGATCGGCGGACTCAAGGAAAAGACCCTCGCTGCCTACCGTGAGGGAGTCAAGACCATTGTTCTGCCGCAGGAGAATGAGCGCGATATCGAGGACATCCCCGATGCCGTGCGCTCCTCGCTTGAATTTGTGCCCGTCGCCCACATGGACGAGGTGCTGCGGATCGCGCTGTATAATTAGGAGGTGCGGACGTGTCTGAAGCGGTTGTTATCACAAAGGCGACTTATCTCGCTTCCGCTGTGCGGCGCGACCAGTATCCCGAGGAGCTGCGTCCTGCCGTTGCCTTTATTGGGCGCTCGAACGTCGGCAAATCCTCGCTCATCAACTCTCTCACACGCATAAGGCAGCTTGCACGCGTATCTTCGAAGCCGGGCAAGACACAGACCATCAACTTTTATGAACTCCTTTTGAAGATTGACGGAGGAGAGGAGCGTCACTCCGTTCACCTTGTCGATTTGCCGGGCTACGGCTATGCTAAGACCTCACGCGAGAGCAGAAAGGTTTGGGCGAAATTTATCGAAGAATATTTTCTGCACGCAGAGGAACTCCGCTTCGTCTGTCTTCTGCTCGATATTCGCCACACGCCGATGGAATCCGACCGCAGAATGTTTGACTGGCTTGTAGAGCATGACATCCCCGTGCTCGTCATTGCCACGAAGGCGGATAAGATCGGAAAGAATGCACGCCGCATGCAGATCGCGGCGATACAGACGACCCTTGGCGTACCTGAGCTCACAATCCTGCCCTATGCTTCACCGAAAAATGAAGGGCGTTCAGAATTACTTGACGTGATGAAGGAATATTTGGTAGAATAGACACAGAAAGAAATGAACACGGTTCACTTTCTGTGCCGGAATATCCGCCCCTGAGCAAGGCAGAAGCACAATCGGCAGAGAAATGGGCTGCTGTGCTGTGTATTATGGGGGATGGTATCGTGAATTCACTTACGGATTTTGACAAACGGCTGCTGAACATACTGCAGGGAAACCTGCCCTTGTGTTCGCGGCCGTTTGCGCACTTGGGCGAGATGCTGGATACGACGGAGGAGCATGTGCTCAGTCGGCTGGGCGATTTGAAGCGCGAGGGATATCTCCGGCGCATCGGGACATTCTTTAACTCGGAGCAGCTCGGTTACCATGGTACGCTGATTGCACTGCGCGTCGCAGAGCAGAAGCTTCCGGATGTGGCACAGGCGGTCAATCGCTATGCGGGGGCGACCCACAACTACGAGCGCGAGGGGGACTACAATCTCTGGTTCACACTGCTGACCCCCTCACGTACGGCAGAGGAGAAAATCCTTGCCGAGGTTTCGGCACTGCCGGGCGTTGAGAGATTGATGTGCCTCAAAGCGAACAGGCGCTACAAAATCAACGTGCAGTTTAAACTCGCATAGCCGTGGGAAGGTATAGAAACACAATGACAGAAGAAATCGAGATTGGAGAACTTGATCAAAAGATTGTCCGATTACTGCAGGGGGATTTTCCGCTCGTAGCGGAACCATACAAGGAACTTGCCGCAGAGATCGGCATTACGGAGGAGGAACTCCTCGCGCACATTTCCTCCATGCGCGAGGAGAAGAAGATCCGCAAAATGGGGGCCGTCCTGCGCCATCGTGAGGTTGGCTTTACAGCGAACTCGCTCTGCGTCTGGAATGTACCGGACGCGCGCGTGGACGAGGTCGCGCAGCGTATGGCAGAGCACCCTCGCGTCTCACACTGCTACGACCGCAACCGAGAGGCAGATTGGAAGTACAACCTCTATACTATGATTCATGGCTACAGCCGCGAAGAGTGTGAGAACATCGCCGCCGAACTCGCCGCAGCCACTGGAATCGACGACCGCCGTATGCTCTACACCAAGCGAGAGTGGAAAAAGACGTCGATGAAGTACTTTACTGAGGAATAAGTACTGTTGCACATGAAAAATCCCGAAGGATCAACGAGATCCTTCGGGATTTCCTATGCTGTCTTACAGTGCGAGGATTTGGTCGCGCAGACCTGCAAGCTGTTCGGCGGAGGGGACGTAGAGCATGCGCACCTTGTCCATGACGATCTCACAGCCGCCCGCCTTCAGTTCGTCCTCAATCTGCTGAATGCTCTGACCGCCCCAGCCGTAGGAGCCGAACGCGAACGCCTTGCGCCCTGTCGGAGCAAGGCCTTTCATATAGCAGAGGAAGCCGGCAATGGTCGGGAGCATCTGGTTGTTGAGCGTTGGTGAACCGACGGCAAGATAACGGCTCGTAAGCACGTCAGTCATGATGTCTGCGTGCGTGTTCTTCTGGATGTCGTAGTAGCCGACGGAGAAACCCTTGTCGATGAATGCCTCTGCGATCGTGTGAGCCATCTTCTCTGTGGAGTGCCACATGCTGTCAAAGACGATGACCGCACGATCTTCGGTCTCACCGAGCGACCATTTGTTGTAGAGGTCGATGATCTCGGGGATGTGTGAGCGCCAAATGATGCCGTGTCCCGTAGCGATCATCTCGATGGCAAGCCCGTGGAGCGCCTTGAGCGCCGTCTGCGCCTGCTTTCCGTAGAGGAAGAGGATGTTTGCGTAGTACTTCTTTGCCTCCTCAATGACGACGGAGAGATCATTTTCGTCGTCATAGCGCTTGCCGGAGGCGAGGTGCTGACCGAAAGCATCGTTCGAGAAGAGAATCTTCTCCTCGGGGCAGTACGTTACCATGCTGTCCGGCCAGTGAAGCATCGGGGTCGGAACGAATGAGAGAGTGCGCTTGCCGAGGGAAAGCGTGTCGCCCGCCTTAACCGTCTCGTAGGGGAGCTCTCCGTAGTATGCACGCAGCCCCTTCAGCCCGTTCGGGGCACTCGTGATGACCTTCGCATTTGGTGCGAGGGAGGAGATGAGCGGAACGCCGAATGAGTGATCTGGTTCGACGTGGTTCGAGATGATGTAGTCGATGCGCGATGGATCGATGACAGAGGAGATCCGTGCGAGCAGTTCTTCCTCGAATCCGTGCTTGACCGCATCGATCAGTGTAATCTTTTCGTCGATGATGAGATATGCATTGTAGGATGAGCCGCGCTGGGTATCGTAGCCGTGAAAGCTGCGCATGGACCAGTCGATTGCTCCGACCCAGTAGATGTCGTCTCGGATTTTGATTGCGTTCATGAAATGCTCCTTTCGGCAATAAGATTATTTATGCAACTTATAGTTTCTTTCTATAAATAGGAACTATATTTATAGAAGTATTCTAACGTAATTCGGAATCTTTTGCAACAGGAATTTCAGCGTATATTTTCCGCACCAAATCGGCAGAATAGCGGCGATTTCTTGACAGATGATTTTGCATACGGTATAATATTTATAACGAAAGCCACGTGAAATAGGAGAAAATGACTAGAAAAGGAAGGACTTTCATGCTAGAAAAGATCCTGGTCTTTGACACCGAGACAACGGGTTTTCGCAGTGACGACGAGGTATTGACGCTTGCCGTGGTAAACGGTGCGGGCCAACCTCTCGTGGATGGGATGTATGCGCCCGTGCACAAGACTGCATGGCCGGATGCAGAGAAGATCAATCGGATCTCTCCCGCAATGGTGGCGAACTGTGCGCCGATCCGCGAACAGCAGGCCGATCTTGAACGTATGTTCAACGATCCGGAGACGCTTCTTGTCGGATACAACATTGAGTTCGATATTCGCCTTTTGGCGCAGTCGGGCATACGCATTACGAATCCGAATCGCCATGATGTTATGCTTGCATTCTCAGCGTTTCGCAAGGTTCCCGATGCACGGCGCGGCGGCTACCGTTGGTGGAAGCTGACCGAGTGTGCGGACTACTATCGCTACGACTGGGGTACGACCGAGGCACACGGGGCACTTGCGGATACACTGGCGACACTCTACTGCTACCAAAAGATGAAAGAGCCGGTATACGAGGAGCAGAGTTTGTTTTAGCATAGCCTTTAGAATAGAGAGGAGGGGACGCTGTTATGCCCAAGAATCCATATGGAAGCACAACGCCGAGCCCTGCGCAGTCGATACGGGAACGCAAGAAACGGGAGATGGAGCGTGGGCTTGAACGTGTGCGGAAAAAGCGCGCCTCCTATCAGCGTAAGATCATCGGTGTAGCGCTTATTTTCTTCATTATTCTAATCATTCTATGTGCGCTCTTGCCCAGCGATGATTCGGCAACTTATGGCGATAAGTGGAACAAGGATGTGAACTCGCGCCAGTCAAGGATCTTGCAGAGTTTGCAGGATAATTTTAAGTAGGGGCTTGTCTTTTGGAAAAAACCGCGTATTCTTATAGAGGGACGCGGTTTTTTTGATGAAGGAGTTGTTTGCATGAAATTCCAGGAGGTCATCCTCGCATTGCAGGAGTTCTGGTCGGGTCAGGGATGTATTCTCGCCCAGCCATATGACGTGGAGAAGGGCGCGGGTACGATGAGCCCGTGGACGTTCCTGCGTGTTCTCGGTCCGGAACCGTGGAATGTCGCCTATGTGGAGCCGTCGCGCCGTCCCGCCGACGGGCGCTATGGGGATAATCCGAACCGTCTCTATCAGCACCACCAGTTCCAGGTCATCATGAAGCCCTCGCCGGACAATATTCAGGAACTCTATCTCGAGAGCCTTGCGCGTCTCGGGATTCGTGCCGAGGAACATGACATCCGCTTTGTTGAGGACAACTGGGAGTCGCCGACGCTTGGTGCGTGGGGGCTCGGCTGGGAGGTCTGGCTGGACGGTATGGAGATCACGCAGTTCACGTATTTCCAGCAGGTCGGCAGCCATGATGTAAAGCCTGTCTCCGTCGAGATCACCTACGGTCTTGAGCGTCTCGCGATGTATATTCAGGGCGTGGAGAACGTCTATGACATCGCGTGGACGGACGATGTGACCTATGGTGATGTATTCCATCAGAACGAGTTCGAGCAGTCAACCTATGCGTTCGACCTCTCGGATGAGGAGCTGCTCTTTGACCTCTTTGACAAATACGAGGCAGAGGCGGTGCGCGTCATCGGCGCAGGCCATGTGCATCCCGCACATGACTATGTGCTGAAATGCTCGCATGCGTTCAATCTGCTCGATGCTCGCGGTGCGATCAGCGTCTCGCAGCGTACGGCGTTCATCGGGCGTGTCCGTAAACTCGCGCGTTTGTGTGCGGAGGCGTATCTCGCGCAGCGTGAGGCTCTTGGTTATCCGATGCTGAAGAAGGAGGGGAAGGCATGAGTAAGGATCTGCTGCTCGAGATTGGGACGGAGGAGGTTCCCGCGCATGTCATGCCCCATCTCCTTGACGATTTGAAACGTCTGGCAGGGGATATGTTCGCAGAGCGTCGCCTTGCTTATGAGAGCCTGCGCACGCTTGGCACACCGCGCCGCACGGCACTCCTTGTGACGGGGCTTGCCGAGCGGCAGGAGGATGTCAGCACGGAGACGCGTGGCCCCTCAGTTGCCATTGCCTTTGATGCGGAAGGAAATCCGACAAAGGCGGGCGCAGGCTTTGCACGCGGGCAGGGCATTGACCCGTCCGCACTCACTCAGCGCGATGGCTATGTCTACGCCTCTGTATATGAGAAGGGCGCGGAGACGATGCAGCTTCTTACAGAACTCCTGCCGGAGCTGATTCGCGCGGTTCCGCTGCCGAACAGTATGCGCTGGGGCGATCTCGACTTTCGTTTTATCCGTCCGATCCGTTGGATTGTTGCGCTCTACGGAACGGAGGTGGTGCCCTTTACAATTGCAAATGTCACGAGCGGGAACACCTCGCGCGGACACCGCACGCTTGCCCCGCAGGATTTTGTGATCACATCGCCTGCAGACTATGAGGCGGCATGTGAACGGGCGTACATCATTGTTGACCAGGAGCGTCGGCGTGCCATGATTACGGAGCAGATCAACGAAGTGGCAAAGGCGTGCGGCGGGTCGGCGGAGATCACCCCGGATCTATTGGAGGAAGTTCTCTATCTCGTCGAGTACCCAACTGCGCTCAGCGGATCGTTCGAGGAGAAATACCTTGCGTTGCCTGCCGAGGCGGTCATTACGCCCATGCGCGACCATCAGCGTTACTTCCCCGTCAAGGCAGCAGACGGCAGCCTTCTTCCTGTCTTTATTACCGTGCGGAACGGCGGCAGGGAGCATCTGGACGTTGTCGCGCACGGCAATGAGCGCGTTCTGCGTGCACGTCTTGCCGATGCCCAGTTCTTCTTTGATGAGGATCGCAAGAAGTCGCTCTCAGAGCATCGCGAGAAGCTGAAAACTGTCGTGTTCCAGCAGGGGCTTGGCTCGATGTATGAAAAGACCGAGCGCCTGATGGGGCTCGTTACGGCAATCGTCGAGGAACTCGCACCCGATGCGGCTGCCTATGAGGCGATGGAGCCGGATGCGTGCCGTGCAGCAGAGCTGTCGAAGGCAGATCTCGTGACGGGTATGGTCACGGAGTTCACGGAGCTGCAGGGGATCATGGGACGCGAATATGCCCTCCTCGACGGCGAGAAGCTGGAGGTTGCGTGCGCGATTGACGAGCAGTATATGCCGCGCTTCGCGGGTGACGAACTGCCGAAGAGCGATCTCGGCTTCGCACTCAGCGTTGCGGACAAGATTGACAACATCGTCGGCACGTTCAGTCAAGGCAGGATTCCGACTGGATCGCAGGATCCCTTTGCCCTGCGCCGTCAGGCACTCGGGCTTGTGCTCATGCTGATCGAGCACGAGAGCGGGCTGCTGCTCTCCGATCTTGTCGAGGAGGCATCCGATCTCTACGACCTTGATGTGTCCCTGTGTCAGAAAATGCAGGTCTATGTTGCAGATTTTATCCGCCTGCGCCTCAAGAATGTGCTCACAGAGCGCGGTGTACGCTATGATGTGCAGGAGGCAGTGCTTGCAGATGTGGACTTCGTCGCGGACGTGCCCCTGCGCGCAGCCTATGTGGAGCGTCTGCTTGCATCGGACGGTGCGGACGCGCTCGTGCAGTCCTTCGTCCGCGTCGGCAATATCGCACGCATGACAGAGACCGGGATTGTCGATCCTGCACTCTTTCAGGCAGCAGAGGAGGAAGCGCTGCACTCCGCTTATGAGAACGCTATTGCGGCACGCGCTGAGGGCGCAGATACACTTGCGGCAGAGAAGGCGCTTGCGGCGGCAATCGATGCATTCTTTGATGCGGTCATGGTTATGGACAAGGATGAGCGCATCAAGACGAATCGTCTGACGCTCCTCAAGGCAGTCGACAACTATCTCCTCCATACGGCGGACTACAGCAAAATTGTATTGAACTGAGAAACATCATAAAGGTGGACGGCGGTACGGATTCACATCTGAATCTCGTGCGGCCGCCCCTTTTTATTTTCCCTCTGGGTCAGCACTGTCCTCTATGGAATGATATGAAATATTGCTTCCCTAGAGCACAGTGCAGGAAAAAAGATGCACCAGGAGATGAAGGCTGAGTCTATCAGAGCCTCCCTAACAGGGGGCAGCGGAGCTTATTCTCTCTTGAAAGAAACCTGTATTCAGATGAGTACAGGTTTTTTATTTGACAAATAACGTGTGCGCCTCTAAGATGAACAAATGTGAACGGAGGGATTAGATGCGTGTGAAGATGTGCGGGATGAGGACGGCTGCGGCGGCGCGTGCAGCAGAGGAGGCGGGCGCGGACTACATCGGCTTTATCTTTGCGAAAAATAGTCGGCGCTATGTTGCGCCCGAGACGGCGCAGGAGATTGCGTGTGCGCTGTGTCACGTAAAGAAAGTCGGTGTCTTTGTGGATGCGCCGATGTCAGATGTGAACGCGATTGCTGATCTCGTAGGTCTGGACTATGTGCAGCTGCATGGGCATGAGACGGCGGAGATGGCGAAGGAATCGCAGTATCCTGTGATCAAGGCATATCGCTACGGGAATGATTTCGATGCGGATGCGGCGAACGCGTACCCTGCCGAGATGATCCTTGTGGACAGCTATGTGCAGGGCGCGGCGGGCGGCACGGGAACGGCATTCCACTGGCAGGAGGCGGCGCGAGAAATTGCGCGTGTGACGAAACCAGTGCTGATTGCGGGCGGCATCACGGCAGAGAACGTGGGCAAAGCTGCCAGTGTATTTCACCCATTTGGCGTGGATGTATCGGGCGGACTGGAAGAGAGTGGAGAGAAGTCCGAGACGAAAATCAGAGCCTTTATGAATGCTGTACGTGCGGCAGATATTTGACAAATGCGCTGTCCTCCACTAGAATGGAGAATACGTCGCATGACGCTGAAATTACAGAAGTCCGAAGGAGGTGCAGTGTGCGCGATATATTAGCTGAAATCGTAGAAAAGAAGCGCGCAATCGTGGCAGAGGCGAAGAAAAGCGTCCCGCTGAATGACCTGAAAACAGATCTTCCATGCGGTACGTTTCGCATGGCGGAGCACTTCCGATGGCGGGGCTGGGGACTGATTGCGGAGTGCAAACTCCAGTCGCCTGCAAAGGGGCGGCTGACGACTGCGCACAGCGTCACGGAACTTGCCGATATTTACACGGAGGCGGGCGCAGCGGTGCTGTCCGTGCACACCGATCCACACTTTCTCGGGAGCAACGAGGACTTTGCAGCGGTGCGTGCGCGTGTGGATACGCCGCTCCTGCGCAAGGATTTTATCATCGACCCGTATCAAGTCTACGAGGCGCGTGCCCTCGGTGCGGACGCTGTGCTGCTGATCGTACGCATCCTGACGCCCGAGGAGCTGAAAGAGCTGCTCTACCTCACATGGAGCCTTGGGATGGATGCCCTCGTCGAGGTGCATGACCGCGCCGATCTTGAGATCGCACAACAGACGCCGGCGGAGTTCATCGGCATCAACAACCGTAATCTCGTGACCTTTGAGACGAGCGTCCAGACGACACTCGACCTCCTGCCACACGCGGACAAGAACCGCACGCTCATCAGTGAGAGCGGCATCTTTACACGCGAGGACGCCGTACGCGTCTATGAGGCGGGCTGCAAGGGCGTGCTCGTCGGCGAGGGGCTTGTGCGTGCTGCCGATATCGGCGCGTTTGCAGGGGAACTATCCGAAGTTGGAATAAAGGAGCAATGATATATGAGCAAGAAGGGAAGATTCGGCGACTACGGCGGGCAGTATGTGCCCGAGATCGCGATGCCCGCACTGAACGAGCTGGAAGAGGCGTATCTGAAATATCGTGAGGATGAGGAGTTTCTCACGGAGTTTCGCGGCTACCTGAGAGAGTATGCGGGACGTCCGACGAATCTATACTTTGCCGAGCGGCTGACGAAGCACTACGGCAAAGCGAATATTTATTTGAAACGCGAAGACCTTCTGCATACGGGTGCCCACAAAATCAACAACGCGCTCGGACAGGCGCTGCTTGCAAAGCGCATGGGCAAGAAGCGCATTGTTGCGGAGACGGGCGCAGGTCAGCACGGTGTCGCGACGGCGACGGTCGCGGCCCTCTTCGGCATGGAGTGTCATGTGTTCATGGGGACGGTTGACGTCGAGCGTCAGCGGCTCAACGTGTTCCGCATGCGTTTGCTCGGGGCGACAGTCATCCCCGTATCAAGCGGTACGGGGACGCTCAAGGATGCGACGAGTGAGGCGATCCGCTACTGGGCGACGAACATCACGGATACCTACTACGTGATCGGTTCTGCGGTCGGCCCGCATCCGTATCCGGAGATGGTGCGCGACTTCCAGAAGGTCATTGGCGAGGAGATCCGCATGCAGTCGGCAAAGGCGTTTGACGGAAAGCCCGACTACCTCGTCGCGTGCATCGGCGGCGGCAGCAATGCGATCGGGACATTCTATGATTTTCGCAATGATGCGGATGTGAAGAAGTTCTGCGTCGAGGGCGGCGGACGCGGCGATGCGGACGGAGACAACGCCAAGACGCTCAGCGGAGCGGGCACGCCCGGCATCCTTCATGGCGCATACAGCTACCTCCTCCAGAACGAGGACGGACAGGTGATCGAGGCATACAGCATTTCGGCAGGACTGGACTACCCTGGTGTCGGCCCCGAGCACTCCTTCTTCAAGGATGAGGGGATTGTTACCTATGTTTCTGTAACCGATCAGGAAGCCCTTGCGGCGTTCCAGCGTCTCTCGCGCATCGAGGGCATCATCCCCGCGCTCGAGAGCTCGCACGCGCTTGCCTATCTCGAAAAACTCATGCCCGAGACGAAGGCGGGCGAGAATGTCGTCGTCTGTCTCTCGGGACGCGGCGATAAGGATGTGCAGATGGTCGCAAAGGAGCTGGGGGAGGAGATCGTATGAGCAAGCGGTTGGATGAAAAACTTGCAAAGCTCCGTGCCGAGGGGCGTAAGGGGCTTTATATCTACGTGACTGCAGGATGCCCGAGCGCGGAGACAACCGTGGACATCGTGCGCCGTGCCGAGGAGGCAGGCGCAGACGTGATCGAACTCGGACTGCCGTTCTCCGATCCAATGGCGGACGGTCCCGTTATTCAGGAGGCAAGTGTCATTGCGCTGAAGAACGGCATGACCATGAAAAAAGCGCTCGCGGTCGTCAAGGAGATTCGGAAGCACTCAGAGATTCCGCTCATCGGCATGGGCTACATCAACATGGTGCAGCACTACGGCTTCGAGAAATTCGTTGAGGATTTCAAGACGGCGGGCATGGACGGCGTGATCTTCCCTGACGTGCCGCATGAGGAGTCCGAGGACATGCGCCGCATCTGTGCTGCGCATGAATTCACACTCACGGAGTTCATTACGCCCGGCACGACCGAAGAGCGCATGCAGGAGACATGCAAAGATGCGCGCGGCTTTATTTACTGCATCTCGAACTATGGCGTCACGGGCGTCAAAGAGATCGACTACTCCATCATCGGAGATGTCTGCAAGGCCGCGCGTCGTTATACGGATGTACCGCTCGCCATCGGCTTCGGCATCGGTACGCCCGAGGCTGCAGCGCGCGCGGGCAAGCAGGCGGACGGTGTCATCGTCGGCAGTGCTGTCGTCAAGCGCATCATCGACGGCGACATTGACGGCGGCATTCAGCTGATTGCCGCTATGCGCAAAGCACTCGATGCGTAAATCAACCCAAAAGCTCACCTGCCATCGGGCGGGTGAGCTTTTGTTCTTGTTTTGAAAGGAATGGGAGCATGAAATACTTACTTGATACAGCAAACCTTGATGAGATTCGAGAGCTCTCCGAATATCTGTCTATTGCAGGTGTGACGAGCAACCCCACCATCGTGAAGAAGGAAGGTGCAGTTCCGTTCTTCGCACATATGCGTGAGATTCGCACAATCATCGGCAGCCTGCGCCCGCTGCATATCCAGGTGACGGCACGAGACTACGACGGAATGATGCGCGATGCGGAAGCCATATTCCGACACGTGGATGAGAAGGTCTATATCAAAGTCCCCGTTGACTTCGCGGGTGTGAAGGTCATCAAAGCGCTCAAGCGCCAGGGGGCAAACGTAACAGCAACGGCGGTCTACGGAATGGACCAGGCATTTATCGCGCTCGAGGCGGGCGCAGACTGCATCGCGCCGTATTTTAACCGTATGGAAGCACTCGGTGTGGACGCAGCGAATGTCATCGGCAACATTGCTGGCATCATCAATCACTACGGCTATGAGACGGAGATTCTCGCCGCGAGCTTCAAACAGCCCGCTCAGATCGACCGCGCCATCCTTGCAGGCGCGCATTCCGTCACGGTCAGTCCAAGCGTCCTGCGCGAGATCTTTGCTAAGAAGGTTGTAACAGATGCCATTCAGTCATTTGCGGATGATTGGTCAGATCTCTATGGAGGTAGGATGTTGGCCGAGCTGGATGGATGATATAGAGACCGCATTTTAGATTTACTCCCTTGAATGTCTTACACGACATATAAGGGAGTATTTTTTATAAATATTAGATAAAAGTGAAATAAATAGACAGGAGATTTAGAATATATATAGAAATATATAGGCGGAGTGTGATAGAGATGAAACAGTATCTTGCTCATATCCGACGCGACGGATCAGCGAAGCAGACCATGCGTGCCCATCTCCTGCGCGTGGGCGACCTTATGGCGACATATGCAGCAGGTATCGGTCTGTCATCGATGGCGCGCCTCATCGGCATACTCCATGATCTCGGTAAGTGTACGGCGGAGTTTGCAGAGTATCTTGACTGGTGCCGCAAGAATCCTGGGAATTACAGCCGTGCAGGTGATGTGGATCACTCGACGGCGGGCGGACAGTTGCTGTTGGTACAGTATGGAAGAAAGAATGCAGATTATAGGTTTGTTGCAGAAATCGCATCGCTTGTGATTTTTTCACATCATACTGGCTTACTGAATTATTATGGACAAGATGGAAAAGATGAATCTTCTGATTTTCTTCGCCGTAACGATAAGGCGGATATACTCTCTCGGGTCGATCTCAAATATTTTTTCAGTGAAGTGATTGCGGAGGAAGAACTTAATGGAATATTTGAACAGTCGATTTATGAGATTGCCGATTTGGATGCGAAAATTGCGCGTGCCGTACATTGCCCGGATGACGAGATGAATGAAGCATATTGTTTTTACTGGGGCATGGTACACAAACTCCTGCTTAGTATGCTGGTTGACGCAGATCGCTTGGACAGCGCGGAATTTGAGCTGGATAGACCACTGACAGATAAATGGGAAACTGCTGAGATATGGGCGGATTTCTCTGATAAATTGGAGTGTAAACTTGCGGGTTTTTCTCTGCCGAAGGAACCAAAAGCAAAGAAGATTGCACAGCTGCGCAAAAAAATCAGCGATGATTGTTTGAAAGCTGCGGAGGAGGAACCGGGAATTTTCAGGCTTTGTGTTCCCACGGGCGGAGGGAAAACGCTGGCAAGCATGCGTTTTGCCCTACAGCATGCACAGAGATATCAAAAGAAACGAATCATTGTCGTCATACCCTACACCTCGATCATCGACCAGAACGTCAAAGAAATTCGCGATATTTTCCGCGTGGATGAAGCAATTCTGGAGCATCATTCCAATGTCATTACCGAGGCGGACGGAGAAGACACTGAGAGTATGGACTGGCGCCGTATCCTGACAGAACGATGGGATGTGCCCATCATCTTTACAACACAGGTGCAGTTTCTCAACACACTTTTTGCTGGCGGGAACAGTTCCATTCGCAGGATGAATTCTCTGCAGGACAGCATTGTAATCTTTGACGAGATACAGACTCTTCCTGTACGATGTACTTTTCTTTTCAATGCAGCTATGAATTTTCTTAAAGATTTCTGCCGCATTACAGCGGTTCTGTGTACGGCAACCCAGCCACCTTTGGAGAAGCTAGATGTTTCAATCAATCTCAGTGACAACGCAGCCATGACCTCGGATATTGAAAAGACATTTGAAGGATTCGAAAGGGTAGATGTTGAAAATTGTTATCGTTATGGCGGGTGGTCTGCGGAGGAGATTGCCTCAGAAATCTGCAAAAGCGTGGAAGAAATCGGGGATGTACTCTGTATTGTGAATCTCACGAAAAAAGCGAAGGAAATCTATCAGGCTGTTTCGGAAAAGATACAGCTTTCAGATAAAGAGATACAAATTGTGCACCTTAGCACGAAGATGTGCTCGGCACATCGTAAAGCAACCTTAAAAGAACTTCGAAGGGCGCTTGCTGAGCGTAAAAATCATCCGGAGAAAAGACTTGTTTGCATCAGTACACAGCTGATTGAAGCGGGGGTTGATGTGTCTTTTCCCGTGGTTTATCGTGCTCTAGCAGGATTCTCCTCCATCGCGCAGGCTGCAGGGCGGTGTAATCGGCACGGGGAAATGGAGAAGGGGATAGTTCGGGTTTTTGAATGTGCCGATGAAAATCTTGATCACTTGAAAGACATTCGTCACGGGAAAAATATTGCCCGCGTTATGCTTTATGATCGAGCGGCAAATACAATTTTAAGTCCCTCAGTCATGCAGGAGTACTTTCGCAGGTTTTATGCTGGGCGTACTGGGAAAGAAATGCGCTATCCTCTAAATACTCAAAATACAATATTTGACTTATTAAGCGCTAATAGCGCAGGCGTGCAGGCTCGTATGGGACGCGGGGATAGGATCGATTCTTATTTTAGGCAGGCATTTCGGGATGCGGGGCGTGCCTTTATCGTCATTGATTCACATACCGAAGCCGTACTTGTTCCCTATGCGGGAGGGAAAGATATGATTGTCGCGTTTGATGACAGGATTTTCGACAGGAAATCAATCGGAAAGCAGATGAAATCAGCGCAGCAATATATGGTTAACCTCTTTTCGTATGAGATAAAAGAACTCGAAGGACTTGGTGCAGTCTGGCGGACGGAGAGCGGGGTGATGGCACTGCGCGAGGAATACTACAATGAGGCATTCGGTGTGCAGACGGAGGAGCAGGGGAATACTTACTGCTCCATTTAAGGAGGTGAATTTATGAGGAATTCGATTGAGTTTCAGGTATATGGGAGGATGGCGCTCTTTACCGATCCGATCACGAAGATTGGTGGCGAGCGTTCCTCCTATTCTGTGCCGACGTATCAGGCGCTGAAGGGGATTATCGAAAGCATCTACTGGAAACCCACAATATATTGGGTGGTTGACGAGGTGCGTGTCATGAATCGAATCACAACGCAGTCGCGTGGTGTGAAGCCGATGAAGTATAGCGGTGGTCGCAACGAACTCTCCATCTATACATATCTGAGTGATGTGTGCTATCAGGTGCGTGCGCATTTCGAGTTCAATCTGCATCGAAAGGAGCTGGCAGCGGACAGGGATGAGCATAAGCATCACAATATCGCAAAGAGGATGGTGGAGCGCGGCGGACGGCGCGACATCTTCCTCGGCACGCGCGAGTGTCAGGGCTATGTCGAGCCTGTGACCTATGGAGAGGGGGCAGGGTACTATGACTCTGCGGGCGAGATGCCGCTCGGCACGATGTTTCATGGATTTAACTATGCCGATGAAACGGGTGGAAATATGCTACAGGTGCGCCTTTGGCAGCCGGTAATGGAAGACGGTGTGATTCGTTTCCCGCGCCCGGAGGAATGCCGTCTTGTGCGCGACATTCGCAAGGTGAAGAGCAAGCTCTTCGATAAGAACAGCGTTACCTTTGCTGCAGATGAATGGGAGGAATTGGAAGGGGGGAGATTATGAGCTGGGTGGAACAGCTGGTGCAGACCTATGATGAGAACGAGCGCTTTGCCGGCAGGGATGATGTTGAGGGTATGAAGGTTGCTTTATCTCCTATGGGGTATAGCATACATGATGCATGGCTCGAAGTAGTATTGGGAGAAAATGGAGACTTTATTCATGCATTTGAACTTCCTAAAGAAGAACGCGCAACGTCGATGCCTTGTACGCCATACCCAAGAACATCGGGACCAGTGCCGCATCCGTTGTTTGATAACCTGTCGTATGTGTCCAGAGACTACCAGAAATTTATTGAAAATCCATCTAGTAAAGATAGGGAGTCTTATGGGGCATATAAAGAGCTTCTCGCAAAGTGGGTGCAGCAAGAAGATTCTCCATTGATTGTGCGAGCAGTTTATGCATATATCAGTCAGCATGACTTAATTTATGACTTAATTGAAAGGAAGATTGCGACAGAGAAAAAAATAAAATCAAAGTTATCATCGGTTGTTCGATTCAGCATAGAGGGGCACATTGCTCCTTGGCGTGACAAAGAGGTACAAGATTCTTATAGAAATGTTTACAGCAGGCTATTCTATGAGAATTCATCCAAGTCTCTTTGTTATGGATCAGGAAAGAAGATGGTAACTATTGAGAAACCTGATACCAGAGGAATTCGAACGCATGGAGATGGGACAAGGCTTATTTCTTCCAATGATGAAGACAATTTTACTTTTCGTGGACGGTTTGTTTTAGGAAAGGAATGTCTTTCAATTGGAGAAGAAACCGTTCAAAAATCGATGAATGCCTTGCGATGGCTTGTTGAGAATCAAGGAAAAAACGTTGATGGGCGTGTGTTCCTTGCATGGGGCAGAAACTCCGTGTCGATTCCTTCCGTCTTTGATGATACGGAGGGATTGATACACAAGCGCAGACCTATGGAGGCGGCGCAGCCGGATACTCTGAAAATGTGGGCTCAGAATCTGCATAAAGCGTTGGATGGCTATCGGCATGATTTTCGGCGTGCAAAGACGAGTCAGGTTAATGTCATAATCCTAGACGCAGTGACTAATAAGGGGCGGCTTTCTATCTGCTATTACGGCGAGATGGCGGGCGAGGACTTTATCGAACGAATCGAAAAATGGCATACAGCTGGTCAGTGGTATCAGCGAAATCAAGATAAAACGGACAAGAAAAATCCAGGTTGGTATCCACCCTACTTTGGAGTTCCTAGCCCACGAAAGCTGGTTTATGCATATCGTGGTGATAACGTCAGTGATAAGCAGATGAAGATGGAACTTCACAGAATATTCTTCTCCATTGTCCAAGGTGTTCCATTGCCTGCAGATATGGAGCGAATGGCGTATAGCCGAGTGGTAAGAAGGGCAATATGTGATCCATTGAAAAAATGGGAGCATCTGATTTTAGAACCTGCTTGCTCTATTATCTGCAATCGGTTGAATCGTAAAAAGGAGGTATATACTGTGGCATTGAATGAGAGAAAGACGAATCGGTCATATCTGTTTGGCAGGCTGTTGGCTGTTGCCGATCAGATGGAGCGCGAAACATTCACTGCAGAGGAAAAAGGGTCTCGTATCACCAACGCAATGCGTTATATGAATATCTTTTCCTCGCGACCGGCTTCGACATGGGAAACCATACAAAAAAAGCTTCTCCCTTATCAAGCGAAACGGGAAAAGTTTGGAGGAAAAGAAATAGCGCTTATCGATGAAATTATCTCTATGTTTGATGATGGGGAGTTTTGCTCGAATGCACCGTTAGAGGTTGAGTTCCTTTTGGGATTATCCTGTCAACGGTATGTGTTCAGAAAAGAGAATAAGAAGGATGCAATGAGAGAGGAGAATAAATGATGGCTGTTTTGGAAAAGAAAATTGATTTTATTGGATTTATTGTTGTGGATCACGCGAATCCGAATGGAGATCCGTTGAATGGGAATCAGCCTCGTACCAACTACGATGGTTATGGGGAAATGACCGAAGTATGCATTAAGCGTAAAATACGGAATCGCCTGCAGGATGCAGGTGAGAGAATTCTTGTCCAGGCAGATGAACGCTCTGACGATGGCTGTGATAGTATTCGTTCTCGCGTAGAAAAACATCCAAAAGTTGGATCGATATTGGCTCAAATGAATAAGGGCAAAGGAAAAGATCAAGGAGTGGAAAACAAAAGAGAAATGCGGCTGAAATTTGAAAGAGAAGCATGCAGCGCGTGGATAGATGTTCGAGCTTTTGGTCAGGTTTTTGCGTTAAAAAAACAGGATAAGAGAAAAAACAAAGAAGAGAAATCTGAATCAACAGATACTGATGGCGTATCCGTCGGTGTGCGCGGCCCCGTCACGATTCATGATGCCGTCAGCCTCGATCCTGTCACCATCACGGGCGTTCAGATCACGAAGAGTGTCAACAATGAGCCAGGCGATAAGAAAGGCTCGGACACGATGGGGATGAAGTATCGTGCGGACTTCGGCGTATACAAATTTCAGGGGAGCATCAATGTTCAACTTGCCGAAAAGACGGGATTCAGTGACGAGGATGCAGCAAAGGTCAAAGAGGCGCTGCTCACCATCTTTGAGAATGATGCCTCCTCCGCGCGCCCTGAGGGCAGTATGGAGATGAGTCGCTTCTACTGGATCGAGCATGCGAATAAGATAGGGGCGGTATCGAGTGCGAAGGTGCATCGCTCCGTGTCGGCGCAGAAAAAGGATGGCATGGATACGCCGAAACAGTTGGATGACTATGTATTTGACGATGCGCCGCTCTATGAAATCGGTGGCGTTCGCATTGAAAAATACGTCGAGGGAAGTCGGGTCGATTGATATGGGTTATGCTGAGGAAGAGTATCTCATGCTCTCGGAGATTCAGCATTATGCCTTCTGCCCTCGTCAATGGGGGCTGATTCATCTCGAGCAGCATTGGCAGGAAAATGTTCTGACCGTCGAGGGGAATGCCCTGCACGAAAGGGCGCACGATGAGAACATCAAGGAAAAGCGCGGCAATAAGATCATTGTGCGTGGAATGCGCGTAGCATCCCCTCGGATTGGAATTTCCGGAGCTTGCGATGTTGTCGAATTCCACGCGGACCCTACGGGAGTAAGTATTCCCTCCTATCAGAGCAGTTATCGCATCGTCCCAATAGAGTATAAGCGAGGAAGCCCCAAGGAGGGGGAGGAGGATGTACTCCAACTGACCCTTCAGGCACTCTGCCTCGAGGATATGCTAGTGACAGATATCCCCTTCGGATATTTGTATTATGGGGAGATTCGCCGTCGGGTTAAGGTCACATTTTCGGACGAACTGAAAGCGCGGATCCCGGTTCTGGTGCAGGAAATGCGGCAGTATATCCTGAGTGGACATACCCCGCGCGTGAAGCACCGAAAAGGCTGCAAGAACTGCTCTCTCAACAATATCTGTGTGCCGAAATTGAATCGGCTCGAGTCTGCCAAACATTATCTTGAGAGGAGGCTGGCAGAGGGATGAAGCCTCTTTTGAACACACTTTTTGTCAATCAGGATGAGGCGTACTTGGCGTTGGACGGCGGCAATGTTGTGGTCGTTCGGGAGGAAAAGGAACTGGCTCGTTTTCCACTCCATAACTTTGAGCAGATCACAACCTTTGGCTATACGGGGGCAAGCCCTGCGCTCATGCGGAAATGCGCAGAGGAAAATATTGCATTGACGTTCATGAGCCCGGAGGGAAGATTTCAGGCGCGCGTTATCGGCAAGATGAACGGCAATGTCCTCCTGCGCAGGGAGCAGTATCGTCGTGCAGATGATGAGACTGCCAGTCTTGCGCTTGCGAAGAACTTCATCCTTGGCAAGATCTATAATGCGCGCTGGATGATCGAGCGGACGCACAGAGACTATGCCATGCGAATTGATAAGGAGAAATTTCAGAGTGTCAGTGACTTCCTCCAGACATCCTGTCATGAGGCAACGTGTGCATCTGATCTGGAGGAACTCCGCGGCGTCGAGGGGAAGGCTGCTGTTAGCTATTTCTCGGTATTTGATGATATGATACTCAAACAAAAAGGAGAGTTCTTTTTTACTGAGCGTAACCGCAGACCGCCGCTCGACAATATGAACTGTCTCTTATCTTTCCTCTATGCCCTCCTCATGAATGATGTAGGGGCGGCACTTGAAGGGGTGGGATTGGACTCTTATGTCGGTTTTCTGCATCGTGATCGCCCGGGCAGACAGTCACTCGCACTTGACCTCATGGAGGAACTGCGCCCGATGGCGGACCGTACGGCATTTTCCATGGTCAATACCAAGAAGATCAGCGGCAAGGATTTTCGCCTAGAAGAGGGCGGCGCCGTATATCTGACCGATGATGGACGTAAAAAGATTCTGGAGGCATGGCATGCACACAAAGAAGGGGTGATGACACATCCTTTTTTAGAGGAAAAAATCAAATGGGGGCTTGTTCCTCATGTGCAGGCAATGCTGCTTGCACGCCATCTGCGTGGGGATCTTGATGCCTACCCGCCATTTTTGTGGAAGTAGGTACTTGCTATGTATGTTTTGATCACCTATGATATCAGTACAGTTGACGCTGATGGGCGCAGGAGGTTGCGCCAGGTCGCACGAAAATGCAGAGCCTATGGTCAGCGCGTGCAGAACTCTGTCTTTGAGTGTAAGGTGGATCCAACCCAATGCAAGCAATTGGAACTTGCGCTGCTGGATATCATTGACTTGCAGGAAGACAGCCTGCGATTTTACTACCTCGGAAAGGACAAAGGACCGAAAGTAACGCATTATGGTGTTAAAGAGTCCTATGACTTGGAGGCGGCCATCATCATCTGAACATTCATTACTGAGTGCGAAGGTGAAGTGAACAGAAAACAGAATGTAAAAATATAGGTGCGAGAATCATGCCGCAGGAGGGGCGTGGGTCTTAGGTGCCGAGAAAATCGTATTTGTGGAGAGGAATACCCATAAATACGTGGCAAAAGGGGGAAGTCGTGACTCCAGTTGCCGTCGCGCCCCGCATGGGGCGCGTGGATTGAAACATTTGGGCGAAAAGCACGGTCACTTGTTGTCTGAAGTCGCGCCCCGCATGGGGCGCGTGGATTGAAACCCGCTGCTGGGGGCAAATCTATTGCGGCATCGTTGTCGCGCCCCGCATGGGGCGCGTGGATTGAAACACGATACGCTCTTGGATTGGTGTCGTCTTGTCATAGTCGCGCCCCGCATGGGGCGCGTGGATTGAAACGCGCAGTACAAGGATAACAACGATATTGATGCCTGTCGCGCCCCGCATGGGGCGCGTGGATTGAAACAAGCAGTGCAACGAAAAGACGATGGAGACGGCGGTCGCGCCCCGCATGGGGCGCGTGGATTGAAACTGCGGCTCATAGGACTTTGTCATCATCAAATCCATGTCGCGCCCCGCATGGGGCGCGTGGATTGAAACGCCTCATATCGGCGGGACGTGACCTGCCATCATCGTCGCGCCCCGCATGGGGCGCGTGGATTGAAACAGCTGCCCCGTGCTTGTATCGATCTGCATCGCGCGTCGCGCCCCGCATGGGGCGCGTGGATTGAAACCAGTGGGCCGCAGAGGATGGAGACATAGACCCAAGTCGCGCCCCGCATGGGGCGCGTGGATTGAAACACCAGACCGCACAGGGAGAGGAGTTAAAGCTATGGTCGCGCCCCGCATGGGGCGCGTGGATTGAAACATGACGGATGAGGATAAGCTCCGCAAAGCACGCGTCGCGCCCCGCATGGGGCGCGTGGATTGAAACCCGACGACACATCCGCCGCCGTAGTCAAAGAGCAGTCGCGCCCCGCATGGGGCGCGTGGATTGAAACTTGCCCAAACGAGCGGTGTACTTGATGATGTTGGTCGCGCCCCGCATGGGGCGCGTGGATTGAAACTTTGCGATACGCTTTGAGAGGGTCATTGCCTGTAGTCGCGCCCCGCATGGGGCGCGTGGATTGAAACCCGTCCTATGCCGCCTACAAGAAATCGCGGGCGGGTCGCGCCCCGCATGGGGCGCGTGGATTGAAACGTGGTTGTGCCAGACCTGCTCGGAAAAATGCGTGGTCGCGCCCCGCATGGGGCGCGTGGATTGAAACTGCAGTGCCTGTGCGTTGGCGCGTGAGATGTCGGTCGCGCCCCGCATGGGGCGCGTGGATTGAAACTTTCGGCGATTGATGCAGAGCTTGCAAAAGATGAAGTCGCGCCCCGCATGGGGCGCGTGGATTGAAACTGCATCGGCGCGGGCATTGGCAAGAAGAACCGCAGTCGCGCCCCGCATGGGGCGCGTGGATTGAAACTCTGTTGGAATGGGGCTCACCAATACCCAAAATCGTCGCGCCCCGCATGGGGCGCGTGGATTGAAACGAGCGCATCGACAAGTTGCGAATATGCTGCACGGTCGCGCCCCGCATGGGGCGCGTGGATTGAAACATTGACCCAGTTGTTACGGCTTTTAGGCGGATTGTCGCGCCCCGCATGGGGCGCGTGGATTGAAACAAGGTGCGGAGCATCTACGGGGACATCGCCATGGGTCGCGCCCCGCATGGGGCGCGTGGATTGAAACACACGACAAGCAGCCGAAAGCGCCAAGAAGGCAGGTCGCGCCCCGCATGGGGCGCGTGGATTGAAACTTCCGAGCAAAGATGCTCGCGCATGGGATTGACCGTCGCGCCCCGCATGGGGCGCGTGGATTGAAACAGAGACGGGTACATCAAAGCCAACGGCGCAACCGGTCGCGCCCCGCATGGGGCGCGTGGATTGAAACGTTTTGACAAGGTGGTCTCGCGCAACCCCGGACAGTCGCGCCCCACACGGGGCGCGTGGATTGAAACAAGGCGTACAACGCGCAGGACGTTGTGACAGAGGTCGCGCCCCACACGGGGTGCGTGGATTGAAACTCCTTGACTGGCAGGAATCCGAGGCGCATCGTTGGTCGCGCCCCGCATGGGGCGCGTGAAAAGTTAGTTTTCCTAAGTCTTACTTTTGAGGGACAAGTTACTCGCTGCAAAATTATGCAGCGAGCCTTTTGCTGTTGAAGAGGAGTACGGACGCAGCAAAAACGAAACGGTGGGGCAAGCAGCCGCCTCTGTGTTTAGAGGAATGAAGCAGAGGGGAGACGAATTCGTAACACCTTAAACTCTAATTAAACTTTGTATTGGAGTACGCATCATTTCTTGACATTTTTTGCCTGCTCCGATAATATGAACATGATATGGCAGGGACTCCCGCGTGGATACCTGCCCTTCTTCATAAAGGTGTTAGCAAGCATTTGTGGGGAATGGGAAAGAGGAGGTCTTTTATTTGTTTGAGAACCGAAAAGGTCTTGGCATTTTGGTTGCTGCGATTTTTGCACTCGGAACGCTTCTGTCCGGCTGCGGTGATAAGCAGGCGGGAGGCGCGCGCCCAACGGCGGTCAAAGCGATGAATGTTCTGCGTCAGGATACGCCGCTGACACATGTCTACGCGGGACAGATCATGGGTACGGATGAGGTGCAGATCCGATCCCGTGTCTCTGGCAATATCGTGGAAAAATACATTGTGGGCGGACAGTTCGTCTCGGCTGGGCAGCCGCTCTACCGTATCGATGCCCGCCAATATGAGAGCGCGCTCCTTCAAGCACAGGCAGTCCTTGCGCAGTCCGAGGCAACGCTGAATAATGCACGCACGGATCTCGCACGCTATCAGCAGCTTTATGCGAGTGCCGCAGTCTCCGAGCAGACGCTCTCCACGCAGCAGGCACAGGTAAATGCCTATGAGGCGGCGGTTGCGGCCAATACGGCACTCGTTCGTCAGGCGCAGGAAAACCTCGATGATACGGTCATCTATGCCCCCATGTCTGGACAGCTCTCTGTGGATGATGTGGCAATGGGCACGTTCGTTTCGGCGGGAACGACGACCCTCGTTTCGATGGGATCGTCAAACCCGATCTTTGCCCAGTTCAGCCTCTCGGAGAACGAGTATCTGAACTTTGTCGAGCAGGCGGCAAAGACGGGCGGCATCGGTGCGGTTGTTGTGGAGCTGACGCTCTCGAACGGTTCGAAGTATCCGATCATCGGGCACATCGTGACCTCTGACCGCGCACTTGCGGCGCAGACAGGAACGCTCACGGTCAAGGCGCTCTTTGACAATCCGGATGGGCTGCTCCTGCCGGGGATGTTCGCACGTGTCAGCCTTATCGGCGACATTATTCCGAACGCCGTACTCGTTCCAGAGCGTGCCGTTCAGCAGCTCCTCGGCAAGTCATTTGTCATGCTCGTTGGAGAAGACAACAAGGCGGTTGCACGCACGGTCACGCTCGGTGAAAAGATCGGCAGCTACTACGTCGTCAAGGACGGTCTCGATACCTCCGACATCGTTGTGGTCGAAGGGCTGACCACACTTCAGGAGGGCGGTGATCTCGCCGTGACGATGGTGACGGCGGACGAGATGGGTTTCTCCATCGAGGGGGATTCCTCCACTTTCAACACGCGTGAGCTCACGCCCGCGCAGTAAGGAGGAGATCCTTTGGCAAAATTTTTCATCCATCGGCCGATTTTCGCGATTGTCATTGCGGTGATGATCGTCATTATCGGAACGATTGCGGGGCTCTCGCTGCCAATTGCACAGTATCCGCAGATCTCACCGCCGACGGTTGCTGTTTCGGCGAACTATACAGGAGCAAGTGCTGCCGTTGTCAATGAGACGGTGGCGCAGGTCATCGAGGAGCAGATCAACGGCACACAGGGGATGGACTACATGAGCTCCACCTCTGATGATACGGGGCGTTACAGTCTCTCTGTTACATTTGAGGTTGGTACGGACGGCGATATGGATGCTGTCAAGGTGCAGAACAATGCAGCGGGGGCAAATGCGAGTCTGCCGTCGTCCGTGCAGTCGGCAGGTGTTACAACGCGCAAATCCTCGGGACAGATGGCGTACTTCGTCTCACTCTACTCCGAGGATGGCACATACGACCGCGCCTTCATGAAGAACTATGCAACGCTCTACTTCCTCGATGCGATCAAGCGTGTCAGCGGCGTGGGCGAGGTGCAGGTATTCGGTGCGGACTACGCGATGCGCGTCTGGATGAATCCGGATCGTCTTGCGGAGCTTGGTCTTACTGTTTCGGACATTACAAAGGCAATCAACGAGCAGAACGTGCAGGCACCTGCGGGAACGGTCGGTGGTATGCCGACAGAGAACGGACAGGAGAAGCAGTACACAGGCAAGGTGCAGGGGCGTCTCATAACGCCTGAGGAATTTGGCAACGTCATCATTGCCTCGGGTAAAGATGGCACTTTTGTTCGCCTGAAGGATGTCGCACGCATTGAGACGGGTCAGCGTCAAAATAATATTGTTGCGAAATTTAACGGCTACCCCGCCGTTGGTTTCGGCATTCAGCTGACCTCCGACGCGAACGCGATGATTACCCTTGCTGAGGTGCGCAAGATCCTCGAGGAGGCGGAGAAGACATTCCCGCCCGGACTCAAGATGAAGTCGGTCTTTGACAGTACGGACTACATCAACGCATCCATCAAGGAGGTTGTGCATACCTTCGTTGAAGCGCTGCTGCTCGTCGTGCTCGTCATCTTCCTCTTTCTGCAGAGCTGGCGTGCAACGCTCATCCCTCTGCTTGCCGTGCCGGTGTCCCTCATCGGAACATTCGGCGCGTTCGTTCTGCTGGATTTCTCCATCAATACACTGACGCTCTTTGCGATGGTGCTTGCGATCGGTCTTGTTGTCGATGATGCGATTGTCGTCATCGAGAATGTCGAGCATCACATGGAGAGCGGGCTCACTCCGATTGATGCAACGGAACGGGCGATGTCGGAGGTGCAGGGGCCTGTTGTCGCAATTGCCTTCGTGCTTGCGGCAGTCTTTGTCCCCGTTGCCTTCCTTGGCGGCATGATGGGGGTGCTCTATAAGCAGTTCGCTCTCACAATTGCAATCTCGATGGCCATTTCTGCCTTCGTTGCGCTGACGCTGACACCTGCGCTCTGTGCGCTCATGCTGAAGCCGAAGAAGGAGAATGGGACAAAGAGTGTTCTCGATCGATTCTTTGATCGCTTCAACAACTGGTTCGACGCAACACGCAAGGGCTATGTCGGCATTGTCAGCAAGTTTATCCGCAAGGCGAGGGTTGCCGTTATCTTCCTGCTCATCGTCTGCGGTCTCACGGTGATCATCTATCGGAATCTGCCGACCACATTTGTCCCCGAGGAAGATCAGGGCTATCTGATGATCGCGATTCAGCTGCCGCCGGGAACGTCTACGAATCAGACACAGAAGACCGTGGACAAGATCCAGCAGGCGGCACAGCGTGAGATCAAGGGACAGAGCGCCGTCATGTCCATCAATGGCTTCGACATTCTTGCGGGTGGTGCGAACTCCAACGGCGCGGTCGTCTTTGTCGGTATGAAGGACTGGTCGCAGCGTGCCGGGCTGGCTGAGTCCGTTGCCGCCGCAGTCGGCACGATGTTCCGTGTGGGTGCGATGGAGGCTCCCGAGGCTCTCGTTATCGCCATCAATCCGCCCGCACTGCCGGGTCTTGGCAATGTCGGCGGCTGGTCGCTCCAGCTGCAGGACATGAGCGGGCACTCCGACACGGAGCTCAACGACATCGTGAATGCGATTCTTGCCGAGGCACGCACGCGTCCCGAGCTGCAGGGCGTGCGGACGACGTTTAAGATCAACGCACCGAGCTATCAGTATGAGATCGACCGCGAAAAGGTCAAGAACCTCGGCGTTCAGCTCTCGGATGTATTTACGGCACTGCAGGTCAACTTCGGCGGCTATGAGGTCAATGACTTCAACCAGTTTGGGCGCACCTACAAGGTTGTGCTGCAGTCCGACGTGACCTATCGCACCGAGGCAGAGGCAGCGAAGTTTGTCTTTGTCAAGAACTCGCAGGGCGGCATGGTGCCGCTTGATACCCTCCTCAAGCCGAAACTCACAACGGGACCGACGCAGATCAGCCGTTTCAACGGTGCGCGCTCCATCCAGATCCAAGGCAGTGCGGGGACAGGATATAGCTCGGGCGATGCGATGAAAGCCATCACCGAGATTGTCCAGAAGCACACAGGCTCCGGATTCAGCATCGAGTGGTCGGGGCAGAGCCGGGAGGAGCAGAAGTCGGCGGATTCGACCATGCAGGTGCTTGCACTCTGCCTTGTCTTCGTCTTCCTCTGTCTTGCGGCACTCTATGAGAGCTGGAGCGTACCGTTCGCCGTTCTCTTTACCGTGCCGACGGGCATCTTCGGAGCACTCTTCTCCGAGTACATCCTAGCGACGATCTTCGGCATGATCGGCATTCCGGCAGCGGGCTATCAGAACAGCGTCTATATGCAGATCGGTGTCATCATGGTCATCGGTCTTGCGGCAAAGAATGCAATTCTGATTGTCGAGTTCGCAAAGATACGCGTCGATCGCGGCATGGATCCCTTGAAAGCGGCGATTCAGGCGGCGGGGCTGCGTCTCCGTCCGATCCTCATGACATCGTTCGCGTTCATCATCGGCTGTCTGCCTCTCTGCATGGCATCCGGTGCAGGTGCTGCGGCGCGTAACGGCATGGGCGTCGCCGTTGTCGGCGGCATGCTCTTTGCTACCATTCTTGGGATTTTCCTCATTCCTGTGTTCTATGTCATCGTTGACCGTATCTCGCGTATGCTTGGGCTCGGCAAGAAGGCAAAGACCCGCACGGCGGATGACTACATGTAATCGTAAAAAAACTCCCCAGGAGGGGAGTTTTTTTATGGGATGAATATGTATTGGATCAAAATCATGTAAATCATTGTTCCTCCCCCGATGGAGAGCAGCATCTGACGAAACCGCAGATGGAGTGCGGCAGTCACGATGACTCCTGTGATCTCCGGCAGTCCGTGATTTCCGCTGAGAAAGGACGTATCTTTGAGGCAGTAGACGACGAGCATCCCAAAGACGGCGGCGGGGAGTACGTTGCCGAGATAGCGGACAATGGGCGGTGTCGGCTTCTTCTCCGAGAGGAGAAGAAAGGGGAGGGCGCGCGTGAGTACACTCGCAAGTGCACAGAGCCCGATGGTGATACATTGCTCAGTGAACGTCATGCCGTCTCTCTCCCTTTGATGAAGGGCCGCAGTCCAAGGCATCCCGCGAGAATGATGAACATGGTCGGGAGCATAAAAGCGTCACGCCCAAAGACGGCAAGTGCAATGCCTGCAGCTGCAAGTCCAAGGATTCCTGTATAGTGCTGCGGATCGTTAAGCCATTGCTCGATAAAGATGACGACGAAAAGTGCTGTCATTGCGAACTCAATACCTGTTGTATTGATCGGGAGACTTGTGCCGACCAGTCCGCCGATGGTTGCACCTGCGACCCAGTAAAGCTGGTTCAGCAGGGTAACAAAGAACATGAACCAGCCTGAATCAATCCCATGAGGAATCTTTGTCGTGTAATTGATGGAGAACGACTCATCACACATACCGTAGATGAGGTAGGGCTTTTTCCAGCCCATGCCGCGATATTTCTCGAACATGGAGATGCCGTAGAAGATGTGTCGCCCCTGCACCATCAGCGCGAGCAGGAAGGTCTGAAGAGGAGCAAACGGACTCAGCAGAAGTGCCGTCGCGATGAACTCAAGTGAGCCGCCGAAGATGATCGCACTCATCGCCATCGGGTACCAGAACGAGAAGCCCGAGACATTTGTATAGATGCCGTAGGTAAGCCCAAGAAAGAGAAAGCCTGCGAGAATGGGGACGGTGAAGGGGAAGGCCGCACGCAGCGCGGCGAGGCGTGGATCGGTACACCTCATGCCTTGCTCCAATCGCATTCATCCGTATGCGCGGCAAGGACACCGATGGCTTGGAGTGTTGAGTAGATGCAGGTTGAGCCAACAAACGCCATGCCGCGTTTTTTGAGATCCTTTGACACCTTGTCCGAGAGCGGCGAGGTTGTGCGCAGCTCACAGCTCTCTCGTACGGGCTTTCCGTCCGTAAAGCCCCAGATATAGCAGTCGAACGAGCCGTATTCTTTTACAATCTCAAGGAAGATGCGGCTGTTCACAATGCTCGCTTCGATCTTGCGGCGGTTGCGAACAATCCCTGCATCCTGCATCAGTTCCTCGACCTTTGCGTCATCAAATGCCGCGACACGCTCAGGAATAAATCCCTCGTAGGCGCGGCGGAAGTTTTCGCGCTTGTGCAGGATCGTTGCCCATGAGAGACCCGCTTGAAAGGTTTCGAGAATAAAGAGCTCGTAGAGTGCACGGTCATCGTGGAGCGGAACGCCCCACTCCTCATCATGGTATTTCACATAGATGGGGTCGTTTAGCTTGACCCAGCTGCACCGCCTGCATTCATTTTCCATACCAAAGGCCTCCCCAATATAAAAATGCCGGCATCCCCGAAGGGCTCCGGCTCATCGTCAATAAAATGGTCGGGATGACAGGATTCGAACCTGCGGCCTCATCGTCCCGAACGATGCGCTCTACCAAGCTGAGCTACATCCCGATATTGAGAGTATTGTAACGACCTGCGGGCCTTTTGTCAAGCAGTGTGCTCGGGTGGACCGTATTCTTCGTGTTGTGCCGCTTTTTCACCCTCTGTGCGGTCTGCGGCGGCATGGAGTCCGGTGAGCGCAGAGAAGGGGGCGAACTGACCTGCGCGGTCACGCAGGGACATGGGAGGATGTGTCTTTGAGATGGGGCGCGGCAGATGAATGATATCCGCGTAGTCCTCAATTTTTCGCTGCATGATCTTCTCCCTTCGTTATGCTTTGTGTCCGCCGATCTGTGTATTGCGCAGACGTGCCGTTGCGCCGTCGATGAAATTTGATCCGCGCAGGATGGCGTTCTTTCCATACATTTTCTTGATGGCGATGATTGCCTCCTGCAGGGCCTGTTCCTTTGTCTGCGCAGCTTTTTCGGCAGAGGATAGAATGCTCTGTGCCGCTTCCGCCTCTCCGAAGAGGCTCATCTGCTCAGAAGCGGAGGCGCACTGCTCCTGTGTCATCAGATGATGTGCGGAGACGGTGAGCCGGCGGATGAGAAGCGTGGGATTTACGATCTCATCATAGAGTCCCGTCAATGCGTTCATGATCCACCGTGTTGTCGCTCCGCGTTCGATGAGAACCCTGCCGTGCGCCGGCCACGGGACACGGCGCCCATAGCGATCCGTGCGAATGCGTCCGTGATAGCGTTCGCGTATTTCGGGGCGGCTCAGGCACTCGACGTCATAACCGACGGTTAGTTCCAGCCGGTCGCTTGTGAGCCGCTTCTCGGCGAGATCGATAGAGAGTGTGTCTGCCATCTCCCAGACAACCAGGCGGGCTTTTTGTGCGGTGTAGGGATTTTGCAGCACCTGCCCCATATGCGTGCTGCGCGACTTCGGGCGGTAGCCTTTGATGTCGGCCATGCACACGGACTCAAAGCCCCACGCGTGATCGATCAGCAGCTCCGCCTGCACACCGAAGAGGCGATAGAGGAGATCCTCACTGTGCCGTGCATTTGCTCCGCCGAGCGAGCAGCGTGCGATATCGCCCATTGTATAGAGTCCGTGCTCCTCGAGTCTCTTGGCGTAGCCCTTGCCAATGCGCCAAAAGTCCGTGAGCGGGCGATGCGTCCAGAGCCTCTGCCGATAGCTCATCTCGTCCAGCTGTGCAATGCGTACGCCGTCTGCGTCGGGCGGCATGCGCTTTGCCACAATGTCCATCGCGACCTTTGCAAGGTAGAGGTTTGTTCCAATCCCTGCCGTCGCTGTGACCCCCGTTTCCCGCAGTACTTCGCGGATGAGACGCATGGCAAAGTCATGCGCAGAGATGTCCTCTGTATCAAGATAACTCGTCGCGTCAATGAAGACCTCGTCGATGGAGTAGATATGGATGTCCGCGGGTGCAACGTGGCGCAGATAAATCTCGTAGATGCGCATACTGTAGTCCATGTAGAGCGCCATGCGCGGGGGAGCAATATGATAGGCAATGGCGAGTTCCGGATGTGCCGCAAGCTCCGCCGCATCCCGCGTCTCTCCTGTGAGTATGCGTTGGGGGGCGCGGTATGTTCGCCGTGCATTCGCCTGCTCCACAGCGCGGATGACTTCGAAGAGGCGCGGGCGCCCGCCGATGCCATGTGCTTTGAGTGCAGGGGAGACTGCGAGACAGATGGTTTTGCTTGTGCGGCTCTCATCTGCAACAACAAGGTGTGCGGTCAGCGGATTCAGCCCGCGCTCCATACATTCAACCGAGGCATAGAACGCTTTGAGATCAATCGCAATATATGTCCGCGCCTTCATTTCCATCCCTCCCGCCCAACAGTATAGCACGAATGTTTGTTATTTGTAAACGAAAAAGGAAAAATAGAAGCGATGTCGAATCATTTTTAAAGAAAAAGAAAAGGAGCGGAATATATGAAGATTATTGTCACGGGCGGCGCGGGCTTTATCGGTGCAAATTTTGTCTACTATGAACTGCGCGAACATCCAGAGGATACCATCGTTTGTTATGATGTGTTGACCTATGCGGGGAATCTGGCGACGCTCGACGCGGCGCGGAAGCATCCGCAGTTCTCGTTTGTGCGCGGTGATATCGCAGACCGTGCGGCGGTTTATGCACTCTTTGAACGCGAACAGCCGGACATCGTTGTCAACTTTGCGGCGGAGTCCCATGTGGATCGCTCCATCGAAAATCCGGAGATTTTTCTGCAGACGAATGTCATTGGGACGAGTGTGCTGCTTGATGCTTGTCGCAAGTATGGAACTCGGCGCTATCATCAGGTATCGACGGACGAGGTTTACGGCGATCTGCCGCTCGACCGCCCCGATCTTCTCTTTACCGAGGAGACGCCGCTCCATGCGTCGAGTCCTTACTCCTCGTCGAAGGCATCTGCCGATCTCATCGTACAGGCGTATGCGCGCACCTACGACGTGCCTGTCACTATCTCGCGCTGCTCGAACAACTACGGTGCGTTCCAGTTCCCTGAGAAGCTCATTCCTCTTATGGTGATCCGTGCGATGCAGGGGGAGAAGCTGCCCGTCTACGGCGATGGGCTGAATGTCCGTGACTGGCTGCACGTTGACGATCACTGTGCCGCGATTGATGCGATTATACGGTATGGTACAAATGGGGAGGTTTATAACGTCGGCGGTCACAACGAACGCTCGAACATCGAAGTTGTCCGTACGATTCTTGCGGCACTTGGCAAGGGGGAGGATCAGATTTCCTACGTCACCGACCGCAAAGGACACGACCGCCGCTATGCAATCGATCCGACGAAGATCGGGCGCGAACTTGGCTGGAAGCCCTCAACGAAATTTGACGACGGCATTCAACGTACAATTGCGTGGTATCAGACACATGAATCATGGTGGGCGGACATCCTGAGCGGCGCTTACGAGAAGCGCAACGAAGAGGGGTGAGAGCACCATATTATCTGATCTGTGCACTGAAAATTCAGTCTTGACAAGGCATGTGCTTTTCGCTATACTACCCTTTGTCAGCGCGAAACGCGCGGGGGCATAGCTCAGCTGGGAGAGCGCTTGCATGGCATGCAAGAGGTCAGGGGTTCGATCCCCCTTGTCTCCACCATATCGAAACGCAGATGTGAGAGTCAGATCTCACATCTTTTTTTTGCCCCAAATGCGGCAAAGCAACAAAAAACCGTATCGCTTCCCGCGATACGGTAATTTCCGATGGTGCGCCTGGGGGATTCGAACCCTCGACCCACGGCTTAGAAGGCCGTTGCTCTATCCAACTGAGCTACAGGTGCAATGGTCGGGATGACAGGATTCGAACCTGCGACCCTCTGGTCCCAAACCAGATGCGCTACCAAACTGCGCTACATCCCGATATCGCCCTATTATAATGAGCGGCTGGGGAAAAGTCAATTTTTATTTCACGATGTGCTTACCGCCGAGGAAACGCGGCTTCCAGTAGTCGTTTGCGAGCGCATCGACACGCACGCCCTTGCTCGTGGAGGCGTGGATGAATTCGCCCTTGCCGAGGTAGATACCGCAGTGGGACGCACCCTTTTCATATGTTTCGAAAAAGACGAGATCACCGGGCACAAGCTCTTTTGTGCTCTTTGTCCTGAGACCAAGCTTATATTGCTCATCGGCTGTGCGAGGGATCGTGATTCCATGTTTCTGGAACACGTATTGGAGGTAACCGGAGCAGTCAAAGCCCTTCGGCGTTGTTCCGCCAAAAACATAGGGCGTGCCTATGTATGACTTCGCCGTCTTGATGACATCGGAGACCTTGCTCGCGGGCAGAATGGGCTTGCCGTTCGGCGCAAGCGGTTGTTTCCCGTTATTGGCAGGCGGCGGCACGTTAATACCCCACGTGCTCTTGGCAGGAAGGTTTTTGAGTGCACGCCACGTGGCGTTTGTGACTATGCCCGTGATCTTGATCTTGTGGTCGCGCTGGAACTCGGCAACAGCGCGTTCTGTATCCTTGCCAAAGATGCCGTCCGCACTCTTGATCTTATAACCTGCGTTTTGGAGTGCCTGCTGGAGGACACGCACCTCATTCCCCTGCGAACCCTCGCGCAGGGTGGGCGAGGCGAAGGCCGTGCCCGCAGCGAGGAGCAGGGCGATGCTGGTGCAAAGGAAGATGCGGCGTTTCATAAAACAACATCCTTTCAGTTCATTTTATGCGTGCTGTACGTGCTCGAGACCCTGACTGAGCAGTTTCAGCACATGATCGTCATCAATCGAGTAGAGTACCTCCTTGCCGTCACGGCGAAACTTGACGAGACGGGCACTGCGGAGGACGCGCAGCTGATGGGAGATGGCGGACTGGCCCATATCCAGACCGTCCGCAATGTCATAGACGCGCAGCTCCTCTGCTGCTGCGAGCAGGGAGAGAATCTTGATGCGGGTGGGATCGCCGAGGGTCTTAAAGAGGTCGGCAAGGTGTTGTGCCGTATCCTGATCGATACATTTCAGTGGGGCGGCAGTCATACGCTGGAATATCCTTTCTGCTGGTCAGTAAATCTTGTTGATTTCAAATCCGTTCGAAGCAAGTGCGGCGACGATGCGGTCGATGTGCTCTTGCCCATGTGCCTCAACGGTAACGGTGAGCTGCACCTTCTGGAAGCTGTCTGTTACCATTGTCTGGTCGTGATCGAGGCGAATGACATTTGCGTCCTGCTCGGTGAGGATCTGCGCAACGGTGAGCAGCTGTCCTGGTTTGTCAGGGAGCTGCACGGAGAAGCGGAACACCCTGCCGCGCGAGATGAGCGCCTTTGAGATGAGCGCCGAAATGGTGGAGATATCGATGTTGCCGCCGCTGACAAGCACGGCAATTTTTTTGTCCTTCATGTGCAGTTTTTGCAGCGCGGCGAGTGAGAGGACGCCCGCTCCCTCGGCGATGAGTTTGTGCTTCTCGATCAGTGAGAGCAGAGCGCTCATGATCTCCATCTCAGAGACGGTGATGATCTCATCCAGGTAGCGGCGGCAGAATTCGAGCGTGAGTTTTCCCGCCGTGCGAACGGCACAGCCGTCGGCAACGGTATCGGCAGAGGGGAGTGTGATCGTGCGCCCGCAAGAGAGTGCCGCCTTCATGCAGGCAGCATTTTCCGGCTCGACGCCGATGACCTTCACCTGCGGGTTGACGAGCTTCACCGCGAGCGCAATGCCCGAGGCAAGTCCGCCACCGCCGACGGGAACGAGGATTGCATCCACATCCTTGAGCGCGTCGATGACTTCGAGGGCGATGGTGCCCTGTCCGACGAGGACATCGCGGTCATTGAACGGATGAATGTAGACGTACCCCTTTTCTTCCTGCAGTTCGAGGCTGTGTGCATAGGCATCGTCAAAGCCGTTGCCGTGGAGTATGACCGTTGCACCGAGTGCACGCGTCGCCTCGACCTTGAGAATCGGCGTTGTTGCGGGCATGCAGATCACGGCGTTTACACCGAGTTTCTGTGAGGCGTAGGCGACGCCCTGCGCGTGATTACCTGCCGAGGCGGTGATAACGCCGCGCGCCTTCTCCTCCTCTGTGAGCATGGAGATGCGATTGTATGCGCCGCGCAGTTTGAATGCACCAGTTGTCTGGAGATTTTCGAGTTTCAGATAGGTCGCGTTGCCAGAGAGCTCAGAGAAAAACTCACTGTAGACCAGCGGCGTCTTTCGTACAATGCCCTCGAGGCGTTTAGCTGCGGCATAGATGTCTGAAATACCGGTTGCAGCGACAACTTCCTCATCCGTTTGCCCCGTCTGCTCTTCTCCCATAATTCATTGCCTCCCAAATTCCTTTATATGTAGAGTCAGTCTATCATTTTCGATGGGGCGCGTCAATTTATTTTCCGGAATAATCGTCGGAATAAAGAAGGAGTTTGACAGAATTTAGCGAATAAATACAACAAACGAGGCGGGACGGGAGGTGTGCGATGGCTTACGGTGCTAAATATGCGCGTGTCCTTATCCCTGTCGATGGCTCGCAGGAGTCACTGTGCGCCGTCCGTCTGGCGGGAGAATTTGCTCGCATTATGCATGCGACGGTGTACTTCATCTATGTGTCACCGTTCGATGAGAGTACGGATGAGGGCGATGTGCCGTGGCTGCCAGAGAGCATTGTACGTCCTGCGGCAGAGGAGGCACAGGAGATTTTTTCCGTAGCGGAGGAACTTCTGCCTGCGGATGTCGCATATGAGCGTCACCATCGTGCAGGCGTACCAGCGGATGAGATTTTGCACTTCATCGATGAGATGGATGTAGATCTTGTCGTCATAGGCGGGCGCAAATTATCCCGCATGAGTGGAATCTTTCTTGGGAGTGTCACGCAGACCGTCTTGGAGTACGCGCATTCCAGCGTTATGGTCGCAGGGCGCGCCAAATCAAGTAATAATGTTCACGTTCTTTAGAGAAGTGAGGAGGAACTGCCATGATGAAGAATATTTTAGTACCGGTGGATGGCTCTGAGGGGGCCGACCGCGCGATTGAAAAGGCAGTCATGCTTGCCGAAACATGTGGAGCGAAGCTGAATTTCCTCTATGTTGCAAACATCAATCAGCTCGCGATCAATGCCGTGCTCTCGGATGCGATTCTCGACTCCGTGACGAAGGCGGGGAATGTCATCCTTGACCGCGCGCTTGAAATGGTTCCGGCAGGCGTTGAGAAGGAGTCATTCTCGGATACGGGCTCGCCGGCGGTGGTCATCCTTGACTTTGCGGAGTCGAACGACATTGACCTCATTGTCATGGGCAGCCGCGGTCTCGGCGTCGTGAAGGGGGTACTGCTCGGCAGCGTCAGTCAGTATGTTGTAGAGCAGTCGAAGTGCCCTGTGCTCGTGGTCAAATAAGGGGCATATCAGTATAATTTTGTTGGAAAGGAGCTGCTGCGAATATATGCAGCAGCTCTTTGACGTGCATGGATGTGGAAAGGCAGTAAAATGAGCGATCGGCGTTTCGCGCGGACGGAGATGCTGTTGGGCAGTGCGGGCGTGGAACATCTTGGCAGGTGCTCCATAGCAGTGTTCGGCATTGGCGGTGTCGGTTCGTATGCAGCAGAGGCACTGGCACGCGCGGGCGTTGGAAGACTGACGCTTGTCGATCATGACGTGATCGATGCAACGAATATCAATCGTCAGATCCATGCGCTGACAGAGACGGTCGGTGCGTTCAAGACGGAGACAATGGCGCGGCGTATTCACTCCATCAATCCCGCCTGCGAGGTTCGTGAGATTCGCGCCTTCTATTCGCCAGAGGATGCGAATACGTTCTTTCCAGAGCATTATGACTATGTATTGGACGCTGTAGATACGGTGACGGCAAAAATTGATCTCGCCGTACAGTGCCATCGGCACGGGATTCCACTGATTGCAAGTATGGGCGCGGCGAATAAACTCGACCCGACACTCTTTGCGGTCATGGATATCTATCGTACGAAGGGGGACCCAATCGCGCGCATTCTGCGGAAGAAGCTAAAGGAGCTGGGCATTCCGCATTTGAGGGTCGTCTGTTCGCGCGAGCGCCCACGCACACCGGAGGCAGTAAGCGAGATGCCCATTGCAGGGCGGAATGCGGTGCCTGCAAGTGTGTCCTTTGTCCCATCTGTCGCAGGACTCATTATGGCAGGAGCTGTGATTCGTGATCTCTTGAACCTACGAGTGGAGGTATCTTCATGAACATATCTGTATTGGGGTGCGGACGCTGGGGTTCCTTTCATGCGTGGTATGCTGCGCGCGTGGGTCATACGGTTACTCTCTGGGGGCGTGCGGGGTCTGTGCATCTGGCAGAACTGCGTACGTCACGAACAAATGAATTTTTGACGCTGCCCGATGCGATTCATCTGACCGATGATTTGGGTGTCGCAGTTCGAACAGCAGAGGTTGTCATTATCTCCATTCATGCACAGGCACTGCGTTCCTTTCTCCGCGATCTCTGTGCGCAGGGATTGGGGAAGGAACTTGCACAGCGGCAGATCATTCTCTGTATGAAGGGGCTGGAGATTGGCACTGGAACGAGGCTTACAACCGTTGTGCACAAGGAATTGGGGGCGGATGTGAAACCCGTCGTCTGGGTCGGTCCCGGGCATGTACAGGACTTCGTACGTGGGATTCCGAACTGCATGGTGCTTGCGGGCGAGGACAGGGAGGCTCTGCATCATCTTGTAGGGGAGCTCGGCAGCCCGCTCATCCGCTTTTACTATGGAGAGGATCTGCTCGGAACAGAGGTCGGAGCGGCGGCAAAGAACGTCGTTGGGCTTGCCGCAGGGATGCTCGATGGCCTCGGCTACGGCAGTCTAAAGGGGGCTCTTATGGCGCGCGGCACACGGGAACTCGTACGCCTCGTGCGTGCAATGGGGGGAGATGGGGAGACGATCTATGGGCTCTCGCACCTAGGTGACTACGAGGCAACCCTCTTTTCTCCATACAGCAACAATCGACGTTATGGTGAGGCAGTTGTACGCGGCACAGCGGGAGACTTTCACAAGATCGCTGAGGGCGTCTATACGGCAGAAGCATTGATGGCGCTCTCAGAGGAGCATGGTGTCGACCTGCCAATCTCCGCAACCGTTTATGAAATTGTCACACAGGGAAAAGACCCGCATGCGCAGCTGACACAGCTTTTTATGCGCAGAGCGAAGAGCGAGAAGGAATAAGGTATGAGTGAACGAAAACATATTGATGTCGTTGCGGGCGCAATCCTTCGTGACGGCAAAGTGTTCGGCGCGTGCCGCGGATACGGCGCCTACGCGGGAACATGGGAATTTGCGGGCGGCAAGGTTGAGCAGGGCGAGACAGACGAGGAGGCGCTTGTGCGTGAAATCCATGAGGAACTTGGGGTCGATATCGCCGTGGAGCGACTGCTTGGCATCGTCGATCACGACTATCCGGAGTACCATATGAATATGCGTCTCTATGTATGCCGCCACGTTGCGGGAGAGCCGCAGCTAAGCGTGCACTCAGCGGGGCGTTGGCTTGGGCGAGCAGAACTCTACTCCGTGCCGTGGTTCGAGGCAGATATGGAACTTATCCGTAAGCTTGAGCGCGATCTGTGCTGACGTTGACAAGTCTACTGCCAGAGTGCTATAATACGAAACGAATTGACCCATGCCGAAGTGGCGGAATTGGCAGACGCAGCAGACTCAAAATCTGCCGTTGGCGACAACGTGCCGGTTCGACCCCGGCCTTCGGCACCACCGTATATGATCCCGTAAGGGCATTGATTTCCCTAAGAGTGAACGTGATACTCTTAGGGATTTTTTGACAAAACCGGGAAATTTCACAACAGCGGCATATATTGTTTTCCGATGCCTTGACACGGCGGATGGAAGCGCGTATATTAAACAACAATATTTCGGACTGAACTACGAGAAAGGAAGGATTCTCTTGGCGCATTATTACACCGAGCCATCACACACATTTGGAGAGTATCTGCTCGTTCCGGGCTACTCCTCGACGGAGTGCTTCCCTGCAAATGTCTCATTGCGTACGCCGCTGGTCAAATTTCATCGCGATGAGGAGTCGGCGCTCACGATGAACATACCGCTGACCTCCGCGATTATGCAGGCAGTATCCAATGATACGATGGCGATTGCCCTCGCTAAGCAGGGCGGAGTATCCTTCATCTATGGTTCGCAGTCCATCGAGGAGGAGGCTGCGATGGTCTCCCGCGTAAAAAACTACAAGTCCGGGTTTGTCAGCAGCGATTCCAACATCAGTCCCAACACGACTCTTGGCGGTGTGCTTGACCTTCTTGCCAAGACGGGGCACTCTACGATGGCGGTTACGGAGGATGGTTCCGCAAATGGGAAACTCGTCGGCATCGTGACGAGTCGTGACTATCGTGTATCGCGGATGTCCCTTGATACGGAGGTCGCTACGTTCATGACTCCGTTTGAAAAACTTGTCTGGGCGGATGCGGATGCGACAACACTCACACAGGCGAACGATCTCATCTGGGAGCGCAAGCTGAATATGCTGCCGCTCATCGACAAGAATCAGCGCTTACGCTACATGGTATTCCGCAAGGATTACACCGACAACAAGGAGAATGAGCTCGAGTTGACCGACAGCAATAAGAGTTATATTGTTGGTGCCGGCATCAACACGCGCGACTATGCCGAGCGTGTTCCGGCGTTGATTGCGGCGGGCGTGGATGTCCTCTGCATTGACTCTTCTGAGGGGTTCTCCGAGTGGCAGCGCCTGACAATTCAGCACATCCGTGAGGAGTTCGGCGACAGTGTAAAGGTTGGTGCGGGCAATGTTGTCGACGGCGAGGGGTTCCGCTTCCTTGCGAATGCGGGGGCGGACTTCATCAAAGTCGGCATCGGCGGCGGTTCGATCTGCATCACGCGTGAGACGAAAGGCATTGGGCGCGGACAGGCGACTGCACTCATCGACGTGTGCGCTGAGCGTGATAAATACTTCAAGGAAACGGGCATCTACATCCCCATCTGCTCCGATGGCGGCATTGTCTACGACTACCACATGACGCTCGCACTTGCGATGGGGGCGGATTTCCTTATGCTCGGACGCTACTTCTCGCGTTTCGATGAGAGCCCGACGGATCGCGTCATGGTGAACGGCACATACTACAAGGAGTATTGGGGCGAGGGTTCAAATCGTGCGCGCAACTGGCAGCGTTATGACCTCGGCGGCAATAAGAAACTGTCCTTCGAGGAGGGCGTAGATTCCTATGTTCCCTATGCGGGTCCTCTGAAGGAAAATGTCGAGACGACCCTCTCCAAGATTCGCTCCACCATGTGCAACTGCGGCGCACTCAACCTGCCCGAGTTCCGCGACAAGGCGAAGCTCACCCTCGTCTCCTCGACCAGCATCGTCGAGGGCGGCGCACACGATGTCATCCTGCGCGACAAGCTTGGACGTGATTGAAAAAAGCCGAACGGCGAAGTGAAACAACTTCATCGTTCGGCTCTTTTGATGTTGTCTGAGCGCGAGAAGTGCTACCCCTTCGCCATAAATGCGCGGTAGGTGCGCTCCATCTCTTTGCGAGTCTTGCTTGCGGGCCAAAGCTCGCCAAGTGCGCCCTCACGCATCCCCGCAGCGAGGTGGTTGTAGAGGTTCGGATTATCCCTGCCGAGCGTTTCGATCAGCTCCTTGACAGTCTGACGCGTGGTGTTGCCGTTGTGGGGGCAGGGGGAGGGGATCGGCGTGAAGCCGTGGTATTGGATCGCGTCGGTGATTTCCTGCTCGCGGAAGTAGACGAGGGGGCGGATGACGGTGATGTCCGTCTTATCGAGATAGGTTTTGGGACGGAACGTGTTCAGCTGCCCCGAGTAGAATAAACTCATGAGGAAGGTCTCCACAGCATCGTCATGATGATGCGCGTAGGCGACCTTATTCATTTTGTGCTCCACGGCATAGCGATTGACTGCGCCGCGCCGGAAAAACGCGCAGGTGAAGCAGGGGCTTTTGTCGTCCTGCTCCGCAATCGCGCCTGCGATATCGACATCCACAACACCGTAGGGGACATCGAGACTTTTGCAGAATGATGCAATTGCATCGGTATTGAGGGGCGTGTCAAACTGTGGGTTGACAGTGAATGCTGCGATGGTAAAGTCCTTTTTGAGACGTTCACGCAGGATGGCGAGGGCGTAGGTGAGAAAGATGCTGTCCTTGCCGCCTGATACGCCGATGAGAATGCGGTCGCCCTGCTCAATCAGTTCGAACTCCACGACAGCTCGCATGAGCTTGCTGAAATAGGACTGTGGGATGTTGATGTTCAATGAAAACTTCCTTTATTCTTTATGGCAGAGATAGACACCGAGAACGCCGCTCTTGATGGAGACGGCAAACGTTTTTTTTGTGTTTTCGCGTGCGAGGACGTTGCTGATTGCAAGTGATGCACGATTTGTGATGCACGCATCCCGCAGTTCCCAATACAGACCATGCGTTGTTACGCCCGTACATTCCTCCGTAAAGGGGAGGAGGGAGATGGCACGCGGGGGCGTGTCGCAGGTCACGGTGAGCGATTCACCTGCATGGAGATAGAAAAGTGTTTCGCACTCGTCCGCAAGTACGCAGGAGATGTCGGCGTGCGCGGCGACGGCGGCAGTGCTCATGAGATGGTCAAGCCGCCCGCCAAATGCTCCCGTTAGGATGATGAGCGGCCGAGCAAAACGTTCCGCAGCAATATGGAG